>JALNZZ010000001.1 GCA_023229065.1 Porticoccaceae bacterium
AGATCATTGGCATTCCTGAACGCGAGGTACTGCTGATCTCGCCCTACTTCGTGCCCACCGCAGCCGGTACCGAGGCTTTTGCCGACATTGCAGGCGCTGGTGTCGATATTCGCATTCTCACCAATTCGCTGGATGCCACTGATGTGGCCGCTGTACATGCAGGTTACGCCAAGCGCCGCCGCGACTTGTTGCGCTCGGGGATACGGCTCTATGAAATGCGTCGCCTGACACCCGATAGAGAGCGCCAGAAAGTGGTAGGTCCTCTGGGCAGCTCCGGATCCAGCCTGCATGCCAAGACCTACTCAGTGGATGGCGAGAGGGTATATGTAGGCTCCTTCAACTTCGACCCTCGCTCCATCAACCTCAATACCGAGCTTGGGTTTGTGATCGACAGCGAGGCGCTGGCAACACAAATTCGTGACGCCTTTGTCGACAATATTCCCCAGAGCGCCTACGAGGTGCGATTCGACGATCTTGGTCGCATCCAGTGGCTGGAGCGGCGCGGGCATGAAACCGTTATTCATCGCCGGGAGCCGAATACAGGCGTACTCAAGCGTGTGGGGGTTTTTCTTTTATCTATATTGCCGATCGAGTGGTTGTTGTAGTTGGTTCTCCTGTGAAGTGCCAGCGAAGCCAGCTTCACCTGCGGCCTCTCCACTGCCAAAAATCCTCACCGTGTTGAATTCCTCAAACTCATGCAAGTCGGGCCAGGTGCGAGCCTCGTGGGTAGCCAGGAGCTGGTAGGCGGGGTGAGTGAAGTCGCGCATTCGGGAGTCGGCCAGTAGTACGCTGGGGGCCGCTCTGGCAAAGTCTTCGACGAGCGGCAGGTTGTCTCGATCGTAGAGCACATCGGCGGCGGTCACGATATCGAAGTGCCCTGGGCGCTGCTGCCAGTTTGGGCACAGGCTCACTTCCACACCGTTGAGCGCGGCGTTGGCAGCAGTGGCTGTCAGGGCATCGGGATCGAGGTCGCAGGCTACGGCCTCCCGGGCGCCCGCGATAGCTGCGGCGATAGCCACTATACCGGAACCACAACCGACATCGATTACCCTTTTGCCCTTTACCAGGCCGGGGTTGTCCAATAGGTATTGGGCCAACACTTGGCCGCTAGCCCAGCAGAATGACCAGTAGGCGGGTGCGACTTGCACTGCTCTGGCTTCGTCCTGGCTGAGGGGGCCTTCCAGGACGGCTGGGTCAAACAGGTGCAGGGCAATGGTGGGACAACCTGCTGGGCGAGTGGCCGTTACTCGCCCGCGGGGCAAGGTCTGGCGGAGACGGGTGTTCAGGTGAAACTCAGTCACCTCTCACCAACAGCAGCGAGGTATTGATGCCTCCAAAGGCAAAGTTGTTGTTCATTACGCACTCCACCTCCAGCTGGCGACCTGCCCCCCGGATGTAATCGAGCGGCGCACAGGCCTCATCGATGTTGTCGAGGTTAACGGTGGGGTGAAACCAGCCGCGCTTCATCATCTCAATGGCGACCAGGGTTTCGAGAGCCCCGCAGGCACCGAGAGTGTGCCCCGTAAAGCTCTTGAAGGCGCTGATCGGTGTGGAGTCGCCGAAGAGGCGGTAGGTGGCCTGACTCTCGGCGATGTCGCCCCGGTCGGTGGCGGTGCCATGGGCACTGATATAGCCCACATCGTCGGGGCAAAGAGCGGCGTTTTCCAGGGCCTGGGCCATGGCGCGATACATGGTTTCGGCTTCGGGCTGGGTAACGTGGCTGCCGTCAGAGTTGGTGGCGAAGCCGACAATTTCGGCATGGATGCGGGCGCCGCGGGCCAGAGCGTGCTGGCGCTCTTCCAGGATCAGGGTGCAGGCGCCCTCTCCTATTACCAGACCGTCCCGGTCGCGGTCGAAAGGACGCGGTGTCAGCTGTGGTTCGTCGTTGCGGGTGCTGGTGGCATAGAGGGTGTCGAATACCGCCGCTTCAGTAGCGCATAATTCCTCGGCGCCACCGGCCACCATCAGGTCCTGGTGGCCGTACTTAATGGCCTCGTAGGCGTAGCCGATACCCTGGCTGCCAGAGGTGCAGGCGCTGGAGGTGGGAATCACCCGCCCTTTCAGGCTAAAAAAAACGCCGATGTTGACTGCTGCCGTGTGGCTCATCATTTTCAGATAGGAGTTGGCATTAATACCGCCACTGGCGTGATTGAGCAGCATATTGCCAAAGTCGGCGACGGCATCGGGGCTGCCAGTGGAAGAGCCGTAGCTCACCCCCATGCGACCGTCCTGGATTGTGGGGTCGTCGAGCAGCCCGGCGTCTGCCAGTGCCAGTTCGGTGACGCGGGTGCTCATCAGTGCTACTCGCCCCATGCTGCGCACCCGTTTGCGGGTATAGTGAGCAGGTAGTTCGAAATCTGGCACGGGCGCGCCGAGGCGGGTGTTCAGGTCGGGGTATTTATCCCACTCGGTCACCGTGCGGATGCCGGTGATGCCATTGCGCAGATGGTGTTCGATGGTGGCCCAGTCGTTGCCAATAGGAGAGAACCCGGCCATGCCGGTAACCACAACGCGGCGCATCAGCACAGCCCTCCGTTGACGGCGATCACCTGGCGGGTGATGTAGGCGGCTTCGGGGGAGAGCAGAAAGCGCACCAGTGCCGCTACCTCCTCGGGCTTGCCAGCACGGCGCGCCGGAATCATGGCGGCTAACTCATCGGGTACGGCGCCGTCGCTCATGTCAGTCGCGATCAGCCCCGGTGCCACGCAGTTGACGGTGATTTCCCGTTTGGCCAGCTCCAGCGCCAGGGATTTGCTGGCCGCGATAACGCCGGCCTTGGCAGCGCTGTAGTTGGTTTGACCGCGATTGCCGATCAGGCCGGATACCGAGGCCAGGGTGACGATGCGGCCGGGTTGGCGTCGTCGTACCATCGGCATGGTCACCGGGTGCAACACATTGTAGAAGGCATCCAGATTGGTATGGATTACCGAATCCCAGTCCTCGCCAGTAAGGGCGGGAAAGGCCCCATCGCGAATGATACCGGCATTGCAAACCACACCGTAGTAAGCGCCGTGGGCTTCAATGTCCGCTTCCAGCACTTCGCGACAGCGGTCGCGGTCGGCTACGTCGAACTGCAACACTCGGGCTGAGCCGCCCCGGCTCTCAATGGCGCTGCGCACGGCCTCGGCATCGCTCACCTGGCTGCGGCAGTGCAGGACCAATGGGTAACCGGCAGCGGCCAGGGTCAGGGCGATGGCGCGACCGATGCCTCGGCTGGAGCCGGTCACCAGTACAGTGCCGCTCATTGCGGGTTCTCCTGCATGAATTCCTCGATATTCTCCGGCATGTAGACGTTGAGGTTGGCGTTGGCGGCAATATTCGGGCCGCAGATCGAACACTCGAAAACTTGCAGACCGTTAGTCCCTTCAGTAACTGCCTGCACGGATATTGCCAGCCTTGTGCCCAAGGGGAAATAGGCGCAACCGGGCTCGTAGCGTCTGGTGCTCACCAAAAAGCCGATGCGCACCGGGTTGCCGGCGCGGCGGGCGTTGGCGCCAGCATAGGCGGCGATGGCCTGACCCATGTACTCGAGGCCAACCCAGCTGGGTACGCCGCGATCTTCAGCGAACAGTGACTCGGGAGTGATAGTGACACTGGCGGTCAGGCCGCTGTCGCGCACTTCGTCGACCTTGTCCAGCAATACCATGGGGGTGTCATGGGGAAGCAGATCGCGAATGGGCGGTGTTGTGCTGGTGGTGCTCATGGTGTTTCTCGCGTCAGGATCAGCGACAAGTTGTTGCCGCCAAAGGCGAAGGAGTTGCTCATGGCTGTCTGTACCGGGTGCTCCAAGCAACTGTGGCCGAGCCCTGTAAGCAAGGGCATGGCCGGGTCGGGCTGCCCATCCCATTGATGGGGCGGCAGTCTGCCGTCGTCGCGCTGCAGTAGTAGCCAGCACAGTAGCGCTTCAATGGCCCCCGCTGCGGCCAGAGTATGCCCGGTGAGAGGCTTGGTGGAGCTGCAGGGAGTCGCGCTACCCAGTACCCGGCTTACGGCCAGCGCTTCCACCTGGTCGTTCTGGGTTGTAGCTGTGCCGTGGAGGTTGAGATAGTCGATTTGCTCCGGTGCCAGATCGGCTCTGGCCAAGGCCTGGCGAATCGCGGCTTCGGCTCCCCTGCCCTCTGGATGCGGGGAAGAAATATGGTGGGCATCGGAACTCTCCCCCCATCCTGCCAAGCGCACTGCTCCTGGCTCCCGGGTCATCACGAACAGTGCGGCACCTTCGCCGATATTGATGCCTCGGCGGTTGATGCTGAAGGGGTTGCAGGGGGTGTCGGCGGTGACCATCAAGGCCGAAAAACCCGCTACCGTCATGCGGCACAGGCTGTCGACGCCCCCAGCCACCACCGCATCGCACACGCCGAGTTGCAGCAGTCGCGCAGCCGAAACCAGTGCCTTGCCTCCCGAGGTGCAGGCAGACGACACCACGGAGCAGGGACCGCCCAAGTCGAGCCAGCGGGCCAGAAAGCGTCCCGGAGCAGAGAATTCCTGGGTGCTGTAGTGGTAATCCGCAGCCAGTGCAATATCACCAGCGGCGACACTGAGCGCCGCTTCGCCTTCGGCGATACCGGAGGTGCTGGTGCCGATGACCACGCCGATGCGGTCGCGGCCGTAGCGGGCTTTGAGCTCCTCCACTACCGGCAGCAAGGGTGTCAAGGCCGCTGCCAAGAGACGGTTGTTGCGGCTGTCCTCGCCAGCGATTGTCGCTGGCGGCAGGGTTGCGTCGACTTTGCCGAGGGGCATGGCGCGCCCAGGCGAGTAAGAGTCGCTAACAGGGAGGGAAGGTGGTGTCGTGGCGAACAGGTTGCGCTCCACTTCGTCGGTGTTGGTGCCGAGGGCACAGATGACGCCAGCGTGGTTGAGATACACAGCGGTCACAGAGCAGTCCTCGACAGGCTGTGGACGGTGAGAAGCATATTCTGCCCGATATAGTCGATCTCGCGCCCGTTCTCGGTCGCTTCTGCCGTGAGGTAACGCAGGCGCACCAGCTCCTGCCCCCGCCGGCGCAGTACCCGGTGGTTGTTTTCTTCGCTGACTGTCCAGTCCGGGCCAGCGAACTCCCAGGCTGGCAGGGGTAGATGATGGAGGTAGAGTGCCAGCAGCAGCTGATGGGACAGCACAGCGGACCAGCCAGGGGGTGCCTGCAGGGTGTGTGGGGTGCCGCCAGTATGAGACAGAGCCACCAGACGCCGCCCCAGGCCGTCGAACGCTACCAGTGTCAGCTGACCTGGAGTGAGTGCCACGGCGGCGTCGAGCGTCAGAGTTTTACCGTCGGCGGCAATCTGGACCCGCTCGCGGCTCTGCCAGCAGCAGTCGAGCTGTTGCGGCGCGGGCAGGGCCAACTGCGCCAGGCGCTGAGGAGCAGTAGTCGCACAGCCGCTGGCAAAGGCGATCAGTACAAGTAGTGCAAGCCTCTTCAACGGCACAGTTCCGCGAGAGTGGCGAGGCGCCGCCGGGAGTCACGCACAAAGGGGTTGGCGGTGTCCCAGGCGTACCCGGCCAGGATGGAAGCGATCATTGCCCGCACCTGTGGCTGGTGATTGGCAGCGAAGATCACTTTTTGGAAGCTGCCGTCGTACCAGCCGCTGACATAGGTGCGGAAGGTTTCTACACCCAGGCGCAAGGGCTCGGCATACTCTTGTTCCCAGTCGATGTGCTCGCCGCGCAGTTGACGAGCCACCAGAGGGGTAGCGAGGCTGGCGGATTTCATCGCGATGGTGACGCCAGAAGAAAACACCGGGTCGAGAAACTCGCCAGCATTCCCCAGCAGGGCGAAGCCGGGGCCCCACAGCGACTTGACCTTGCAGGCATAACCGCCGATCTGCCGCACCTGGGTATCAAACACAGCGTTGTTGAGCAGTGCAGATAGGTCCGGGCTCTCGGCGAGAGCGCTCTGCAGGACACTGAGCAACTGATCCTCGGCACCCTCGTCAGTGTAGTAATCCTGGCGTGCTACCACCCCTACCGAGCAGCGACCATCGCTGAAGGGGATAAGCCAGTACCAGACATCATCGAGGTCGGGGTGGATCACGATCAAAATCTTGTCTCTGTCGTGCTTGGGATCGCTGATATTGTCGGCAATATGGGTGAACACGGCTCTGCGCACGGGGAAGTCGGAGGGCAGCTCCAGGTCCAGCAGGCGTGGCAACACGCGCCCAAAGCCAGATGCATCAAGCACGAACCCGGCGCGCAGTTGATGGGGCTCGTTGCGGTCGTCACGATAGCTCAGTACCGGCTGCCCGTCTTCGTAATGGAAGGCTTCGAGGCGGTGACCGTAGCGTACATCGGCGCCTGAGGCGGCAGCTTCGTTGGCCAGGACATGGTCGAAGCGGGCGCGCTGAACCTGGAAGGTAGTACCCGGCCCACTGCTGAACTTGTCGCGGAAGTCAAAGGCGGTGTAGTTGCCGCTGCGCACAAAAGCGGCGCCATTCTTGTACTGAAAGCCGGCCTGATCGACAGCCTCCCCCATGCCTGCTTCGTGGATGAACTCCATGCATTGGGGCAGCAGGCTTTCACCGATGGAGAAGCGGGGAAAGGTGGCCTGCTCAAGCACCACTACTTTTAGGCCTTGTTGGCGCAGCAGAGCCGCAGCAATAGCACCGGAAGGACCGGCGCCGATAATGGCAACATCGGTTGTTTCAGTCATGGTTGACGTCCTGTAGGCAGGGCCAGGCCCCAGAGATGGAACAACAATGGGGTGACGAGCCAGCTACACAGCAGTCCGGCAAACACGACGCTGCCGAAATGATGCAGCACCGGTACCTGGCTCAGGGAGAGCAGGCCGAAGGCCAGGATTGAGGTCGCCATCGCCAGGGTGGCGGCGACCCAGGTATCGCCATTGAGGCCGAGCTCGAGATAAAACACCGCTGTATCCACCGATAGCCCCAGTACCAGTAGCAGGGCGAGAACATGAAAGAGGGTCACCCCGCCGCTGGCGGATAATGCCAGACTGGCCGCTAACGAAACAAGCACCGAGACGGCCACCACTACTCCGTGGCGGCCAAATAATAGTGGGCAGGCAAGCGCGAACAGCGCTATGAATATTGTTAGTAGCGCTGTTACCTCGGTGCGCAGCAGCGCTAAAGTGGTAGATACATCGGTGATCAGATCCACCGCGCTGACACCGGGTAGATCAGCGGCAGCGCTATACAGGCTGGCGGGAATTTCTGTCCCGTGGCGGACCAGCACCAGGCCCTGCTGGTGGTCGCCCAGATGCAGCGGCGGGAAAAGGGCGGCTACTGCAGCTGGTACCTGATCTGGAGTCAGAGCATCCTCAGACGCCTCGTTGGTGGGGAAGCCGTTGGTCAGGGGGCGCCACTCCTGGCAGTCACTGGCGAGCCGTGCGCAGAGACTGGCCAGGGCACCCTCTGGGCCGTAGAGCACGTTTGCCACCAAGGCGCGATCGCGGCGCTGGCGCTCCAGCGACGGCACCATTTGCACGGTGGCCATCACGGGTGACGGTGAATGTCCCTGGTTCAGTAGATCCACTAATCGCTCCATGCGGCTCAGTACCTGCTGGCGATCCTCCCCTGCTACGGTCCAGTAACGCTGGCTGTCGATGCCGCCAAGCAGGCCTTGTATCTGGTGCTCATCGGCCAACAGTGCCGCGCTGGAGGTGTTGAGCAAGCGAATATCGTCGCGCCCGCCCTGACCCGCGACCCAGAGGGCGAGTGCCGGGACGCCTATCACCAAAGCCACTAACCAGGGCCAGCGCCGCGCTGCCAGGCGTTGATAGACGGCAGCAAAATAGCGAGGGTAAAAGTGTCGCCAGACAGCAAAGGTTGGCGACGCTGGGGCCTGGTAGTTGAGCGATAGCACCGCAGTCGCGGCACAGGCACTCAGGAGCCCCGCGACCATGAATACGGCAAACTGGTGTAGTCCAGGGAAAGGCGACCACAGTTGAATCAGATAGGCGGCGATACTGGAGCCGGCGCTTAGCAGCACTCCGCGCCGCACCAGGCGCCAGGCGGTGCGAGAGCTTCCCGTACTCTGGTGCTTGATCAAAAAGTGAAAACAATAGTCCACCGCCAGACCCAGCAGGGTTGAGCCGAAGGCCAGGGTTACCAGATGAACGCGGTCGAATACCGCCAGGCTTACTGCCAGAGCTGCCACTGTGGCGCTGACCAGGATGACAGCGATGGCGACTAGAGCCTGCCGGGAGCGAAACACCGCTATTACCAGCAGCAAAATACCCAGCAGCGAGCCACTGCCAATCAGGGAAATCTCGAAGCGCGCCAGGCGGGTGGCTTCGGCGGCGTGAAATACCAGCCCTGACCGGAGCAAGCGGGCCTGTGGGTCGTGACTGGCAAATGCTGCCACCGTGTCGGCCACTGCACTCTGGGCCGTGGCCGTAAAAGGGCTGGACTCCAGTGTGCCGCGCAGCAATAACCAGCTGTAGCCATTGTTGCGCAGACTGGGAAACCCGCCGCTCATGCCGAAGTGCCCCGTGTTGCCCAGCAGGGATTGCAACCATTTGCCGCCCAGATTGAAGGGGTCTTCTGCCACGCTGTAGAGGCGCGGAGCGGGTACCGGGCTGTGGAGCTCCCGCAGTAGCTCGTCAGCCAGAGCTGCGGCATCGCCTTTCTGCAGGGCGCTGCGCATCTCGGGAGACAGCAGCTGGTGGCGGTAGGGAGCGAAAAAATCACTCAGCTCGGTGAGCGGGTCGCCGTGGGGGAGAGCCATTGAAACGCCGGGTTGTTCAGCCAGCTGGTGCTGGAGCTCAGTGGCCAGGGCGAGTGCCTTATCCGCTTCGGGGTGGGACACCAGGATGACAAACTGTTTGTCGAAACGGTCAGCGACCAGACGGGAGAAGTTCGGGCCAGTGGCAGTCTGAGGTATCAGCCCCAGAATGTTACTCTCGAAAGCGCCTCCCCCCGCCACTCGCCAGACACAATACAGCGCCGCCAGCAGTAGCAGTGCGCACCAGGCCTGTAGAGGCCACCGCCGGGCAGCTGCCATTACTGGTCCGCGTGGCGAGTGGTGGTCACGCGCAGCAATAGCTCACTGCGGTCGCCGTTAGTATCGCGTATTTCCACCCGCTCGATGTGGTCACTTCCTTCCAGTAATATGCCTTCCATCTGTTGTGCCAAAGCTGGCAGGCGTGGGGTCAGGCGGAGAGTCCAGCTGTCGCCGCGGGAGGCGTGGGCGACATCAAAGTATTCTGCAAGGCGGTCGAGGTCGCCTGAGAAAACACCCAGGAAGATACCAGCCACCAGTTCCGAGGAGGGTACTGGCCGCAGGGTGCCAGTTGCGTCCCCTGCGACGACGCCGTCGGTGGGAGTAATGCGTACTTCGTTGGCGATAGGGTCGGTGGTACGCCAGACAATGCCTTCACTGCGCCGATAACGAAAGGTACCGGAGGAGTGAAGGGGCACGGCCAGCACGCTGATATGGCGAATCTGCTCGAACTCGCCGTCCAGGATGTCGATCTGAGCCAGGCGAGCAGCCAGTGACACCAGTGAGTCGTCAGCTTGCTGGTGGTCCTGCGCCCAGGCCGTGCCTCCCGCCAACAGCAGTGTCACCACCCACAGGGCGACGACGGTCAGGCACCGGTTCTTCATGGCAGTAACCCCAACTTGCGGGTTAGCACCGGGGGTGAGGCAAGCTGCATCTCGCCGCTGTCCATGGCGACAGCTACCTGGATGGTATGCCCCTTGGTGAGTCGCTTGCCGGTGGCGAGATCGGTGATCAAGTAGTCGATGCGGAGCCGGTTTTCCCACTCTGCAAGGGTGGCGGTTACCCGAATTTTTTGCTGAAAGCGGGCTGCCCCCACATAGCGAATACGCATGTCGATCACCGGCCAGAAATACCCTGATTCGCTCATCTGGGAGTAGTTGTAGTCGATGCGGTCGAGCAAGGCGCAGCGCGCCAGTTCGAAATACTTGCTGTAGTGGCCGTGCCAGGCAACCTGGGCAGAGTCCACATCGTGGAAGGGAATCTCGATGATGACGTCGGCGCTGGGCAAGGGCGCGTTGTCGGAGGAAGGGAGGCTATCAGGCATCTGTATCATCTCTGCTTGTGAGAGGCGGTGGAGAAAGCTTTCTCGCCGCCGATTGCCAAAAGGGAAAGAAGTTGTACCACTGCCAGGGAGCGCTCAGGCAGTGCTGTTCGAGCTGTGTTACAAAGGCGTCGGCCAGGGCATTGCGTTGCAAGGTGCGCTCTTTACGGGGAACGGTGCCGCCCTGCCAGAGGGCCTTGAAGTGGATATGGTAGCGTCCATTGTGCTTGAGGCTATGGATGGTCAAGACCGGCGCTTCCAGAGCTATGGCGAGGGCAAAAGGACCGAGAGGGAAAGGTGCCGGTTCACCGAGAAAGTCGCGTTCAAGGCTACGACCGTTGCCGATGGCTACCCGGTCGGCGGCGATGGCGATGAATTCACCTGCCCCGATTTTATCGCTCAGGTGCATGGCGGTTCCGATGTCGAGATCCGTCACTTGCAGCAGCTCCACTTGCGAGTGACGATTGTGATGTGCCAGTACTTCGTTGAACTTGGCGGCGTTGAGCGTGTGCTGGAGCACTGTGAGGCGGAGTCTGGGGCGGCTTTCCGACAAGGCCTGGCAGATCTCGAAGTTGCCGAGATGGGAGATCAGGATTACGGCGCCTTGCTTGCGGTCCAGTAGATTATCGATAAGCTCGCCGCCATGCAGGGTCACCTGATAGCGGGTGATGTCGCCCATCCACACTGCGAGCTTGTCCAGCAGCGCATTGGCAAACTGCCACAGATGGTAGATAAAGTGCCAGGGGCGCGGGGCCGGGAAGGTCGGGTCGAAGCGGTGCAAGCGGCGGCGATAGTCGGCAGATGCCAGTCGAGCCTGGCGATGAAACAGGGCATAACACAGCACAACTGGGGCAAGGCACAGACGAAAGAGCCACACGCCGCCCAGGCGATACATTGCCACCAGTAGACGTATACCGCGCAGGGTGGCGGTTTCCGGGCGCTCGGCCCAGTGCGCCGGATCGTTCAACGGGACTGCCCTCCCCGCTGCTGGCGTGTCAGCAGGGCCGGGATGCGCGGCAGCATGGCGAAAAATAACCGGGCGTGCATGCGTGAAATAAGAGCGTTGTCGCGCCACAAGCGGAAATGGGATACGCCATTTTCCGGGTAGATCACGCGGGTTTGGAGTTGCTGCAAAGGGAGCCCGGCCCAGTACCAGCGCACAATGAATTCCACGTCGAAATCCATGCGGTCGCCCACCGGAGCCTGCTCCAGCAAGGTACAGGACCCGGCCAGGGGGTAGACACGAAAGCCGCACATGCCATCGCGGATTCGCGGCGACAGTGTATTGATCCAGACCCAGATGTGAGTGAGATAGCGGGCGTAGTAGCGGTGGCGTGGGACACAAGCATCGTAGGCTGGGTAGCCAGCTACCAGGGCATCGGGATGGCGCCGGGCGAGGTCTAGAAAGCGCCCCACATCGCCGGTGTCGTGCTGACCATCGGCATCGATCTGAAGAGCGTGACTGAAGCCCAGTTGGCGGGCGGTGCGCAGGCCATCCTTTACAGCCGCGCCCTTGCCGCCATTGGCAGCACGCCGCACCAGGTGCACTTGGCTCCGAGTGCTGGCGATGGTATCAATGACTTCACGGCAGGGGGAACTGCTGCCGTCATCCACCAGTACCACGGGTACGCCGGTGGCGAGCAGCTCGTCTACCGTGCGTGCCAACACCCTTTCATGGTTGTAGACAGGAATCACAGCGCAGGCGTGCAGGGTGTCAGATACCATGGCTTTTCTCGCAACTGAACAGCACTCGCCCGCTGGCGTGGCGACCGCGGGCAGAGCTGTAGCTGAAGTGTAGGCGGGTGCGTTCCGGCTGCCATTGCAGCTCCAGCGACACCAGGGCACCGGGGTGAATGATGTGCTGGAACTTGATCGCTTCGAGCCCAGTGAAGGTGTCGAGCCCTGTGAAGTGCTGGCGGGCGTAGTGGATCGCCCAGTGGGTCTGTACCACACCTGGCAGTACGGGGTTGCCTGGAAAATGGCCGTTGAAGTAGAACAGATTGTCGGGAATGTGTAGATGCAGCCGGCAGTGGGTGCCAGCGACCAGCTCTTCGCTCTCAAGCAGTATGGGAAAGCGGCTCTGGCGTTCGCTTATGAACAGCTCGGTGAGCGTGTCGACAGTGGTCTTGCCCTGACTGTTGAGCGGCATCCGCGCTACATAGCGCCAGTAACGCGGCAGAGCCACGGGGTCCACCGGGCCGGCAATGTGGTCGCGCAGCAGACCGTTGACTGCTTGCCGGCCGCGATCAATCAGTGCTGCATTGCCTTCCGCAGTGAGCCTGATCACCGCACCGAGGCGGCCCTTGCGCTCTGCCAGTGGCACTAGCCGGGCCTCCTGCACCCAGGGGTGGCTGGTCAGAGAGCTTTCCAGGGTGGATAGAGCAATCCGCTTGCCTCCGATCTTGGTGATGCGATCGATGCGCCCGGCGAGAGTGAAAGTCGTGGATGACAGGATCTGACCTGCATCCGCCGTTGTCAGGGGGCGGTCATGGGCAAGGGCTGGCGAGTGAATGCGCAACTGGTCCGATTGCTCATGAGAGGTCGCGGGGGGGTGATCTACGGTAATGCCGGGCAGGCACTGCCAGATCGCGGAAGGGTGCCGTCGCCAGGCGACAGCACCTGTTTCTGTACTGCCGTAAATTTCCGTGATCGATGTGCCGAACAGCTCGAGGCAGCGGATTGCATCGTTCTCCGCCAGAGGGGCTCCGGCGCTGAATACCCGTGAGATGCGGTTGTGAACGCTGTCCGGGTCCAGATTGTCCGGCAGATGTCGTAGGTGCACCGGACTGCATACCAGGGCTAGATGTTGTTGTCGGGCAAGACGCTCGAGGGCCAGGGGGTGATGGACGGTGCGGCTGTGGAACAGCGCTCCCCGAGTGAGGGGCCACAGCAGTCCGAACGGCAGGCCGAACATGTGATGGTGCGACACCATATTGACCACTAGCGTATTCTGCTCTTGGTTGCCCCACAGGTGGTCGATCAGGGCGAGCTCACTGTCCAGTTGCGCGAGGCTTTTGGGCACTGCTTGGGGACTGCCGCTGGAGCCCGAAGTAAACAGGACCAGCGCGGTGTCGCCGGGCAGCTCGGCGGGCAGGGCCGCAGGGTCGAAAACGGTAGCACAGCTGCCGTCCGAGAGCGGAGCCATCAGTGCGGAGGGGAGATCGCGAAAGCCACTGGCAGAAACCACCGCGACTCTAGCGCTGCGCCACGCGGCCCACAGCCAGGAGAGAAACTCACAGGGCTCGGGCTGGTGGATGGCGACGGGGCCAGGTGGCAATGTCGCGAGGTGATTTTCACGGCACTGTACTCGATGGCGGAACCAACCCCAGTCGAGGACGCCTTCAGGGCCTGTCGCTAGAGGTTCGGCGTCAGCCGGGTGCTGGCCAGTGATCAAGGTCGCTAGTGGGCTAGCCATGAGCGCCTCGTATCCGGCGGCGTACCAGCCACTCCCCTGCCAGCAGGGCACCCATTAACAGATAAGCAATGAAGCCGTTATAGAGTAGCCACCAGCGCTGGTCACCAAACACTGTTGCCAGCGCAATGGTGCCGTTGAGAGCGAAAAAGAGCGTCCATACCTGGGTTACCCGGCGGGTGTAACGAACGGCTTCTGACGGCAGATCTGGCTCTCGCAGTCGCGCTACAAGTTCGATGGCAGAGGGCGGGCGAGCCAGGCTGACGGCAAAGACTGCCAGCAGCACACAGTTGACCAGCACCGGATACAACAGCAGACCGAAAGATGAGCCAGTGACCAAGGTAATAGCGGTGGTGCCCAGAGCGGCGGCGACCAGCGCCACCAGGCTTGCCTGGAGCTGCCCAGTGGAACGAGCGCTAACCAGACGCCAGCCGACAACAAGTACCAGCAGTAGCGCCAGCCAGCGGGGGTCCAGGTAGCGCAAGCCAATGAACACGGCGGCGGGATAGAGCAGAAGCAGAGCGCTGCTGGCAAGCCGCCCCCTGGCGCTGTCAGCCATCGCGGAGCAGGCCCTCCACCGCAGTGATGATATCGCCCACGGTGCGGACATTCTTGAAATCCTCGGGCGCGATCTTGCGGCCAGTATAGTTTTTGAGTTCCACGATCAGGTCGACGGCGTCAATGCTATCGATATCCAGGTCGTCATAGAGATGGGCGTCTTCGCTGAGACTGGCCGGGTCCAGCTCGAACATCTCGCTCATCAGGCCGGTGACATGCTGGTAGATTTGCTGGCGTGACTTCATGTCGGTGTTCCTCCTCGCTGACTGGCTACCAGCCGGGCGAGATCGACGATGCTGGCGAAATACTGTTTGACATCGTCGGTCTCGGGGTCGAGCTTGATGCCGTAGCGCTTTTGTAGGGCCACGCCGATTTCCAGCGCGTCGATGGAGTCCAGGCCCAGCCCATCATTGAACAGGGGTGCCTCGTCGTCGATGTCATCGGGGCCGATGTCTTCCAAATCGAGAGTTTCGATGATCATGACCTTGAGTTCATTGTGTAGTGTGTCAGTGCCCATGGCAGTGGCGTTCCTCGGTAAAAAAATGCTCCAGACTGTCAGTAAGGTGCCGTGCGCCGAGGGGCGCGGGACAGTCTAGAAAGGGGGTTATAGCGATGTCGTCCCTGACCGAGAAAGTCATTGCAAACGGTCGCTCGGGAATATGATACCACCGGTGCTGCTTGCTCAAGGTGGGGGGTGAGCAATGGATGATTACCGGTGTTACCGGCACTTGGCAGCGCACGGCAATGTTGGCTGCACCGCGCTGCAAGAGAATGGGCGCCCCCTCGCGAGTGCGGGTGCCCTCGGGAAAGATCACCAGCACATCGCCAGCGGCAAGGGAGCTGGCTGCCTGCTCCAGTAGAGTGCTGCCGCGGTCGTTGGTGATATACCCGGCCAGGGCGATGAAACCGCGCATGGCCGGGTTGTTCAGCAAGCGACTCTTGACGATACAGTTGGCGTTGGGCAAGAGCGCTACCAGCAGTACCACATCGATCAGGGTGGGATGGTTGGCCAGCACCAATAACCCTTGCCGGTTGAGCTTTTCTATACCGTTCACCTGCCAGGTCATCACGCCAAGTCCCTGCATCAGGTGGGCAAAGCCACGAAACAGCCAATGTACCAAGCGCCGTGAGCGCCGCTGACGGTCAGCGGCGGTACCCGGCAGCAGGTAGAGGACGGGTGTTGCCACGAGAGGGACCAGCACCCCGCCCACACCGAACACCACAAAGCAGAAGGCGGTGGCAACCAGGCGCCAGAGATAGTTCAGGTGCTTCCACGCAGTCATGTCAGTGTTTGGCGATGGTCCAGTGCCCACCGTTATGGGAGGCGCTGAAGGTTTGTTGTGAAGAAGCGAGAAACTCGATAAAGCGCAGCGCCTGGGGCAGGCTCTCCTTGGGCGCTGTGCAGTCTGCGGCCACTTGGTCGCCGGCGCGGTCGAGGGTGACGGCCAGTCCAGTGCCGGGACCAACCACGAAACTGGCGGCAAACGGTGCCGCCGGCCAGGTGCAATCGCGCTGGTAGAGCGCCGGCACGGGAGCATCGGCGATCACGCAGATGACTTGTTCATTGGTTTCTCTCACCAGCCCCGCGGCTTCCAGCAGCACAGGCACCAGACATTCGTCCTGGGCCGCGATACTGGTGATGTTGGCGGTAAGGCCCCTGTGTATCGATACGATACCGGTGATGGCGTTGTGTACTGACAAGCTGAAGTGCATGGGAGATACCGGTTCACCGCGCGCTAGCTCGCTAAGTACACTGAGTGTCCGCTCCAGGTCGCCGTGACGCGAACCGTAGACCACAGGGATGTCAGCGGTATGACGCAGCAGCTCTGCTGCAGTTGCGCGCCCGAGCGTGTTGAGACGCCGGCGCAACATGGCTGGGATGGCGGACACATCGGGAGTGTCGCTGACGTGCAGCACGGAGCCAGGCACCAGTGGGTGCGCGGGGGTGGTCCAGCCGGACCAGTTGGAAATAGCAAGCTCAACAGCCATCCCGGGGCTGGCACCTTCATTGGAAGTGAGGAGGTTGATGCTCAGATTGCAGAGACGGCAAGGGCCGTTTGCTATCTCTCATCTGACAAGCGGAGTGAAGTCTAGCAGATGCCTGAAGAGGGGCAAGGTTCGCTTTATCGCCCCAGAGTTTGGTTGCAGCAGATCTGGCCGAGCGAGTATCGCCGCTCCATCCCGCAATGGACGCCACAGAGTTGTCTGAGACATTGCTTCAATGTCGGATGGAGGACCAGAACGCAGTACTTGGACAGAGCGCAAAGGATGGATAAACTGCCGGCAACTGCGGCTGTGTCAAGGACCGTCACAGGCCCCTTGGTCATTAAGGGGAGCACAGCTGCTGTTACCTAACCGATAGAAGGAGTTTACCGTGCATCTCAAGCTTGCCCTCGTTTTTGCCCTCGTGGCCTTGTTCAGCCTGCCCGGTCATGCCCGGGATACCAAGCACCTGCTCTCCATTGATGAGGCGATGAGCTCTGCCGACTTTCAGGAAAGGCTCGACCCGAATGTCCGTCTCTATTTTGGTGATACCCCTCACCCACAGCCTCTCCAGCGGCGCGGTGAATACGTTTCCAACAAGAAGACCAATGCTGTCGGCAAGTCCGATCGCCGCGCCTGTGAGTGGGTGCTGCTGTCCGCCTTGTTGAGCCTGCAGGAGAGAGCTGTGGCCGAAGGTGGAAACGCAGTGGTCAATATCCGCAGCTACTACAAGAAAAACACCTTCTCCAGCACCACTGAGTACGAATGTCATACCGGCGCGGTGATTGCCGGGGTGGCCCTCAAGGGGGAGGTGGTCAAGCTGCCCTAGCACTGATCGATTCAGCAGGGCGTGCCTTATCCTTCCGCTGATACTGTCCTGTGACCAGCAGCGCGGCAGCGGTGCTGCTGGCGATCGACGAGGTGCCTGATCGAGTCATCGCCCGTTGGCTTGCCGCTTTGCCTGACTCGGCACAGACGCGTGCCCATGCGTTTCGCTCAGCCCGTCGTTACCGCCAGTTCGTGGCTGCGCGCCACCTGCTGACCACTCTGCTGCGGGAGCAGCTTGGAAGCGCAGTAGAAATTGCCGCCAAGCCCGATGGCAGACCTGGCATCGCAGGTGCCGAAGCATACTGCTCCCTTGCCCACAGTGGCAGTGCGGTGATGGCGGGGTTCAGCCTGCTGGGTCCTGTCGGGGTCGATATCGAGCAACATCGTCCACGAAATTTCGAGCGCCTGGTGATGACCTACTTCCACCCGAGAGAGCAGAAGGAGTTCGCCGCTCTGGATCGCGACCAGCGAGAGCCCTGGTTCTACCGGCTGTGGACGCGCAAAGAAGCCTGTGCCAAGGCCTTGGGCCAGGGGCTGACACTGAAAGCCCTGGCGTCACTGGTGCCAGGCGAGGGTAATCACTTTGCGCTCAGCAGCGGCGTTCGCCAAAACTATAGTTTTGCAGTGGCCCATGGTGGTGTTGCAGAGGTAGTGCCCAGGGTGGTTTCCCATGAGGGCGCCGCCAGGCTTGCTGGTGAGGAGCCATTTACCTAGAACTCCGTGAGGCAAGCAGGCGGAGTTTCCCCTGAGCGGAGAACCTACCGGCTGATGCTATCTGCTAGAATCCGCCCCCATGGACGTAACCACTCTGATCGACTCTCTTAATGCCGCCCAGCGCGAAGCCGTAACCTGTACCGATAGCCACCTGCTAGTGCTGGCGGGTGCCGGCAGTGGCAAAACCCGGGTGCTGGTGCACCGTATCGCCTGGCTGGCGCGGGTGGAGGGTATATCGCCCTACTCGATACTGGCGGTGACTTTTACCAATAAGGCGGCCCGGGAGATGCGTGAGCGCATCAACGAGCTGCTCGGTATGTCGCCCCAGGGTATGTGGGTGGGCACCTTCCACGGCCTGGCGCACCGCTTGCTGAAGGCCCACTGGCACGATGCCGGTCTGCCGGAAAACTTTCAGATCCTCGACTCCGATGACCAGTTGCGCTTGATCAAGCGTATTTACGCAACTCTCGATATCGACGATGGCCGCTGGCCCGTGCGTCAAGCGCAGTGGTTTATCAACGGACAGAAAGACGAGGGTTTGCGCGCCCGCCATATTGAGCGCACCAGCGATCCTTTCACACTCACCATGATTCAGGTGTACACCGCCTATGAAGAGGCGTGCCAGCGCGGCGGGTTGGTAGATTTTGCCGAGTTGCTGCTGCGGGCTCACGAGCTGTGGCTGGAAAAGCCTGAACTGTTGGCTCATTACCAGCAGCGTTTTTCCCATATTCTCGTGGATGAGTTTCAGGACACCAACGCCATTCAGTACGCCTGGTTGCGCATGTTGGCGGGCAAGGCGGCTATCGTCACTGCCGTCGGGGACGACGACCAGTCCATCTATGGTTGGCGTGGTGCTCGCATCGAGAACATCCAGAACTTCACCAGCCATTTTGAGAATGCCAAAGTGGTGCGCCTGGAGCAAAACTATCGCTCCACCGGTACCATCCTCAAGGCGGCCAACGCTGTGATCGCGCGCAACAGCGAGCGGCTGGGCAAAAATCTGTGGACCGAAGCCCACGACGGTGAGCCGATAGCCCTCTACGCGGCGTTCAACGAGCACGACGAAGCACGTTTTATTGCCGGCCGTATTCAGGATTGGGTAACGCAAGGCAACTTGCGCAGCGACTGCGCCATTCTCTACCGCTCCAATGCCCAGTCCCGGGTGCTGGAAGAGGCCTTGCTGCGTGAGCAGGTACCCTATCGTATCTACGGTGGCCAGCGCTTTTACGAGCGTCTGGAGATCCGCAACGCCCTGGCTTATCTGCGGTTGGTAGTGAACCGCCGCGATGACGCTGCCTTCGAGCGGGTGGTAAACACCCCTACCCGGGGCATCGGTGACAAGACGCTCGACGAAGTGCGTCAGCTGGCTCGCGCCGAAGGCCTCGCGCTGTGGGATGCCACCCGCGAGGCGATCCCGCGCCTGCCTGGGCGGGCCGCCAATGCGCTGCAGCACTTTCTCGACCTGATCGATGGGCTGGCCAGTGGTATTGAAGAGTTGCCTCTCCACGAGCAGGTGGACCATGTGCTGGAGCGCAGTGGCCTGATCGATTTCCACCGCCGCGAAAAGGGTGAGCGCGGTCAAACACGAGTGGAAAACCTGGAGGAATTGGTCAGCGCCTGTCGCGCCTATGAGCCAGAGGATCCCGACCTCCCTGCCCTGCCCCAGTTTCTCGCCGAGGCAGCCCTCGATGCGGGAGAGCAGCAGGCTGACAGCCATGAAGATGCGGTGCAGTTGATGACCCTGCACTCCGCCAAAGGCCTCGAGTTTCCCTTGGTCTTCATCGCGGGTATGGAGGAAAACCTCTTTCCTCACAAGATGTCTGCCGAGGACCCTGAGCGCCTTGAAGAAGAGCGGCGTCTGGCTTATGTGGGGATCACCCGGGCGATGGAGAAGCTGTACCTGAGCTTTGCCGAGTGTCGCCAGCTGCACGGTAGCGAAAGCTGGAACGCAGTATCGCGCTTTGTGCGCGACATCCCCGCGGAGTTGGTAGAGGAGGTGCGTCTCGGCAGCGCCGTGTCGCGACCCACCAGCTACGCCGCCAAAGGGCCTTTTAGTGCCACGAGCGATGGCGCAGACACAGGCCTGAGACTCGGCCAGCGAGTGATGCACAAGGTCTTCGGTGAGGGAGTGGTACTCAATATGGAGGGCGGGGGCGCCCATGCCCGGGTCCAGGTCAACTTTAGTGAAGGTGCCAAGTGGCTGGTGTTGCAGTACGCCAATCTGCAAGCGCTCTAAAAACGAAAACCCAAGCTGGGCACCGTCGTCTGCCGCCAATACCCCGATAAGATTGGTGTGACAGTAAGCCGGGGTTGCAGTGTGGTGAGCTCACTCGCGTATAACTTGAAACTCAGCCCCATGGGCTTTGCTGGGAGAATCCACAATGACAATAAAATTCATGTCGGGCGCACTTGTCCTGATACTCGCTGTGCTGTTGGCCGGTTGCGGCGCAGGTGAGCCGACGGCTGGCAGTGATGCAGGGGCAGCCGCCCCTGCCAAGGTCTATCGCTGGAAGATGGTAATGGCGTGGCCGAAGAACTTTCCGGGTCTTGGCACTGGTGCGGAGCGCTTCGCCGAGCACGTGGCGACCATGAGTGCGGGCCGGCTCAAGATACACATCTACGGTGCCGGTGAGCTGGTCCCGCCGATGGAAGTGTTTGATGCTGTCTCTCAGGGCACAGCGGAGATGGGCCACAGCGCCGCCTATTACTGGAAGGGCAAGGTGCCAGCTTCGGTCTTCTTTACCTCCGTGCCCTTTGGCATGACCACGGCAGAGACCAATGCCTGGCTGCACTACGGGGGCGGTTTGGAGCTGTGGCGGGAAGCCTATGCGCCGTTCAATATCATTCCTTTTGCTGGCGGCAATACCGGCGTGCAGATGGCCGGCTGGTTCAGCAAAGAAATCAATAGCCTGGCGGATCTCAAAGGTCTCAAGATGCGCATTCCCGGGCTCGGTGGCGAAGTTTTTCAGCGGGTCGGCGGCCAGCCCATCAATATTCCCGGCAGTGAGCTGTACATCTCGATGGAAACGGGGGTAATTGACGCCGTGGAGTGGGTTGGCCCCTACAACGACCTCGCCTTCGGTTTCCAGAACCTGGGCAAGGGGCAGCGCACCTTGCGCTACTACTATCCGGGCTGGCAGGAGCCTACCGGAACCTTGGAGCTGTTGGTCAACAAGAAAGCTTTCGAAAGTCTGCCCGCGGATTTGCAGGCGATTGTGGAAGTGGCTGCCCGCGCCGCCAACCAGGACATGATGGATGAATACATTGCCTACAGTGCCAGAGCCTATCGGGACCTGCTGGAGAGATATGGTGTGGATATTCGTCCACTGCCAATGGATGTGCTGGAGAGTCTGAGGCAGGAGTCTGCCAAGGTATTGGAAGATATCGCCGCCAGTGACGAGCTGGCGGGGCGGATACACGCCTCCCAACAGGCGTTTGCAGCCCACACAGTGCCTTACCAGCGCATTACCGAAGAAGCCTACATTGAGGTCAGGCGGGCCTTGGAGAAGCCGTTAGAATAACCTTCAAGCGCTGTTCATTTCCAGGATCAAGAGCGATGGAGAGCTGTTTCAGGTACAGGTGGACGTTGCTTTCTGCTGCAGCCGCGCCAGGCTTGCCGGATAGTGTCGCCCCTTGCCAGGCTGCCAGGAGGGCTTGCAGAAGTTCACCTTGCAGTCGCTCGGCAACCAGCTCATTGTCGAGGATTGCCTGCCGCAACGTTTCGCTATCGGCCGCTGAGGGGGCGGCGATAGCTGACCGATACTTTTTGAGCCAGCGGCGGGCCGATCGCAAAGGTCTGACCAGGTTCTGACGCCAAGGCTCGCTATCGTTGATCAGCATGTGCAATTGTGCCGGGTGGAGTGGCCCCCACTCATAGCCTGACCACAGGCACAGCAAGAGCAGCATGACATCAAGATCGTACTGTTCTTGCAGCCACAGACAGGCATCCGCCACCCCTGGCTCGCCGTAAAGATGGGTAGCAAACAGCCAAAAGTCGTTTGTTTTCATGCCGCAGTGCTCTCAGCGTCGCCAGAACATGGGCGAGAACAGTACCAGTACGGTAAAGATTTCCAATCGTCCCAGGATCATGGCGACGACCAGTACCCACTTGGAGAAAGCGTTGAGATCGCCGAAATGGGCTGCGACATCACCGAGGCCGGGGCCGAGATTGTTGAGGCTGGCGGCAGTGGCTGACCAGGCGGTGACGAAATCCATCCCGGCGGCCAATAGCAACAAGACGATCAAGTAGTAGACCGCCAGATAGACGCCAAAAAATGCCCATACCGCATCGGTGACACGGGTGGGTACCGCCCAGTTGCGGACCTTCATTGAAAACACACCACTGGGGTGCACCAGCCGAGCGATCTCGCGCATTACCTGCTTGTACATAATCAGCATACGGCCCATTTTTACGCCGCCGGTGGTGGAACCAACGCAGCCGCCAAAGAACGACATCACCAGCAGAAAGAACGGCAAAAAACTGGGCCAGGCGCTGAAGTTGGCGGTAGCAAAGCCGGTCGTGGTGGTAATGGATACCAGCTGGAAGATACCGTGTACAACGCTCTGTTCCATACCGTAAACGCGGGCAAAGAACAGATAGCCACATACCACCACCGAGCAGCCCAACAGGATGAGCAAAAAGGCCTTGGCTTCCGGGTTGCGCCAGTAGTGGAATACAGTGCCTCGTATCCAGGTGTAGTAGTGCAGTCCAAAGCTGATGGACGACAACACCATAAAAATGATGCAGATGGCATAGATCAGATTGTTGTCGAATTGCCCGATACTGGTGTCGTAATTGGCGAAACCGCCAGTGGCAACGGTGGAGAAGCTGTGGGTGAGGGCGTCGAAGAAGGTCATCCCCGCGGCCCAGTAAGCGAGGGTACAAGCGGCGTTGAGCATGACATAGATAAGAAACAGCGCCTTGGCGGTTTCGGCGATGCGCGGCGTCATCTTGGTTTCCTTTGACGGTCCCACCATCTCTGTGCGGTAGAGCTGCATGCCGCCGATGCCCAACATGGGCATAATCGCCACGGCGATCACTACGATACCGATACCGCCGAGAAAGTGTAGCTGCTGTCGGTAGTAGAGAATCGAGCGGGGCAAGTCGTCGAGGCCGCTGATTACAGTGCCGCCTGTGGTGGTGATACCGGAAACAGACTCGAACAGGGCGTCGCTGAAGGATAGCGCCAGGCTATCCACCAGCAGCAGCGGCAGAGTGCCGGTAAGTCCTAATGCCAGCCAGAACAGCACCGTAATGATAAAGCCGTCGCGGGTGCGCAGTTCTGCGTTGATGCGGCTGAACGGCAGCCACATCAGCATCCCCAGAGAGAAGGTAATAGCGAAAGCAAGAAAAAAAGCCTCGGCGGTGTCCTCGGTATATGCCACCGACACCACGATGGGCACCAGCAGAGTGATGCTGAACAACATCAGAAACAGGCCGAGAATACGCGAGACGACGGCGGGGTGCATGGCGTGTCCTGAGTTAAAAGTCCTGAACGATGGGCCTAGAAGAAAGAGAAGCCGACCTGGAAGAGTCGCTCTATATCCTTGACCCGGCGCTTGTCCACCACGAACACGATGACGTGATCGCCATTTTCAATCACCGTATCGCGGTGGGCGATCACTACTTTGCCGTTGCGTTCCAGTGCTGCAAGGGTCGCGCCGGGAGGAGACACGATGTCCTCAATCTTGCGGCCTACCACCTTGGAGCTCTTGGCATCGCCGTGGACGATGATTTCCAGTGCTTCGGCCGCACCGCGACGCAAGGAATGCACGTTGACTGCACCGCTCTTGCGCACATGGGTGAGCAACAGGCTGGCGGTAGCCTGCTGCGGCGAGACGGCAATATCGATTTCTCCAGCTTGCATCAGGTCTGCATACACCGGATTCTGAATCAGGGTGAGCACCTTCCGGCAACCGAGTCGCTTGGCCAGCAGGGACGCCATGATATTGACTTCATCGTCATTGGTGAGGGCCAAAAACAAGTCGGTTTTGTCGATATTCTCCTCGCGCAGCAGGTCCTGGTCAGTAGCGGAACCATTGAGCACCGTGGTGCGGTCCAGATGCTCGGCGAGAAACTCGCAGCGGGCGCGAGTAAACTCGATGATCTTGACGTTGTAATCGTGCTCCAGGGCCTGGGCGAGGCGGAAGCCGACATTGCCGCCGCCGGCGATGATGAGCCGCCGATAGGGAAGCTCTTGTTGGCGCAGCTCGCCCAGCACAGTGCGAATATTGTCCCGTGCGGCAATGAAAAACACTTCGTCGCCAGCTTCGATCACCGTATCGCCTTTTGGCACTATGGAGCGATCGTGGCGAAAAATAGCTGCCACCCGGGTATCCACCTTGGGCAGATGCTCTTTGAGAGAGCGCAGCTGTTTGCCCACCAGAGGGCCGCCGTTGTAGGCGCGCACAGCGACCAGCTGCATGATGCCGTTGGCAAAGTCGAGCACCTGTAGGGAGCCAGGTTGTTCCACCAAGCGGCGGATATAGTCGGTGACTACTTGCTCGGGAGTAATAAGCACATCGACGGGGATATGCTCGGCGGTGAACAGTTTGTCGCGGAAGCGGGGGTTGGCATAGCTCTGGGCACGCACTCGAGCGATCTTGGTGGGGGTGCGAAACAGCGAATAGGCCACTTGGCAGGCCAGCATATTGATTTCGTCGCTACTGGTGACGGCCACGATCATATCCGCGTCCTCCATGCCAGCGCGAAGGAGTACATCCGGATGGCAGCCCATGCCGAGCACGGTGCGGATATCGAGGCGGTCCTGTAACTCCTGCAGGCGATTGCCGTTAATGTCCACCACGGTAATATCGTTGGCTTCACCTGCCAGATGCTCCGCCAGGGTGCCACCTACCTGACCGGCGCCGACAATAGTAATTTTCATGACAGTGCAGCTTCCTGTTCCGGTAGTACCTTCTCCAGCAAAGCATAGTAAAAGCCATCCGGTCCACCTGGTGTTGGCAGCAATTGCCGACCGCAGCTGGTGGCGATGCCCCACGAAACGTCGATGGGCAGTAGGCGTGCTTCTGGGTGATGTTCGGTAAAGGCGCTTACCACGGCGTCATTCTCCGCCGGTAATACAGAGCAAGTTGCGTACAGCAGCTGTCCGCCGGGTTTCAGCACAGCCCACAGTGCCGTTAGTAGAGCCAGCTGGGTTGCGGCCAGTCTGCCGATATCGGCAGACTGGCGCAACAGCTTGATATCGGGGTGGCGGCGTATCACACCACTGGCAGAGCAGGGAGCGTCGAGCAGTATACGGTCGAAGAGGCGCCCGTCCCACCAGGAGGACAGGGTTGCGGCATCGGCGGCTTTGAGCGTAGCGCAGAGGCCAAGGCGGTCGAGATTGTCAGCAACTCGCTGGAGTCGCTCACCGTCCACATCAAGGGCGACCAGCTCTGCAAGGGCGGGCTGCTGTTCCAGGAGGTGGCAGGCTTTGCCGCCGGGGGCACTGCAGGCGTCCAGCGCCCGCTCGCCAGGAGCGGGTGCCAGCAGCTGTGCACACAGCTGGGCCGCCTCGTCCTGTACGCTCACCGCCCCGACGCTGAAATCGGGCAGCAGATCCACGGCCTGGGGCTCGTCCAGGTAGATGGCGGTAGGGGTCAGGGGCGCGGCATGAGCACCTATGCCTGCATCGGCGAGTTGTATCAGGTAGTTGTCCCGGTCGCCGTGGCGGGTGTTGACCCGCAAGACCATGGGCGGTCGTGTATTGTTGGCGGCAAACAGGGCCGTAGCTTGTTCAGGCCAGGCGCTTTCGAGTGCCTTGCGCAGCCAGGTCGGATGAGCTGTGGTGAATTGAGGGTCGGTGGCGAAGCGGGCCTCAAGACTGTCGCGCTCGCGCAGGAAGCGACGCAACACACCGTTGGCGAGGCCTTTGGCCCAGGGTCGTTTGAGGGCCTGACAGGCGGCGACCGTTTCGTTGACAGCAGCGTGATCGGGCGTGCGCATATGGCGTAACTGATAGAGGCCGGCGGCCAGCAGCATGGTGATCTCGGCGTCTTTGGCCTTAAGGGGGCGGTCGATCAGAGCGCCGAGCAGCCGTTCCAGTGCCGGGTACCAGCGCAGGGTGCCGTAGCAGAGTTCTTGCACCAAAGCGCGGTCAGAGGCGGTGACTCGCTCCAAGGCGGCGGGGAGCAGAGTGTTCAGTGAGCCCTCTTGGCGCAAAACGCCAGCCAGTACTCGGGCACAGGCTTCCCGTGCTTTCACTGCGCAGTGCACTCTCTCAAGGGATGTCTTGCAGGGCGAAGGGCACCGGATAAAGTGGAAACTATGGCATCATTCAAGTCGATCACCGACGGTGAATAGGGTGGGGTTGCCGCGCAGGATGTCGGCCACTGGTAGACGCTTTTTGCCCGGCAGCTGGGCTTCGTGAATTTTCAGGGCGCCGCGCCCGCAAGCGACGGTGATACCGCCGTCCCCCACAGTGATCACTGTGCCTGGTGGTTTGTCGCTAACAATATCGACGGGAGCGGCGGCCCAGATGCGCAGATGCGCTTCGCCCAGACGAGCAAATGCGACGGGAAAGGGGTTGAAGGCTCGCACCTGACGGTCGATATGCACAGCGTCCCGCTGCCAGTCGATGGCTGCCTCTTCCTTGGTGATCTTGGCGGCATAGGTAGCGAGATTGCCATCTTGTGCGGTGGGTTGGAGTTCCCCTTTTGCCAGCAGGGTCAAGGTGTCAAGCAGGGCCGGAGGGCCCAGCTGTGCCAGGCGGTCGTGAAGACTGCCGCCGGTATCTTGGGCAGTGATGGGGCAGCGGATTTCCAGTAGCATATCACCGGTGTCGAGACCGGCGTCCATTTGCATGATTGTGATGCCGGTTTCGGTGTCGCCGGCCTCAATGGCCCGTTGGATGGGGGCGGCGCCGCGCCAGCGCGGCAGCAGGGAAGCGTGGACGTTGATGCAGCCAAAGCGGGGAATATCGAGTACTGCCTGGGGCAATAGTAGACCGTAGGCTACCACGATGAAGAGATCGGGTTTGAGGTTAGCCAGCTGGTGCTGGGCATCGGGATCTCTCAGGCTGGGTGGCTGAAAAACTGGCAGGCTGTGATTTTGGGCCAATGCCTTGACCGGACTGGCGGTGAGCTTTTTGCCGCGTCCAGCGGGGCGGTCGGGCTGGGTAAAGACGCCGACCACGCGGCAGTTGGCGGCAATCAGGGCGTCCAGGTGGTGGGCGGCGAACTCAGGGGTGCCGCCAAAGACGATACGCACGGGGTTATCCTTGTAGGTTCAAGCCTGTTGGCGTTGTAGTTTTTCGAGTTTTTGACGGATGCGCTGCCGTTTGACAGGAGACAGGTAGTCAACGAACAGTTTGCCCTCCAGGTGGTCCAGTTCGTGCTGGATGCATACTGCCAGCAAGCCGTCGGGCTCCAGTTCAAAGGGGTTGCCGTCGCGGTCGAGAGCCTTGACGCGAATCTGGGCCGGGCGTGCTACATCTTCGTAGAATCCAGGTACCGATAAGCAGCCTTCCTGGTAGTCACGGCTTTCGTCGCCAATCACTTCCACTTCCGGGTTGATAAATACCAAAGGCTGGTTGCCCTCCTCCGAAATATCCATCACTACTACCCGCTCGTGGACATTGACCTGAGTCGCGGCGAGGCCGATACCGGGGGCCGCGTACATGGTCTCGAACATGTCGTCCACCAGCTGGCGGATGCGTTCGTCCACCTCGGCCACGGGGCGGGCGCGAGTGCGCAGGCGGGGGTCGGGAAATTCAAGGATGGTGAGAATGGCCATAGTGTTCGTAACAGACAGATTAGTGTTCGCAACAGATTTCTAGCAAAATGGCGCGGGCCACTGCTAACATTGGGTTCAGAATAACACCGGGACTCGCTGTCCGGGCCTCTGACAGGGCTTGCAAGGGAATCAAGCCTTGGGCAATCGCGAGCTTGTGGCAGGAAAGTATACATCATTGAGGAACAGCACACAGGACGGCTCACGATGAAAAGAATCCTACTGGCGCTGCTGGCGGTGTGGCTGCAGGTTGCGGCCGCAATGGCAGGCAGCGTGGAGCTCAAGGATGATGTTCCGGCTCGCTATACCGTAAAGGCCGGTGATACGCTGTGGGAGATTTCCACAGTGTTTTTGAAAAAGCCCTGGCAGTGGCCAGAAATTTGGCAAGCCAACCCCCAAATTGCCAACCCCCAGCTGATTTATCCCGGTGATGTCATTGCGCTCACGTATGTGGATGGTCAGCCGCACCTGACCTTGGAGCGCAGTGGCCAGCCGGCTGAACACGCGGATGGTCGTACTGTGGTATTGCGGCCACAGGTTCGTGTATCGCCGCACGAGAATGTCATCCCCGCCCTGCCCTTGGGGGTGGTGAATAGCTTTCTGTCCCGTACCAGAATAGTGGAGGCTGGTGATCTGGAGAACGCCCCCTATGTCCTCGCCGGCCACGAGAAGCGTTTGATATCCGGTATGGGCGACGACTTCTTCGCTCGCGGTGTGATGCCCGAGGGTGAGGACTTTCTCGGAATCTACCGCAAGGGCGACCCCTATATCGATCCCGATACCCAGGAGCTGTTGGGGCTCAGGGCTGAAGACATCGGTTCAGCCCAGGTCAAGCGAGTCAGTGGCGAGGTCGCCACCTTGAAGACGACTCGCAGTGTGCGGGAAATCCGTGTCGGCGACCGTCTGTTGTCCCATGAAGAACGGCGCCTCAAGCCGGCTTTCTATCCTCAGGCTCCAGACGTGGATATCAAGGGCAAAATAGTCTCGGTGGAAGGCGGTGTTAGCCAGGTGGGCCACCTGGATGTGGTCGCTATCAATCGTGGAGAGCGGGACGGTCTCCAGAGCGGTGATGTCCTTGGCATCTTCAAGCAGGGCGAGACCGTTCACGACCGTCTTGCTGGTGAACAGATTGTGCTGCCCTCAGAGCGGGCTGGTCTGCTGATGGTGTTTCGCAGCTTTGAAAAAATGAGCTTCGGCCTGGTGATGCATGCAGACCGTCCTCTGGCGGTTGGCGATGAGATTGCCAACCCCTGACAGCTGTTGTACCGGCAGGCAGACCAGGTAGATACTCTTTTAATTGCCGTCCGGCGTTGCCGGGCCTTGGTTCCAGGGAGGGAACAGATAAATGGCCGACCATGCTGCACTGGTACTGATGCAGGTACCTCAGATCACGCCGGCGCTGATGCGCTTGGCGATTAGCACCTTCGCCGACCTCAAGACTTTTCTTGCTGCGTCTCCAGAAGATTGCCCGGCGCCGCTTCTCCCTGTTCATGCCGCTTACCATCTCAACCCTGCCCGGTATCACGCTGCTGCTGCACAATTGGCTGAGCGGCTCGCAGTGGAGGATATCGGAACCCTGGTACTGGGGGAGTCCGGCTACCCAGCCCTGCTGGCGGAAATTCAGCGTCCTCCACCACTGCTTTTCGTGCGCGGGGATCCCGCTGTACTGTCGCTGCCACAGTTGGCCATAGTCGGCAGCCGCCACGCCAGCAGCGGTGGGCTTCACAACGCTCGCATTTTTGCTGCCGAGCTGGCGGCGAGTGGCTTTGTCATCACCAGTGGGCTGGCACTGGGAGTGGACGGTGCCGCGCATCGCGGCGCGTTGGAGCGGGGGAAAACCGTCGCGGTGCTCGGTACGGGCATTGATATCTGTTATCCCCACCAGCACCGCAAATTGGCGCAAGCAATTCTCGCTGGTGGTGGAGCTCTGGTGAGTGAGTTTCCCCTGGGGTTGACGCCGAGGCGGGAAAATTTTCCTCAGCGCAATCGTATTATCAGCGGCCTCGGTTTGGGGGTGCTGGTGGTCGAAGCGGCCAGAGGAAGCGGCTCGCTGATCACTGCGCGGCAGGCGATGGAGCAGGGCCGAGAGGTATTCGCGATACCTGGCTCGGTACACAACCCCCAGGCCAGAGGTTGCCACTGGCTGATTCGCGAGGGCGCCACCTTGGTGGAAAGTGTGGGTGATATTGTGGAGCACCTCGGTGGCCTGCTGGCCTACAAAGCAGAGGAGGTGGCCCCTGACGTACCCGCCGTTGCGACGGAAGATGAAGCTCGCCTGCTGACAGCCATGGGCTACGATCCAGTGAGTCCCGACACCCTAGTGGAGCGCACCGGCTTTGCCATCGCACATCTGACTGGCCTGCTGGTCGGCCTGGAGCTGCGCGGAGTGGTAGAAAGTGTTATGGGCGGGCTTTATCTGCGCCAGCGTTGATTGCCGCTTTTGCCTATTTGCGGTAGCCTCAGCGGCTTGACCATTGTCACCACGCCCATGAACTCAGCCACCTTCGCCTGTTGGACCCGGCACTACCGTATCCGTCGCGCCGCCCAGGCGATCGCTGCCGGCGGGGTGGTGGCCTACCCCACTGAAGCAGTCTGGGGGCTGGGTTGCGACCCCCTTAATCGCGAGGCAGTGATGCGGGTTCTTGAGCTCAAGGGCAGGAAGGTGGCCAAGGGAGTGATTCTGATCGCCGCCGAACTGGATCAGCTATTACCGTTTATTGGTACCCTCGATGCTGCCGAGCACCAGCGTTTGGCGGTGGCGGGCAACAGGGCAGTGACCTGGGTCGTACCCGCCAGTGCACAAGCGCCGGCCTGGGTCACCGGCGGTCGCGATACCATTGCTGTACGCATTACTCGCCACCCGGTGGCGGCAGCTCTAAGTCGTGTGGTGGGCACTGCGTTGGTTTCTACCTCGGCCAACCCCCAGGGGCATCTGCCCGCGCGCAGTGCCATGAAGGTTCACCAGTATTTTCGCGGCCGCCTCGCAGATATTACCCCCGGTGCGGTGGGGCGGGCTGCCAAACCCAGTGAGATCCGCGATATTCGCACGGGGCACATTCTCAGGTCTGGGGGGTGAGGTTATGCGGACAGGCTTTTTCAAGGAGTAGGCATTGAACAAACTGACATTGAGCAAACAGAGCGTCAAGGACTACCTGCTCGACTTGCAGGACCGTATCTGTAACGAGCTGACCGCAGAGGACGGTGGCGGCAGCTTTCGGGAGGATAACTGGGAGCGTCCCGAAGGTGGAGGTGGCCGCTCGCGGGTGCTGACGGGCGGTGCTGTCATCGAAAAGGGCGGGGTCAACTTTTCCCATGTCTATGGGGGCCTGTTACCGCCGTCTGCTTCGGCAGCGAGGCCCGAGCTGGCCGGGCGCTCTTTCGAGGCCATGGGCGTATCCCTGGTGATCCACCCGGAAAACCCCTTAGTGCCGACTTCTCACGCTAATGTGCGCTTTTTTATTGCCGAAAAAGAGGGTGAAGCGCCGGTGTGGTGGTTCGGTGGCGGCTATGACCTAACGCCTTACTACCCCTTTGCCGAGGACTGTCTCCATTGGCATCAAACGGCCAAAGCGGCTTGCGAGCCTTTTGCTGGCGACCTCTACCCGCGCTTTAAAACCTGGTGCGATGAGTACTTTTATCTCAAACACCGTGGTGAAACCCGCGGTGTCGGCGGCTTGTTCTTTGATGATTTCAATGAGTTGGGCTTTGATGACAGCTTTGCCTTCATGCGCGCTGTCGGCGACAGCTACATTCCGGCCTACCGCCCTATCGTCGCCCGCCGCAAGGCCATGCCCTGGACAGCGGCACAGCGGGATTTTCAACTCTATCGCCGCGGCCGCTATGTAGAGTTCAACCTTGTTTACGATCGCGGCACCTTGTTTGGACTGCAAACGGGGGGCCGTACCGAGTCCATCCTGATGTCCCTGCCACCACTGGCGCGCTGGGAGTACGATTGGCACCCGGAACCAGGCAGTGCCGAAGCGGATCTCTACGACAATTACCTGAAGCCCCGCGACTGGGTCTGAGGTGGGCCGATGACCGACAGTTATGCTGTGTTCGGCAATCCCATTGCCCACTCTCGCTCGCCGGAGATTCACAGCCGCTTTGCCGAAGCGACAGGTCAGGAGATGGCCTATCACCGCCAGCTGGTACCAGTGGATGGTTTTGTCGAAGCTGCTGAAGCGTTTTTTCGCAGTGGCGGCAAAGGACTCAATATTACCCTGCCCTTCAAGCAGGAAGCCTTTGCCTGGGCGACGGAACTGACATCGCGAGCCCGCCGGGCCGGCGCGGTGAACACCTTGGTGCCACTGGAGAGTGGCGCTATTCTGGGTGATAACACCGATGGCGCTGGTATGGTGCGCGACATGCTTGCGAATCATGAATGGGGCCTGGCCGCCCGTCGGGTACTGATACTCGGTGCCGGTGGTGCTGTGCGCGGTGTGTTGGAGCCACTGCTGGCGGAGCGACCGGCGGCGGTGACTATCGCCAATCGCACTGCGGCCAAGGCGCTGGAGCTGGCAGGGGCATTCAGTGAGCTGGGCGTGGTAGAAGGTTGTGGCTACGAGGGTTTGGCTGGAAGGTCGTTTGAGGTAGTGATCAATGGCACCAGCGCCAGTTTGGCTGGCGATTTGCCGCCCCTGCCCGAGGACCTGTTGGCCCCCGGCGCTCGCTGTTACGACATGGCTTACGGGCGCGAGCCCACGGTGTTCATGGCGTGGGCGGAGCGCCACGGTGCCGCCGCTGTGGCGGACGGCCTGGGTATGTTGGTGGAGCAAGCGGCGGAAGCGTTTTTGTTGTGGCGGGGGGTGCGCCCCGAGACCGTGCCGGTGATAGAGGCTCTGCGGGCAGACCTGGCATCAGCCGTCTGACGACTGGCTGGCCTCCTCTGCCAAATACTGGTCTTTCAGCTTGACGTAGTTCAGCGGCGAATAAGTAAAGAATTTCCGTTCAGAGTCCTTGAGCGGGCGGCCCTGTTTGCAGGGATTGCCAACATAGACAAAGCCGCTTTCCAGGGTTTTGCCGGGTGGGACCATGCAGCCGGCACCGATAATGACTTCATCCTCTACCACCGCACCATCGTTGACGATAGCGCCATTGCCCACCAGGATGCGGTTGCCCAAGGTGCAGCCATGCAGGATGGCGCGGTGGCCGATTATCACGTCATCCCCGATGGTCAGCGGCCAGCCGCCGGGGTTGAAGTCGCTGGCATGGGTGATGTGCAGGACAGCATTGTCCTGAACGTTTGAGCGGTGGCCGATACGAATGCGGTGCATATCGCCGCGAATGACTGCACCGGGCCAAACGGAGACATCGTCACCAAGCTCTACGTCGCCGATGACGGTGGCTGCGGGGTCGATATAGGTTCGCTGGCCGAGACGGGGAGTTTTGCCGCCAAATGAGCGGATGGATGAGCGGGACATGGCGGATTCCTGTGCTGCCTGATGCGGGAGGGCTATAATAAGCTTCCGCGGGGCTGAATCAAGAGTGGTGTCTATGACTGTGGTAAAACGTTTTATCGCCGGGGCCGTGTGTCCGCGTTGCGCGGCTATGGACCGCATCGTGATGTACAGCGAGAACGGCAAGCAGTTCCGCGAGTGTGTCAGCTGTGGTTATCGTGACGAAATGCTCCTCCAATCCTCCCCTCGAGAGCTGGATACTCGAGTCAATCGCAGTGAGGAAGAGCGCCGCGACGAGGTTCGACCAGTGAAACTAATAGATCCTAAAGCTGTTTGACCTGCCGGCGCTGAAGGGAGGAGCCTACCTTTCCAGCCTTGCCGTTTCTTGTGCTCTGTCTCACTTCTTTAATGAATCGTCGGCGGCAGCCGGAAGATATCTCCCGCCAGGCTATCCTGTAAGCACGGCCAGCGCTGCATCAGCGCTTTTGTCAAAGTGGCCGATGGTGCTTTCTGTCCCGCAGCCGGTGATGGCGGCGCCCAGCCGCTGACTAAATCACTGCTCAGCAGGCTCGCGGCGCTGTCCAACTGATTGGCGAAGCCTTCACCGATCAGTTGGTGGATCACCAGGTTGGAGCGCGTGCTATCAAGGGGAATTAAGGCTTGTCCATGGACCACCAGGTGGTGGTCGCTGGTTTCCTCAATCAGTCGATGAGCCAGGTAGGCGCTACTCATGGCGCCATTCAATCCCAGGTGACCTTGGAGCAGTGGCGGGGGGCGAGCAAATAGTTCTCCGCAGCTATTTGCCAGTACTTCTGCTCTGTCCTCGGTGCCCTGCAGGGCGTTGAGTTCGAGCAGGGCGTCGAGAATATCTGGCAACCGCCTGACATACTGAGTGACGAAGTCGAGCAGCTCGCTAGCGCGGGGCGCAATGGTGCCGTGGAGGCTGTGCAGCCGACTTCGTAGCAGCTGGCTCAGCTCGCCGGTCCGCTGCTCGTGGTGTTCGGCATTTGCGATGATGGTGCGTAGATTGACGGTATCCATGAAGAAAAAGCTAGCTCCGTAGTGCCAGATTGCAAAGAACCAAAGTGCATATAAGAGGCTCTTCAAGATTGAGTCTGTCTCGCCAAGGCCCGTCTGGCCTACAAACAAGCAGTTTTTGGGTGCTTTATTATCCCGAGGAAAAAAGCCTGTTTATTTGCGCTGGATCATGGTTTTTCTACCGTGACTGTCGCGGAATTGTTCTGCTATACTCGGGCGACTGTCCGGGTAGACAGCGCTTTTTCTTGCTACGGCACTTCTGCACGGAGACGAGAACTCTACTAAATTAATAATGGAGAAAACGGGCGATGCTAGCTAATGCCAAGCAGTTCATCATGCGCGTGCTTACTCCTTTTCTGCTATTTCCATTGGCTGCCGCCGCCCAGGCGCAACAGAGTGGAACATGGCGAGAGGTGTTAAACATGACGCCGGGCGTCACGGAAGTGAGTCGGCAAATCTACGATCTACACATGATTATCCTCTGGATCTGTGTAGCAATAGGTACAGCGGTATTTGCCGTGATGTTCTACAGTGTGATAGTGCATCGGAAGTCTCGGGGTTATAAAGCAGCAAACTTTCATGAAAGCACTACCGTAGAAATCATCTGGACCGTCGTCCCCGCTCTTATTCTCGTCATCATCGCCATCCCCGCCACCAAAACCCTCGTCAATCTCTACGATACTTCCGATGCTGAACTGGACGTCAAAGTTACTGGTTACCAGTGGCGTTGGCAGTACGAGTATCTGGGCGAGGGCGTGCAGTTTATGAGCGATCTGTCATCCAGTAATGACCAGATCTATAACCGTGAAGAAAAAGGTGAGTTCTATCTCGCTGAGGTCACCGAGCCGCTGGTGATTCCTGTCGATACCAAAGTGAGATTTCTGATCACTGCCAACGATGTTATCCACTCCTGGTGGATGACCGACTTCGGGGTCAAGAAGGACGCTATACCAGGCTATATCAATGAAACCTGGGCACGAGTCGATAAAACCGGTGTGTATCGCGGTTATTGTGCCGAGCTGTGTGGTCAGGGCCATGCCTTTATGCCGGTGGTAGTTCATGTGGTGGAAAAGGACGAGTTCGCTCAGTGGCTCGATGATAAAAAAGCCGAAGCCGAAACTCTTCGCGAGTTGGCATCCCAGCAGTTTTCCCTGGAAGAGCTGATGGAGCGCGGCGAAGGTGTTCACAACCGTACTTGCTCTGCTTGTCACCAGACCAGCGGTGAAGGCATTGCCGGCGTGTTCCCACCTATTAAGGGAAGCGCTCTGGCTTTGGGACCTGTAGAAGACCACATGAATATCGTGGTGAATGGTTCTCCCGGCACCGCCATGCAGGCGTTCGGCGGTCAGCTCTCCGAGGTGGATATCGCCGCGGTGCTTACCTACCAGCGCAATGCCTGGGGTAACGACACCGGCGATGTGGTCCAGCCCGTCGATGTTCTCATGTTCAAACAGGGCCAGTAACGGAGGATTAAAGTCATGGCACACGGTCCCGCTAAAGGTATTGGTCGCTGGCTCTTCACCACGAACCATAAAGACATTGGCACAATGTATCTTTGGTTCAGCTTTTCCATGTTCTTTCTGGGTGGCTTTTTCGCGATGGTTATTCGCGCTGAATTATTTGCCCCTGGTATGCAGCTCGTCGACCCCAACTTTTTCAACCAGATGACTACCATGCACGGGCTGGTAATGGTGTTCGGCGCCATCATGCCCGCCTTCGTGGGGTTGGCCAACTGGATGATTCCACTGCAGATTGGCGCGCCTGATATGGCTCTGCCGAGAATGAATAACCTGAGTTTCTGGATTCTGCCCTGTGCGTTCATCGTTTTGGCGTCCACACTATTTATGGAGGGCGGTGCTCCCAACTTTGGTTGGACTTTCTATGCGCCTCTCTCCACTACCTATGCGCCAGCGTCGGTAAATTACTTTATCTTCGCTCTCCACATCATGGGCGCGTCGTCGATCATGGGCTCCATCAATATCATCGCCACTATTCTCAATATGCGTGCCCCCGGTATGACGCTGATGAAAATGCCGATGTTCGCTTGGACCTGGCTTATCACTGCCTTCCTGTTAGTAGCGGTGATGCCGGTACTGGCTGGCGCTGTTACCATGATTTTGATGGATATTAACTTCGGTACCAGTTTCTTCGACGCCGCTGGTGGCGGGGACCCGGTGTTGTTCCAGCATGTCTTCTGGTTCTTCGGGCACCCCGAGGTATACATCATCATCCTCCCTGCTTTTGGTGTGATTTCTGCAATTATCCCCACCTTTAGTCGCAAGCCGCTGTTTGGCTATTCATCCATGGTGTATGCCACTGCAGCCATTGCCTTCCTGTCCTTTATCGTGTGGGCGCACCACATGTTTACGGTCGGAATGCCGATCGCAGGTGAGCTGTATTTTATGTATGCCACCATGCTGATCGCGGTGCCCACTGGCGTGAAAGTGTTTAACTGGGTGACCACCATGTTCAGGGGGTCAATCAGCCTGGAAACCCCAATGCTGTTTGCCATTGCCTTTGTGATCCTGTTTACCATCGGTGGTTTCACTGGTGTGATGCTGGCGCTCGCACCGGCAGATATCCAGTACCACGATACCTACTTTGTGGTGGCTCACTTCCACTATGTGATGGTGGCCGGTGCGGTATTCTCGGGGACTGGCGCTGTCTACTACTGGCTGCCCAAATGGTGTGGCCGCATGTATAACGAGGCGCTGGGCAAAGTGCAGTTCTGGCTTGCATTCATCGGCTTCAACATCGCTTTCTTCCCGCAGCACTTCCTGGGGCTAGCCGGTATGCCCCGTCGCTACGCCGATTACTCCTTGCAGTTTGCCGATTGGAATATGGTGTCCAGCGTGGGCGCTTTTATGTACGGCGCGGCGCAGGTGCTGCTTCTTTACAACGTGCTGAGCACCGTTATCGCGGGCAAGAAGGTGACTGAGCCCAAGACGTGGGAAGGGGCGGAAGGCCTGGAGTGGACAGTGCCAACACCTGCTCCCTACCACACTTTCACTACGCCACCCGAGGTGAAGTGACTACACTGTAACTGTAGCAACGAGAGGAGGTAAGCATGGCTACTGCTGTTCATAAGACACTGATAAAACTGAGTGTTGGCGCGGTTGTTATGTTTGCCTTCGCCATGTTTGCAATGCCACCTCTGTATACCATGTTTTGTGAAGTAACGGGTATCGGGATCAACACTGGCGAGCCGTATGTCGCGACAGAGGCAGGTATTGATGAAAGTCGCACCGTGCGAGTGCAATTCGTCACCACCAATAATGCTGAAATGCCCTGGCAGTTTGCGCCTAGCATCCACGAAGTGAGAGTTCATCCCGGTGAGCCGACGCCGGTAACTTTTTGGGCTCACAACACCACCGACAATGATATGGTGGGTCAAGCCATTCCCAATGTGGCGCCCTTTAATGCGGCTCAGTACTTTCACAAGACGGAATGTTTTTGCTTTAACAACCAGCCGCTGGCGGCCGGTGAAAAGGCAGACTTGCCTTTGGTCTTCATTGTGGACCCGGATCTGCCTCCGGCAGTGAAAACCATCACTCTGTCGTACACCATGTTTGATATCACGGATCGCCAGAGCGGCGGCCCTGTAGCAGCCACAACAAACTGAAGAGCAATAGCGCGCCCGGGTAGGGGTGTTAATTCGGAGAGCAATAATGATGGCAACTGAAAGCAGTACTTACTATGTACCGGAGCAAAGCAAGCTTCCGGTAGTGACCGGCATTGGTCTGGGTGTCATGGCTTGGGGAGCGGCCACCTGGGCAAAAGGCGGCTCAAGCATGGTTTTCCTGGTGGGTGTGTTGATTCTGGGCACGGCGCTTTTCAGCTGGTTTAGCACTGTCATTCGGGAGAATCGCGCTGGTCTCACCAACGACCAGCTCAAGCGCTCCTATGTGTGGGCCATGACCTGGTTTATCTTCTCCGAAGCAATGTTTTTTGCCGTGCTCTTCGGCTCCCTGTTTTATGTGCGTGTGTTGGCATTGCCGTGGCTCAGTGAAGGCCCTACCCAGGAATTGCTGTGGAACGGGTTTGAAGCTTCATGGCCCCTGTTCGTTACCCCCGACATGGCTGTTGCCGGGGAGGCGGCGCGGGTAAAGGGCCCTGATGCCATCATCGACCCCTGGCATCTGCCACTGATCAATACCCTGATCCTGATGGCGTCCAGTGTCACTCTCCATGTCGCTCACACAGCGCTTAAAAAAAATAGTCGCAAGCCGTTTCTTATTTGGCTGGGCATCACGGTCGTGCTGGGTATCACTTTCTTGTTCTTTCAGGTCGAAGAATATATTGAAGCCTACAGAGAGCTGGGTTTGACCCTTGGTTCGGGTATCTACGGCACAACTTTCTTTATGCTCACCGGTTTCCATGGCGCCCACGTGACGCTGGGTACCTTTATGCTGTTGGTGCAATGGCTTCGAGGTCTCAAGGGGCACTTCAGCCACGATGATGCCTTTGGCTTTGAAGCGTCTTCCTGGTATTGGCACTTTGTCGACGTAGTGTGGGTCGGGCTGTTTATCTTTGTCTATGTGTTGGGCTCCTGATCGCTGCTGACGGGGGCCGCGTTTAGGTAGAGTTCGACAGTGGGGCTTCACTAAAAATGGCCAGGCGACCCTGGCCATTTTGCTGTTATCCTCTTTAGCGAGCAGATTTAGGGGCGCGGTGCTGTGTGATGTGGATGCAGCTGCTGGTCCCAAGGTGCGGTACTGCCTAGCTTACCGCTGACAAAGCCATAAGTGATGGCTCCCAGCAGCAGGGCGGCAAGTGTGACGCGCACTCCGAGGCTATGGAGCAGGCGCCGTCGCGAATTGCCAGCATCTTGAATCAGGAAGTACAGACCGCTGCTGAGACTTATCAACACCGCAACAAACAGCACGACAATAATGATTTTTAAAAGCATAGTAGTGTCCGCGTGGAATGGGGTGATTTAAACACAGATGGGTGATGGGGCGAAGCTGACGGGTGCCAAGGGTTTTCACTGGCGGATCAACTGGCTGATACTGGTCTTTGCCGGCATATTTTTGCCTCTCACCCTTGCACTCGGCTATTGGCAGCTGGGCCGTGCAGAGGAAAAGACAGCCTTGCTCGCGGCCAGCCTGGCCAATGAGCTGGCGCCACCTGTAACACTGGCAGAGCTGAGTCGCGCAGAAGATTACAATTATCGTCGTGTGCAGGTCAGTGGCTCCTTCGACAATCAACGTACGATATTGTTGCAGAATCGGGTACGCAACGGCCTGCCAGGGTATGAGGTTGTCGAGCCTTTCCAGGAGGCCAGGAGTGGCCGCTGGCTGCTGGTGAATCGTGGTTGGCTGCCCGGTGCAGCGGGTAACAAACCGCCGCTGGTTGTACCGGTAGAAGGCAAAGTATTGCTCAGTGGTCATCTTTACCGTTCACTGGGAGAACCCTTCACTCTCGGTGAAGAGCAGTGGCGTGAGGGCTGGCCGCAGGTGCTGCAAAATCTTGAAACTGAAGCGCTGGCTGAACGCCTGGGTGTGGTCCTCTATCCCTATACCTTAAGACTGGATATAGAGTCGCCCGGTGCTCTGACAGTAGGTTGGCCGAAAGTTAATATTCAACCGGAAAAGCATCGAGCCTATGCCGTCCAGTGGTTTGCTATGGCTGCTGCACTGGTGATGTTGTCCGTTTTTGCGAATTCAAACCTGGGCGAAGTGATTCGCCGCGTATGGAGAAGACCTAATGAGTGAGGGCGCCAAGAGCTATAGTGCACCCCTGCAGATCGTGTTGATGTTGGGAATAGTCATTGCCACTATCATCGCTGGCTATCTGATGACCCCGCGCACCGATGAAGCACGTCAATCCCTGGTGGAAACGCTGGGGACCAAAAACAAAGGTGTATTGTTGTCGCCTACCCTCGATATTGATGCCTTGGCGTTACAGCGAGGCGACGGGACTCGCTGGAGTATTCCTCAGGGAAGCTTGCGCTGGCGCATCCTGATTCCCGCTGTGGATCAGTGCAATGAAGAATGCCGACAGATGCTCTATATCACCCGCCAAATCCATATCCGTCTTAATAAGCAGGCGAACAGGGTGGAGCGCGCTTACGTATCCCTCGGTGAAGAGGTTGATCCGTCGTTTAAGGAATTCCTCGATCAAGAACACCCCTATACGCTAGCCCTCAGGACCGATCGGGAGCACTTCGAAAGCTGGCTGGCGGGTAGCCAGCTCGACTGGCAGCCCGACAAGCAGGTGGCGATTCTGGTGGACCCCGTTGGGCGCGCCATGATGTTCTACACCAGTGACGATCCGGGCACGGATATTCTGTTGGATCTAGAGCATTTGCTCAAACACTCTCCCCAGTAGCGGCTGGTGGATTCCTCCTTTTTTGCATGTTCTGGAGTAAATGCCCATGGCGCTTTTCAATGCATCTTCACTCCGCAAGCCCGGCTTTAGGTTGGCGCTAGTCGCTTTCTGTGTAGCCATTGTCGTGGTGGCTTTGGGTGCGTTTACCCGCTTGGTGGATGCCGGCCTCGGTTGTCCCGACTGGCCAGGCTGTTACGGCCACTTACTGTGGCCGATCCAGGAACACAATGTCACCCGCGCAAACGAAATTTGGCCGGATAATCCCGTCGAGCACGACAAGACCTGGCCGGAGATGGTACATCGCTATTTTGCCGGCTCCCTTGGTCTGTTGGTGGTAGCCCTTGCCATCGTGGCGTGGAAGCGCCGCGAAGAGAGTGACCAGCCTTTTCGACTGCCACTGCTCCTGCTCTTTGTGGTGGTCTGGCAAGCATTATTCGGTATGTGGACCGTAACCCTCAAGCTGTGGCCGCAAATTGTTACTCTGCACCTGATGGGGGGTATAACAGTGCTGTCTCTGCTGTGGCTGTTGGTGTTGCGTCTCGACAATCAGCACTGGCAGCTGTCCGAGGGGCTGCACCACAAGAGCCTGAAGCTTCGACCCTGGGTAATCGTCTGTCTGGTGTTAGTCGCATTGCAAATCATGCTGGGGGGCTGGACGGCTGCTAACTATGCCGCTTACGCCTGTGTGGACTTTCCAACCTGTCGCGGCGATTGGTGGCCAGCCATGGACATGGCGACAGGGTTTGATATCTTTCAGACCATCGGCCCCAACTATCTGGGAGGCTTGCTGGAAAGCAATGCCCGGGTCGCCATTCACTATACCCACCGCATCGGTGCGTTAGTGGTCAGCCTGGCTCTACTGGTGTTGTGCGTACGCCTGGTGACCATAGGCGAGCGCCGTTTTAGCCGTCTTGCACTGGTGATCTTTGCTGCTCTAGCACTGCAGGTCGGGCTCGGTATTACCAATGTGCTGATGCATATCCCGCTTTCCGTAGCGGTGCTGCATAACGCTGGTGGTGGCTTGCTGTTGTTGACCCTGGTCACCCTGGCCTGCAAGCTGTGGAGCGTTGAGAGGAAGGAGCGAGCGGTATGATAGGTGTGAGCGGCAGCAAAGCGAGTTGGCGCGACTACCTGGAGCTCACCAAGCCTAGAGTAGTGGCGCTGATGATACTCACCGCCCTGATTGGCATGTTCCTGGCGGTGCCGGGCATGGTGCCGCCGTCCGTATTGCTGTGGGGCAACCTGGGCATTGCCCTGTGTGCAGGCTCTGCTGCCACCGTCAATCATTTGGTGGACCGCCATGTCGATACCAAAATGGCGCGCACTTTCAACCGGCCGATAGCAACGGGGCGAGTCGAGCCACGCAATGCCCTGCTGTTCGCTGTTTTGCTTGGTTTGTCCGGCATGGTCATTCTTGTGGTCTTTATCAATGCTCTCACCGCTTGGCTGACCTTGGCGTCACTGGTGGGCTATGCAGTGGTTTACACCCTGTTTCTCAAGCGTGCAACGCCCCAGAACATTGTTATTGGTGGCCTGGCTGGTGCCGCTCCGCCCCTGCTGGGTTGGACTGCAGTGACGGGTGAAATACATGGCTATGGGCTGTTGCTCGTGCTGATTATTTTTGCCTGGACCCCACCCCACTTCTGGGCCTTGGCGGTGCATCGCCGGGATGAGTATGCCAAGGCCAAGGTACCGATGTTGCCAGTGACCCACGGCGATCGCTACACGCGCCTGCATATCCTCCTCTACACCATCATTATGATCGTCGTGACCGTGATGCCTTTTGTAACTGGCATGAGTGGTTGGCTTTATTTACTCGGAGCACTACTGCTGGGAGCCTGTTTTCTGTACTGGGCGATCGTGTTAATGATTGGCAGGGATCCCAATGCCGGTATGGCCACTTTCAAGTACTCGATCCTCTACCTGATGTTGTTATTTATCATCATGTTGCTGGATCACTATCTGGTGGCGCCGCCATTTTTGACCCTGAAGTAACGTCTGTGGAGTGAGTCATGAGCACCAAGCGCAATATCTGGATTACCGTGGCAGCCTGTGTTGTCTTTGCTGGGCTGATGATTGCAGGGGTCGTCAACAAGCAGCTCCAGCCGCGGCAGTTAAGTGAGCGTGAGATGCACGAACTCGGTGCGATGGTGTTGCAGCAACCTCGCCGCTTCAGTGATTTTGCACTGATAAATCACAAGGGCGAACACTTTGTCCGAGAGGATCTGCTGGGCAAGTGGACGCTGTTGTTCCCGGGCTTTACCTTCTGTCCAGATATTTGCCCTACCACAATGGGTACCCTCAATAGGCTCTACAATGCTCTGGATGAGAATGAGCGCGACAACTTGCAGGTGGCATTGCTGACCATTGACCCCGAGCGGGATACGCCACAGCAGCTGGATTCTTATGTGTCTTATTTCAACCCGGCTTTCCTCGGTCTGACGGGTACACCGGCCCAGATTCTCAATCTGGCGACTCAGCTCAATGTGGTGTACAGCCGGGTACCCCTCGACGGCGACAACTACACCATGGATCACAGCAGCAACGTGGTGATCATCAATCCACGGGGGGATTACCACGGTTTCTTCCGTCCCCCACTTGATGAGGGCGCTATGCGCCAGGCTTGGCGCTCCATGGTGAAAAGTTTTCGGGGTTGAGTCTCGCTGTACCGGAGCGAAGCTGCCTCGCCAGGCCAGCTGAGGTCAGCCGCGCTGGCGCCGGGTCAGGGCGGCGATAAAGAGTAGACCGCAGGCGAGGACAATGGTGGGCCCCATCGGGGTGTCCCACCACCAGGAGGCAGCGATACCCAGGCATACTGCTACAGAGCCGACAAGACTGCCAAATATAGCCATGTGTTCGGGGCGGGTGGCGAAACGCCGCGCAGTGGCCGCAGGGATTACCAGGAGTGAGGTGATCAGCAGAACGCCTACTACTTTCATGCCAATGGCGATCACCAGGGCCAGCAACAGCATCTGAACTGTCTTTACCAGTCCCACCCGGACTCCTTCGACTCGCGCCAGGTCTTCGTGAACCGTAATGGCCAGCAAGGGAGTCCACAACCAGTACACCAGGGCCAGCACCAGTCCGCTGGCGAGCCAAATGGCGATGGTCTCTGTGGTAGTGACTGCCAGAAGGTCGCCAAACAGCAGCGCTTCTAGGTTAACCCGGGCACCGGGAATCAGCGACATGGCCACCAGTCCCAAGGCCAGAGAGCTGTGGGAGAGAATGCCGAGCAGGGTGTCGGAGGCCAGGCTCTGTTGGCGACCCAGTGCCAGTAACAGCAGGGCGATAACGAGACAGACAACGATGACCATTGGGCCTGGAGCTACCTGTAGCCACAGGCCAGCGGCGATACCCAGCAAGGCAGAATGGGCCAGAGTGTCGCCAAAGTAGGCGAGGCGCCGCCACACGACGAATGCCCCCAGCGGCCCGCTGACAATGGCTACACCAAGCCCGGCCAGCAGAGCCAGGATGAGAAAGTCAGCCATGGTGATGCCCTCCACAGGTATCGCTACCGGACGTTACTTTGCCGTGCAGACTGTGTTCATGGTCGTGGTGGTGGGTATACAGGGCTGTGCGCACCCCGAATAGTTCAGTGTAAGCAGGGTCGACAGAGACGATTTCCGGTGTGCCCTGACAGCACACATGGCGGTTGAGACAGATAACCCTGTCGGTGGCGGCCATCACCAGGTGGAGGTCGTGGGATACCATCAGGATGGCACAGCCAGTTTCATTGCGAATACGCGTAATCAGTCGGTAGAGTGCTTCCTGGCCAGTGATGTCGACTCCCTGTACGGGCTCGTCGAGCACCAGCAGCTCCGGCTGGCGCAACAGCGCGCGAGCCAAGAGGACGCGCTGGGTTTCACCTCCGGACAGAGAGGTAACTGGCTGGTGCAGCAGGTGAGGTATTTCCACCCGCTCCAGGGCATCGCGGCCACGCTGGGGGTTGCGATCGGCAAGGGCCAGAAAGCCGGCCACGGAAAGTGGCAGGGTGGCATCGATATGCAACTTCTGGGGCATGTACCCAACGCGCAAGCGGTGGGAGAAGCGGAGGGTGCCGCTGCCTGGCTTCTGCAGGCCCAGTATGACTCGTACCAGGCTGGTTTTGCCGGCGCCGTTTGGGCCGATCAGGGTCAAAATCTGACCGGCTTCCAGGTCGAGGCTGACATCTTCCAGTACGGTGCGTCCGGCAAAGCCAAGGTACAGGTTGCGCACGCTCACCAGGTTGCTCATGATGAACTGTCCTCTTGCTGGCAGGAGGCACACAGGCCTGAGAGCTCAATATTTTGTGTTTCCAGCTGGAAGCCAGCGCGGCTGGCGGTGTCCTCCAGCGACTTGTTAAGCGTTTCAGCACTCACTTCTGCAGCGCTGCCACAGCAGCGGCAGACCATGAAGACGTCGCTGTGCTCACTGCCGGGGAAGGGGCAGCCGATAAAGGCGTTGTAGGAGGGTAAGCGGTGTATCAATCCCATTTCCAGCAGGAAGTCTATGGCCCGATAAACACTGGGAGGGCGAATAGGGCGACCGAGGATGCTCGGTAGCTGCTCGACCACGGCGTAGGCGCCTAAGGGCCGGTGGCTCTGCCAGATCAGTTCCAATACCGCGCGGCGGATCGGTGTGAGCCGCACACCCGCTTCAGTGCAATGCTGTTCGGCATGGCTGAGGGCCGCACTCAGGCAGCGGTTGTGGTCATGATGATGATGGGCTGCGCGAGAATTACTCAGCATGATGAGGGTCAATACCAGCAGTGATTTGGTATAATGTACCACTTTATTTGGCGGCCAGGTTTTCAGACCCGGTTGAATGTAAGGAGCGCGGCAAAAAGCCGCAGGGTCTGGCCAAGAATGAAACAATGTAACATCTGTCGAAAGCTGTGCATAGGATTGTTTACCCTGGTTTGTGTAGGGGGCACAGTGCTGGCTGGTAGTGATAAGGGAGAGACTGGCCCGCCGAGTTCAAGCCGGGTGGAAAAGCCGCAACTGGCAGTCTCGATTCGTCCTTTGGCCATGATTGTCCGCGAGTTGGTTGGCGACGCAGTGGAGATTCGCCAGCTGATTGATGCCGGACAGGATCCCCACCACGCGGCTCTACAGCCATCCCGCCGGCAGCAACTCGATGAGGCTGATCTGGTGATCTGGGTCGGGCCGGGGCTGGAATCCTTTCTCGCCCGTCCACTGGCGAATTTTGCCGCAGAGCGGCGAGTCACCTGGTTGCCGGGTGAGAGCTCGGGGAGTCACGGGCATCATCATCCCGCAGGTGAGGATCCTCACCCCTGGCTGTCTCCCTCCCAAACGCTTGTTTTCAGTCGCCGCTTGGCGTTGGTACTCACTGCCAGGTACCCTGTTCTGGCACCCGACATTCAGTCTCGTCTGTCCGCCTTTGAAGACCGTCTCGAACATCAGGCTGCGGAGTTGATGCTGCGCCTGGAACCCTTGCGCCGCGATGGCCAGACCTTTATCGCCGAGCACGCTGCTTATGGCTCCTTTGTCGCTTTTGCCGGCCTGACTGAGGCCGGTAGTCTCAGTGACAGCTCGGGAGTAGCCCAAGGAGCGAGAAACTTACAGGCTCTCCAGGACCGCACTGATGTCGCCTGCATCGCGGTAGAGCAGGCACCCGGTTCTCGGTTGGCTATCCAGCTAGCAGCTACACTGGCGGTGCCGGTGGTGGAAATTGACCCTTTCGGCACCCTGTTGTCAGACAGCGCCAGTTACAGCGACTTGATGGAGAGCGTGGTGGCTGGTTTTGAGCAATGCCTGGCCGGAGCTGAATAGGAAACGGTGCCGTCGGCCGGGTTAGCGAAGCCTCTTCGGTGATGGTGTATCCTTAGTGTCATTGCCACAAGGATTTTCCATGACCACAGACGACAATGCTCCGCTGGTGCTGGTTGACGGCTCCTCCTACTTGTACCGCGCTTTTCATGCCCTGCCACCCTTGACCAGCTCCAAAGGGCAGCCTACGGGGGCGGTCAAAGGTGTGATCGCTATGCTCAAGCGCCTTGCCAAGGATTATCAGGGCAGCACCCTGGTAGTGGTTTTCGATGCCAAGGGAAAGACCTTTCGCGACGAGCTCTTCGAACAGTACAAATCCCATCGCCCACCGATGCCCGATGATCTGCGCAGCCAGATCGAGCCGATCCACGCTATCGTTCGCGGCATGGGCCTACCGTTGCTGATTATCGACGGCGTCGAGGCAGACGATGTTATTGGCACCCTCGCCTGCCAGCATGCTCGCGAGGGCAAGTCGGTGGTGATCTCCACGGGCGATAAGGACATGGCTCAGCTGGTGGAGGAACGCATTACGCTGGTCAACACCATGACGGATACTCGTCTTGACCGCGATGGGGTGGTAGAAAAATTCGGGGTGCCCCCGGAGCTGATCATCGATTACCTGGCTCTGGTTGGCGACAAGTCCGACAATATTCCCGGGGTGCCGGGGGTGGGCGAAAAAACGGCCCTGGCGCTGCTGCAGAATCTGGGGGGGCTGGATGTCATTTACGGCGATCTGGAAGCGGTGCGCAACCTCGATTTTCGCGGTGCCAAAAAAATGCCGGAAAAGCTCGCCGAGCACCGTGAGCAGGCCTATCTTTCCTATCAGCTGGCGACCATCAAAACCGATGTCGAGCTTGATGAAGACTCCGCCAGTTTGGCCCCGGCTGCGCCGGACAAGCAGCGTCTTGTCGAACTGTTTCTCGATCTGGAGTTCAAGGCGTGGAGTGATGAGCTGCTGGCTGATGAAGAGGTCAGCGCGAGCCAGCCTGCGCTTGCAAAGGACTGGCAGACCATCCTGGACAAGGAATCCTTCGAAACCTGGCTCGAACGCCTGAAGCGGGCACCATTGTTTGCTTTCGATACCGAAACCACCAGTCTGAACTACATGGAGGCGGAGCTGGTGGGCCTCTCTTTTGCCGTCCAGCCCCATGAAGCAGCTTATGTGCCATTGGGCCACGACTATCTGGGCGCCCCACCCCAGCTGGATCGCCAGTGGGTACTGGAGCGTCTCAAGCCCCTGTTGGAGGACGCCAATCACCACAAGCTGGGCCAAAACCTCAAGTACGATACCAGTGTGCTTGCGCGCCATGGCATCAAGTTGCGCGGAGTGGTTTTCGACACCATGCTGGAGTCCTATGTGCTGGACTCCACCGCTACCCGCCACGATATGGACAGCCTGGCCCTCAAGTATCTGGGTGAGAAAACGATTCACTTTACAGATATCGCCGGCAAAGGCGTGGGACAGCTGACCTTCAACCAGGTTTCTCTGGAGGAGGCTGCTCCCTACGCAGCCGAAGATGCGGATATTACCTTGCGCTTGCATCAAGCCTTGTGGCCCCGTCTCGAAGAGATACCGTCGTTGCGCAAGGTGTTCGAGACCATTGAAATGCCGCTGATGCCTGTGCTGTCTCGCATCGAGCGCAATGGCGCCCGCGTTGATGCTGCGCTGCTCAAGAAACAGGGTGACGAAATTGCCACTCGCCTCGACGAGCTCGAGCGGGAGGCACATGAGCTGGCGGGACAGTCCTTTAACCTGGCTTCCCCCAAGCAGCTGGGGGAAGTGCTCTTCGACAAGCTGAAGATCCCGGTGTTGAAGAAAACGGCCACCGGGGCTCCGTCCACAAAAGAAGAAGTGCTTCAGGAGTTGGCGCTGGATTATCCCTTGCCGCGCTTGCTCCTTGAGCACCGCGGGTTGGCCAAGCTCAAATCCACCTATATCGACAAGCTGCCACGCATGGTCAACCCGGCTACCGGACGCGTCCACACCTCCTACCACCAGGCCGGGACGGCCACCGGACGGCTGTCGTCCTCTGACCCCAATCTGCAGAATATCCCTGTTCGCAGTGCCGAGGGACGCCGTATCCGCCAAGCGTTTGTGGCCGACAAGGGTAATTTGATCTTGGCGGCAGACTACTCACAGATCGAACTGCGCATCATGGCGCATCTGTCTGGTGACGAGAGCCTGCTGCAGGCCTTCCGCGATGGGCTCGACATCCACCGGGCCACTGCGGCGGAAGTATTTGAAACCCCGCTCGACAAGGTTACCCAGGACCAGCGTCGCAGTGCCAAAGCGATTAATTTTGGCCTGATCTACGGCATGTCAGCCTTTGGGTTAGCACGTCAACTGCACTTGGGGCGCAACCAGGCGCAGGAGTATATCGATCTCTATTTTGCCCGTTACCCGGGCGTCGCTGCCTATATGGAGAACACCCGGCAGCAGGCTCGCGAACAGGGTTTTGTGGAAACGCTCTTCGGGCGCAGGCTCTACCTGCCTGATATCAAGGCTGGCAAGGGCCAGCTGAGGCAAGCGGCCGAGCGCACCGCGATCAATGCCCCCATGCAGGGTACTGCCGCAGATATCATCAAGCGAGCCATGATCAGTGTCGATGACTGGCTGACGGAGCAGGGGCTGGCTACCCGCATGATTATGCAGGTGCATGATGAGCTGGTGTTTGAAGTGCCGGAGAAAGAGCTGGACACTGTTCACGATGAGGTGAGCCGCCGGATGGCCGCCGCTGCAGAACTAGCTGTGCCGCTGGTAGTGGAAGTAGGCAGCGGACTCAATTGGGATGAGGCGCATTAAAGACCTTTCTGACCATGGTCGAAACCCTTGGAAAGCAATCACTGGTGCCGTGGAACCAAGCGCATTTCTCTGGTTCAGAGTAAGCGCAGCCTTGGTAAACTGTGTTCACCGGTTCTTCGCCTTGCTTGTTTAGCCTTGTTCCGCGTTATTTGAAGTATGGATGCTCTGGTCTCTCCTCTCTTTGGGGTAGGTTGTTTTTCCTTTTATATCAGTTGCTTGGGTGTAAAAGATCAGTGTGGAATAGCAAGAAAAGCAGGGTGAAGAAAATAATTTTCATTTTTTGAGAATTTATTGAACTTTAGGGATAAGGACCGGTCTGAGATAGCGGTTAGTGTTTCCTCTTCGTTGTGAGCAAACCGGGAACCCTCTCCCCTCTTGGCAATCCCGGTTCTTCTGCCGGCGCACCTTGCGCCGGCTTTTTTATCTCCCCGTTTTGCCTTCTCGCTTTTCCTGTTTTCTACAGGCTCTGTTCAAGCCATTGATTCATAAAGGCTTCAAGCTCGCTAAGCCCCTGTTTTTTGAGGGCTGAAAAAAGTTGCACGGACACGTGGTCGATTCCGGCGTCGGCCAGTTGCCGGCGTACTTTAAGAAGCTCGTTGCTGGCGGGGCCATGATTGAGTTTGTCGGCCTTGGTAAGCAGAATATGCAGGGGCAGGTGACCGGCCTGGGCCCAGCGGATCATTTGCCAGTCGTACTCCTGTAGCGGATGGCGAATATCCATCAGCAATACCAATCCCTTCAGGGATTGGCGTTGCTGGAGGTATTCCGCCAGGTGCTTGTCCCAGTCACTTTTCACGGCTTTTGATACCTTGGCAAAGCCGTAGCCTGGCAGGTCCACCAGGCGGCGTCCCGGTCCAAGGCTGAAAAAGTTGATCAGTTGAGTGCGCCCAGGGGTCTTGCTGGTGCGCGCCAACTTGCTTTGACGGGTCAGCGTATTGATGGCGCTGGACTTTCCGGCGTTGGAGCGGCCGGCAAAGGCGACTTCTGCGCCTGTGTCCGTTGGACATTGGTGCAGTGTGGGCGCACTTTGCATGAAAGTGGCAGTGGCGAAATTGATGGCTTCAGTCATAGCTTTACTCATGGCTGGGCAGTATAGCGTTTAAGCTTGGCAAAGGAATGGTATATAATGCGCCGCCCGAACAGGCCCCAGGGTCTGCTAATGACGAGACTTGAGACGCTGGTTGCCGGTGGGTCGAGAAGTCTCGATTACTGAGACATGTAGCCAAGACGGAATCCCCCATGATGAAAACTGCGAGTGGTTTAGCCTTTGTCCTGTCCCTCATGATCGCCCCTTTTGCCATGGCCGCAGGGGATGCCAAAGCTGGTGAAGGCAAGACCGCTGTCTGTGTCGCCTGTCACTCGAGCGACGGCAACAGCCCCTCCCCGGCTTTCCCCAAACTGGCTGGCCTCGGCGAGAAGTATTTGCTCAAGCAGTTGAAGGATATCCAGTCGGGCGCCCGTCCAGTACTCGAAATGACAGGTATGCTCAATGGTTTTAACGAGCAGGATCTAGCAGACATCGCTGCTTACTACAACTCTCAAACCCGCCAGATGGCGGGTGCCAAGGACGTCAAGCTGGATCTTGGCGAGCGTATCTATCGCGGCGGTAACATTGCTACCGGCGTGGCAGCTTGTATCGGCTGTCATGCTCCCAGCGGTAATGGCAACGCTCCCGCAGGTTATCCGGCTCTCGGCGGCCAATATGCCGACTATATCGCCAAGCAGTTGCGCGCTTTCCGCACTGCTGCCCATGATGAAGAAGATGCCAGCGGCCGCGACAACGATGGTGAGCCCGCCATGATGCGCGGTGTCGCTGCTCGTATGACCGATCAGGAGATCGACGCTGTAGCCAACTACATTGCGGGTCTCAAGGGTAACTAGGGCAGGCCTGAAGTCCAGCTGATAATGAATCAAAAAGGCGGCCTGGTGCCGCCTTTTTTGTGTTTAGCCGGTAAGGAAGCTGGCCCGGCAGGTCAGAAAGCCGCTAAATCGGCTAACAGGCGGCTTACTTTTGTGTAAACTCTCGGTGCGTACCGCCGACCGGTGGGCACCTGGTCAAGATAGATAACCTGGAGCAGACATGCAGAATCTCACCAAGTGGATATTCCCTTTTTTGATCGTCTTTGCCCTTGGCTGCCAGGCCGAGCAGGACAGTGCTCAGGCGACGGCCGCTGCGCCCCCAGCCGAGGCCCCGGTCTCTGCCACCATTGATGCCAAGCCAGCTTCATCTGCCTCTGCCAACTATGTGGCTGGCACTCACTACGAAGTACTGCCACAACCCGTGCCCACTGCCGACCCCAGCAAGATCGAAGTTGCCGAAGTGTTTTGGTACGGTTGTGGTCACTGTTATGACTTCGAGCCCCTGTTCGAGTCCTGGGCGGAGAACTTGCCCGCTGATGTAGCGGTGGTGCGCAGCCCTGCCATGTGGGATCAGCAGGGTATCATGGAGCGCCATGCCCGGATCTATTACACAGCGAAGGCTCTGGGTGTGTTCGACGAAGTGCATATGGCGACCTTCGAGGCAATGAACCTGCACCGCAACCAGCTGCAAACGGAGGAGGCCATTGCCAAGCTGTTTGAAGAGAAAGGGGTGAGCCGGGAGGACTTCGACAAAACTTTCAACTCTTTCGGAGTCACCAGCGCCGTCAAGCAGGCCGAGTCGCGGTTGCGAGGCTACCGCACCCAGGGCACACCGGAAGTGGTGATCAATGGTACCTACCGGGTAAGTAGCCGCCTGGCGGGGGGGCACCAGGACATGCTCAATGTCTCCAGCTTCCTGATCGAGAAGATCCGCAGCGAGCAATAATGCTTTAGAAAGAAGGCCACCTGATCGGTGGCCTTCGCCGTTATTGGTCCCTTCTGTCCGTCATCTTTAAAGCGATCAGTGGGATTCGTCTTTCTCTTCTTCGTCATCTTCTTCCTGGCTGCGTGGTGGCAGCAGCAGAGACAAGGGCGCGCTGCGCACTTGACGCCACACCGCTGTGGCCAGTTTGGGCAAGCTGCTGATGCGTGCTCCCCGGGAGCGCAGGGCAGTCCACAGGGCAAGTGAAAAACTGACCCAGAGGTTGATGGCCGCAATAAGTAGAACGCAGGCTCCGTAGTAGAGCCACTGTCTGCTATCCAGAGCCAGCACCCCTGAGGCATAGCCCAGATCGGCGGAGGAGAATGCTACGTGGCGGATATCCAGGGGTAGCCCCACTAGATAGCCGACGTAACCTGTCATGCCAAGCATGCAGCCAAAGGTAAAGTTGCCGATCAGGGCGCCATAATTGTCGCTTATGTAGACCGCTAGACGCTGCCGCCAGGCAGCTGGCAGGAAGGGTCGCAGCCAGGGGTGATGGCCCAGGCGGGCGGCGAGTTCGATGCGGGCGGCGCGGTTGTCGAAATAACCGGACACCAATCCCGACACAAACAGCCAGATGCCAGCGATGCCAGCGTGGAACAGCGCTGGGCTGGCGGTTATGTCGAGCTTGTAAAGCAGGTAATCGGCGCTGTCGCTATCCAGCGGCGCCTGCCCCAGCCAGTGGTTATAGCCGAGTACCACCAAGTAGGCTACCGACATTGCCAGCGCTACATTGCCGGCAATGGCAATAAATTGTGAGCGGCTCACGCGCACCAGCAGTTCTGCCAGCTTGGTGGGGTTGGCTCGCCCTCGTTCCTCTTCGACAGCATTGGCAAAGTGAGCGGCGGTCATCGCCGGTTGCTTGGTAGCTACTGTGCATCCCACTATATGAATGAGTACAAAGCCCAGGGCGTAGTTGAGACTGCTCAGCAGCGACTCGGTAAATGGCCCGTGGTTTTGGCCGATGATGTGGATTTTTACCAGCGCCATAAAGGCAATGATAAAGCCGCCTCCCGCTGCCGAGGCAAGCATGGCGAGATAGTCGCGGCGATCGCTGGTGACGTAGTGCTCGCCGTGATGGCTGGCATTTTCTGTCACGCTGCGCGCCAGCAGCTTGCTGTTCTGGCGCCAGAGCCCGGCGAGGCTGTGACGCTGTGTGCTGGCAACGACGAGCTGCTTGAATAGCACGATGGCTTTTTCGTTAAAGGCTTCGCGCTGTCTGACGGTGAGGGTGTCGAGCAACAGCTCAATGCGCTGGAGAGTCTGGTTGAGGCGTTCCAGCAGGAGGGTCAGGTCGAGGCTTGAGCCGCGGGATACCATACGCTTGCGCAGCTTCTGCAGGCCTTCCTCACATTGGCTGAGCAGTACTCTGGCGTGATCGTCCTCGTAGAACTCGATTTCATCATCGAGCCACTGTGCATAGAGACGGACAAACGCCGACAGCTCGCGCTGCTGGGCAACAAAGGCGGAGTCGCGCTTCGCGACATGGGGGTCGAGGCGCTGGATCTCCACGTTCAACTCTTCCGCTGCCACCCAGATGGAAAGCATCTCGATAGCGTACAGTACTTCGTGGCACACCTTGCGGCGTACTTTCTTGAGTTGCTCGCGGTCGTGATTCCACAGAATGGAAAGCAGGTCAATCCAGCTTTCGGTGGGAATGGCTACCACCCAGTCTGCATCGCTGGGGTCGTGAAAAATGGACCCGAGAGCATCGCGGATATTATTGTCATCCGCTGGCAGTGGGTTGAGCCTTTCATAGAGACGGGTGAAAAATTCCCGGCTGAATCCGCGCCGCGCAAGGACGCCGAGTGACGTAAAGACTTCAAAGTAACCAGCCCCCATCAGCCAGTCTTGCAAGCAGCTGGAGAGTTTGGCGTGATGATCGGGGTGCTCCCTCAGCCATTGCTGCAAGGCATCCATGCGAGCGATCACCGCATCGCTTGTCTCTTTGCGGCGCGGGCGAAGCCAGTCGACAATGCGCTTCATGGCCTCCACTGCGGTGAGCGTTTCAGTGGTTTCCAGATAATTGAACAGTTTGTTTCTCAAAAGTGCTCCCCGTGGTGGGTCTGGTCAGGTGGATAGGGCGCCGTAGTGGGTCGCAGGCGCCCCTTGTCGAGTGCTCAGCCTAAAGGCCAGCTCCAGCCGGTGATCTCCTCGCTGTCCACCCCATGCTCATGGGCATGGTGGCGGGCGGCAATCTGCAGGTCTCGCAACTTTTCCTTCACATGGGCGCCTCGGGTGCGCAGCTTCGCTACCCGGTCGATGGCGTTGATAGCCAGGCTGTAGCGATCGACATTGTTGGCGATAGCCAGTTCGAGAGGGGTATTGATGCTGCCTTTCTCGATATAACCGCGCACGTGCAAGTTGGCGTGGTTGGTGCGCCGGTAGGCGAGGCGATGAATCAGCCAGGGGTAGCCGTGGAAGTTGAAGATGATGGGCTTATCGACGGTAAACAGACTGTCGAAGTCGCGATCGCTGAGGCCGTGGGGGTGAGCAGTATCGGGCGTCATGCGGAACAGATCGACTACGTTGATAAAGCGAATCTTGAGATCCGGGAAGTGCTCTCGCAGCAGTGCTGTGGCAGCCAGAGCCTCCTGGGTAGCGAGATCGCCACAGCCGGCCATCACCAGATCCGGCTCACTGCCCTGATCGTTGCTGGCCCAGTCCCAGATACCGATGCCCTTGGTGCAGTGGATAATAGCGGCCTCCATGTCGAGGTACTGCAGGTGGTTCTGCTTGTCGCAGACGATGACATTGATGTCGTTGTGGCTGCGTAGACAGTGGTCTGCGGTGGACAGCAGACAGTTGGCATCCGGGGGCAAGTAGATACGTGTTACCGCTGGGTTCTTGTTGACAACCAGATCGAGAAAACCGGGGTCCTGGTGAGTAAAGCCATTGTGGTCCTGGCGCCACACGGTGGAGGTGATCAGCAGATTGATAGAGGCGATGGGGGCTCGCCAGGAAAGGTCTTCGCAAATGGCCAGCCATTTGGCGTGCTGGTTGAACATGGAGTCGATGATATGAACGAAGGATTCGTAAGTGGCAAAGAAGCCGTGGCGTCCTGTGAGTACATAGCCCTCAAACCAGCCCTGCAAAGTGTGCTCGGAGAGTATCTCCAGTACACGGCCGTCCGCTGCCAGTTCACCGCCGTCATCATCTGCCGGCAGACGGTCTGCCAGCCACAGCTTTTTGCTCACCTCGTAAATGGCGTCGAGCTTGTTGGAGGTGTTCTCGTCGGGACCGAAGACCCGGAAGTTGTTCATGTTGCGGGCCATGGTGTCGCGCAACAGTGCGCCAAGAGGCTTGGTATTCATGGCGCGGTACTTGCCGGGGCGGGAATGCTCGCCGGGCTGCGAGAGGGCCACCGCGTAATCGCGAAAATCCGGCAGCCTCAGGTCGCGGCGCAGCAAGCCCCCGTTGGCGTGGGGATTCGCGCCCATGCGTCGACGGCCCTCGGGTGCCAGCTTGCGCAGATGCTCGACAAGGCGCCCTTCGGCATTGAACAGTTCTTCGGGGCCATAGCTGCGCAGCCACTGCTCCAGCCGGCGCAGATTGCTGGGGTTGCTATGCACGTCGGCGAGGGGCACCTGGTGAGAGCGCCAGCTCCCCTCCACCTGGTGGCCGTTGGCAGTTTTGGGGCCGGTCCAGCCTTTGGGGGAGCGCAGCACAATCATCGGCCAGCGCGGTCGCTCCAGCGAGTCGCCGCTGCGGGCTCGGTGCTGGATTGCCTTGATGGCATCAACACACTGATCAAGGGCCGCAGCCATCTGTTGGTGCATCACTGCGGGGTCGTCCCCTTCGACGAAAAAAGGCGTCCAGCCGTAGCCGCGAAACAGACTGTCCAGTTCGTCGTGGCTGATGCGGGCGAGGATGGTAGGGTTGTTGATCTTATAGCCATTGAGGTGGAGGATGGGCAGTACAGCACCGTCGCGTGCGGGGTTGAGAAACTTGTTGGAGTGCCAGGCGGTGGCCAGCGGCCCAGTTTCAGCCTCGCCATCGCCGACGGCGGTAAAGACGATCAGGTCGGGGTTGTCAAAAGCGGCCCCAAAGGCGTGCGACAAGCTGTAGCCCAGCTCGCCGCCCTCGTGGATGGAGCCGGGCAGCTCGGGAGTGCAATGGCTGCCGAAGCCGCCGGGGAAAGAAAAGTGGCGGAACAGGGCGGCGATGCCCTCCTCGTCCTCGCCAAACTCGGGGTAGATCTCGGAGAAGCTGCCTTCCAGGTAGACAGGAGCGAGCACGCCGGGCGCACCGTGGCCAGGACCAGTGATAAAAATGGCATTGAGGTCACTGGCGCGGATTACCCTGTTGGCATGAACGTACATGAACGACAGCCCGGGGCTTGCGCCCCAGTGGCCGAGCAGGCGTTTTTTGATATGTTCCGGTTTGAGCGGTTCCTTCAACAGGGGGTTGTCGCGCAAGTAGATCATGCCGGCGGCCAGATAGTTGCAGGCGCGCCAGTAGGCGTGGATTGCGTCGAGCTGGTCGGGAGAGAGGGGATTCGTGCTCATATTCTGGCTCCGGTCAGTGGTTCGTGGGGTGCGTTGGCGAAGGTGACGCACCCAGAAGTTCCAAAGTTTGGCGGGCGATTTCTAGCTCCTCGTTGGTGGGAATGACTAGCACGGCGACGTTGGAGCTCTCGCGGTGGATGGGACTGATGATACCCATTGCTGCCTCGTTGCGCTCGGGGTCGATGGCGATGCCGAGAAGGTCCAGGCCGGCGCAGGCCTGGGCGCGCACCCAGGGGTGATTCTCGCCAACGCCGGCGGTGAACACCAGAGCGTCCAGCCCTCCCAGGGCGGCGGCATAGGCGCCGATGTATTTGCGGATGCGGTAGGTATAGATGTCCAGAGCCAGGCGTGCGTACGCGTCGTTGCCGTCGGCGCGCGCCCGCACCTCGCGCATGTCGGCGCTGCCGCACAGACCCAGCAGGCCGCTCTCTCGCGTCAGCACGGTTTCCAGTTCAGCGAGGGACAGTCCGTTAGTGCGCGCAAGGTGAAAGAGAATGCCCGGATCCAGATCGCCAGCGCGGGTGCCCATCATCAGTCCTTCCAGCGGTGTCAGCCCCATGGAGGTGTCGATGCATTGGCCGCTGTCGATGGCGGCGGCGCTGGCGCCGTTGCCGAGGTGCAGGCTGATCATTTTCAGGTCGCCGCGCTCCAGGTACTCCGCTGCTCGCTTGGACACATAGCCGTGGGAAATGCCGTGAAAGCCGAAGCGCCGTACACCGTACTGTTCCGGCAGTGGGTAGCGCCGCGCCCGTTCCGGCAGGGCGTGGTGGAAGGCGGTATCGAACGCCGCTACCTGGGGCAGGTCGGGGAAGTGACGCCGGCAGCCGCGCATGATAGCCAGGGCGGGCGGGTTGTGGAGCGGCGCCAGATCGGCGAGGCGATCGAGGGCGGACAGCGCCTCTTCGTCGATGAGCGCGGCGCGCCCGAAGGCATCGCCACCGTGCACCACCCGGTGGCCGATGGCCGTCAGCGTCTCGCCGACCGGCAGAGCGCTGTGCACCTCCGCCACGACCTGTTCGAGCGCCTGACCGTGATCGCTGTCGCCGGCGGCGGAGCTCAGGCCGTCGAGGGTGCCGGCGGCGAGCTGATGGAGGTCGCCGCGCCGGTACAGGCGGTACTTCAGGGACGAGCTGCCGGCGTTGAGGATCAGCAGGGCCATGTGAGTTCTCCCGGTGGAGGGTGCAGGACATGCTCAGGCAGCGCTCATTGCTTGGGAGCATGGAGTTCCAAAGATACGCCGACAGACAGGCTGCGGCCTAATCTCCTATGCCACTACAATATCCCTGTAATCCGATGACATGACAAGGCTTATAATGGTAGCCTTCGCGCGCTGTACCACTGCTATAGCGTTGTTAAAACAGCATTTTGTTGCCCACGGTTTTCAGTGAGCGTCACTAGGGGACACTCGATGCTGCTCTGACCGGGTAGCTTTCTACGCAGGGTATTTTTCATCGTACGGATGTTCATCGTACGGGTGGTCTGGCAAGGATCCTCAATAATAGACTACAGGGCTGTCTCATGAAATTGGTGGCTATTCCCGCAACAGGTGAAGGATTCCCTGTGCTGAGTATTATCCTTCCCTACTATCGCAAGCTGGAGGATTTCCGCCGGGTACTGCCGATAAACGCGCCGTTTTTCGCTCGTCCTGGTATAGAAGTGCTGTTGGTGCTGGATGAACCATCGGAAGAAGACGCACTTCTCGAATTGCTCAAAGCCTACCGGGACATTCGCTGGCGGGTGTTCGTCAATGATTTACCACACCTTTGGCGTCCACCCTGTCGGGCGATTAATGTGGGTATCAGGCAGGCATTGGGGGAGTTCATACTGGTGTGCTCCCCCGAATCTGCTTTTGTTACTGACGTGGCTGCTATCGCGCTGCGTGCATTGCAGGATCAGCCCCGTTCAGCAGTGCTGGGTCAGGTGGGTTTTGGGGTTTTTTCGGCTATACGGCAACGGGCGGATCTACAGCGGGCATTTGTGGCGGCAGTGCCGGAACCGAAGCGTCTGAATACCTTCTATGGCTCAATCTGTGCGCCGAAAGCGGCCTTTGAAGAAGTTCGTGGTTATGACGAGTCGTTTGATTCCTGGGGTGGGGATGATGATAACTTGCGGGTGCGCATGGAAATGGCGGGTTATGGAAATCTGTTGTGCCCCCATATGCGCTTGTTGCATCTTTCCGATGCGCCAAGGGTGGCGGAAGGCCGGAAGTTTAATCCTCAAGAGGCTTTTCACCGCCGCTCCCCATCCAGTGCTTTGGCCAATCCCTTAGAGTGGGGGCGTGATTTTAAGCGCTTAACCTACCAATGGTCGCCACCGTCAGAAACGACAGCTCTTGCGCAGGGCCATTGGTCAGCCGCTTTGATGGCGGCAATTCCTGCTCTTGCCACTCAGGCAGTGGGGTCGAAGAGACAGTGCCCCGCCTGTGCCCGGTCGGTACACTACACAAAGTCTTTGTTCTCTTGCCTCACCTGTGATGTCAAACTGGAGTCCATTGCGCGCCGCGCCAGAACGCGGCCAAAAGTCGCGTGTGTGATGCAGTTGCACAACGAGGAGCGAAACCTGCCCGGTTGTTTGGACCATATCCGGGATTATGTCGATGGCATTATTGCCCTCGATGACGGCTCCACGGATTCGACTGCTGAGATACTGGCTCGGGAGGACAGGGTAGTGGACTGTTTGAGAAATCCTGCCAATCCAGACCATCAATGGGCAGAGTTGGAAAACAAGGCCCGCCTGCTTGAGCGTGCTCGCCAGCTGGGATTTGACTGGGTTGTTGTTTGTGATGCGGACGAACGCTTCGAAACCCTTTTTCTGCAGCAGCTGGGTGACATTGCCGCGTCATTTCCCGATAGCGATTTACCTGTTTTTTCTCTGGCGTTTCGTGAACTGTGGAACGACCCATTGCACTTTCGAACTGATGGCCTGTGGGGTCGAAAAAGGCAGGCGCGCTTTTTCCGGGTGCCAGAAGTCATTGCCTTTAAGCAAAACCAGGCATTTCACGGCGAGTGGTATCCGGATATGGTAAGAGAGAAAGGCAGGCTCTATTCCACGGGTTATCAACTGTATCACCTGAAGATGATTTTCCGGGAAGACAGGATAAAGCGCCGGGATTTTTACAAAGCGATTGACCCTGAAAACCGTTTCCAGGCTCATGGCTATGATTATCTTGCCGAAGAAGGCGACGGAGTCAGGCTTGAACGGGTCGCTCCCGGACGTGAATATGCCTTCGATACAATCCCGGAAGCTCTCAGAGCTGTTTATGATCGAATGGCACTTGGTTAAACACCTTGTAACCCGGTCACTGCCTGGGGAGGCTGCTTTCGAGACACGCCGTGAACCCATCCCTGGGGGCTCGTCATCGGCATCTGACCGCCAGGGATGGCGGAAATGCGGATTTTGCAGGAGCAAAAATCTGCCCTGCCGATGACGGTCTCGAAAGCAGCCTCCCCAGACAGCGACCTCACACGGTGCGAGAGCTTAGCCAAGCACCATTCCATCATGATCTGCTGCGCGAGTTATTATAAGGCAGTACCGCTTGAAGTCGCCGCCAGAGACGCTCCAGTGCCAGCCCGCTCAAGGCAAGGAATCACGTTTTTGGCGTGGACCTTCCGTTGGTGACTCATATCCAGAGCAGGACTAACAGGCGTTGCCCTCCTCCGGTTTCTACCCCCTTCGGGCAGAGGCCCCTTTATTTGCAGGCGCCAGACCAGTAAAATTGGCAACTTTTCCTTCCAATCCCCTTCCGCTCAGTATCAGAGGCTCTGCCATGAAACCGTCCGTCAAGCCGGCCAACCCCAATTTTTCTTCCGGCCCCTGCAGCAAGCGCCCAGGCTATGATCTCGCCGCTCTGGACACCCGTAGTCTCGGCCGCTCCCACCGCGCCGCCATTGGCAAGGAGCTTCTTGGCAAGGCCTGCAGCCTGACAGCGGAAATTCTGGGACTGCCGGAAGGCTATCGGGTGGGCGTGGTGCCCGCCTCCGACACCGGTGCGGTAGAGATGGCTCTGTGGTCCCTGCTCGGTCCCCGCAAAGTACAGATGTTTGCCTGGGAGTCCTTTGGCGAGGGCTGGGTGACAGATGTAGTCAAGCAGCTCAAGCTCGACAATGTCGAAACCATCAAGGCTGACTACGGCCAGTTGCCGGACATGGGCCGCGCCGATCCCGCCGCCGATGTGGTGTTTACCTGGAATGGCACCACTTCAGGTGTCAAAGTACCTGATGCCGACTGGATTGCCGACGACCGCGAAGGGCTCACGATCTGCGACGCGACCTCAGCCGTCTTTGCGATGAATCTGCCTTTTGAAAAACTCGATGTGATTACCTACAGCTGGCAAAAGGTGCTGGGCGGCGAAGGCGCGCATGGCATGTTGATTCTCAGCCCTCGTGCCGTTGAGCGGCTGGAGTCCTACAGTCCGCCGTGGCCGCTGCCGAAAATCTTCCGCATGACCAAAGGCGGCAAGCTGATCGAGGGTATCTTCAGAGGTGAAACCATCAACACCCCCTCCATGCTGTGTGTGGTGGACTACCTCGATGCCCTCCAATGGGTGCAGGATATTGGCGGTGTTGCGGCAACCATTGCCCGCGCTGAAGAAAACCTGGCGGTAATCGAAGAGTTTGTTGCTAGCCGCGAGTGGATCCATTTTCTTGCTGCTGACAAAACCGTGCGCTCCAACACCAGCGTGTGCCTCACCCTCGACCTGGAAGCTGACCAGGTCAAGCAGATCGTCAAGCTGCTGGATACCGAGGGCGTAGCCTATGATATTGGCGCGTACCGTGATGCCCCTGCGGGCCTGCGTATCTGGTGTGGTGCCACCGTCTCCAGTGACGATATACGAGCTCTGATGCCGTGGATCGAGTGGGCCTATAACACTGTCCGGGCGTCGTAATACCCCGGATTATGATGTAAATAGCCCCTACCGCTGATCGCTCTGGATCGGCGGTAGGGGCGCTCCGAATTTCTTTACTTATCGAGGCAATGCCATGTTCAAGGTGCGAACGTACAACCAGATTTCTCCCCTCGGCCTCAACCGCTTTGATGCTGCCCGCTACCAGGTCGGCCCCGAAGCGGCTGAGCCGGATGCTTTCATTCTGCGCAGCCACAAGCTGCACGGTGAAGAAGTGCCCGCCAGCGTCGTGGCTGTGGCCCGCGCTGGTGCCGGTGTCAACAATATTCCCACCGCTGAGTACACCAGCAAGGGTATTGTGGTCTTCAACACCCCCGGCGCCAACGCCAATGCGGTAAAGGAGTTGATCGCCGCAGCTCTGCTGCTCAGCTCGCGAGATATTTTTGGCGGCATGAACTATGTGCAAAGCCTTACCGACATGACCGATGCCGGTGAAATGTCTAAGTTGCTGGAGAAAGAGAAGAAGCGCTTCGCCGGTACCGAGATTCTCGGCAAGACCCTCGGTGTGGTGGGGCTCGGCGCTATTGGTTCCATGGTGGCCAATATGGCGCTGGAGTTGGGTATGAAGGTTGCTGGCTATGACCCAGCGCTGTCTGTCGAAGCCGCCTGGCGCCTCTCCAGCCGGGTAGAGAAAGTAGACAGCCTGCAGGCGCTGCTGGGCAAGTCTGACTATGTAACCCTGCACGTGCCGGCCATTGAGGCCACGCGTCACCTGATCAATGCCGAGACCGTCAAATACTTCAAGCCCGGTGCCAAGCTGCTCAACTTCGCTCGCGAAGAGATTGTTGAGCCCGACGCCCTGGTGGCGGCTCTCGACGACGGCACCCTGGCGGGCTACACCGCAGATTTTCCCACCCCTGCCCTGCTGGGCCGTAAAAACGTGGTGTTGATGCCCCATATCGGTGCAAGTACCGCAGAAGCCGAGGAAAACTGCGCGATGATGGCCGCCGATCAGCTGATCGATTTTCTCGAAAACGGCAATATTCGCAACTCGGTGAACTTCCCTGCCACCGTGATGAGCCGCAGTGGTGGACACCGCATCACCTTCAGTAACGACAACGTGCCCAAGGTGCTCGGCAATGTGCTGGCGATCCTCGCCGATAACAACAATAACGTCATCGACTTGATGAACAAGAGCCGCGATAACGTGGCCTACAACATCATTGATGTGGAAGATGCCCCCAGTGAGGAAATCCTCGCTCGGATCACCGCCGTGGAAGGTGTTATCCGGGTACGGGTGGTTTGATGTCCTGATGTGAGAGATGGCGGAGATGGGAGACAAATCGGCTCTGTCATCTCCGTCCTTTCACGTTACTGCCCGAAAGAAGCTCTTACAGACAGCTCTCTACACTTCTGCTGCGTTTAGCGGCTCTGCAGCCTAGTCGAGTTTTAGATGGAGCTCCTTGCGCAGCTGCTCCACTTCTACTGCAAGGGTTACCAGGGCGGCCTGTATCCGCTCTTCATGTTGGTCCTTGACTGCAAAGTGAAGTGCTTTCACGGCGCGCTCCAGATAAGTCATTTTGAACACCCCAGCGATACCGAGCAGCTGATGGAGGCTTTCTCGCAAGGTGTGCGGCTCGTGGTCATCGACTGCTTGAAGGATGCTGTCGGTGAGCTTGCTCACTTCCTGAATGAATAGTGTCATGTCGGCGTTGGGCGACAAGGGTTTCCTCTCGTCGCTGGCGACAGACAGGCGCAGATGACGTTGCAGGGTGGAAATCAGCTTGCCCTCATCGATGGGCTTGAACAACAGGTCGTTGGCACCGGCTTCGAAGAGAGCATTCTCCTCCTGTTGGAGTATGTCAGCAGTGAGCATCACGATGGGGGTATGGCAGTTGAGGCCCTGCCCCGAGCGGATGGCCTTGATAGCGTTAATACCGTTCATTTCAGGCATGTGCACGTCCATTAAGATCAGGTCGAAAGCCTGATGATCGCAGATGGCAATGGCCTGTTGACCGTTGGTGACAGTGGTGATGTTGCTGCCGAGGTGTTCCAGGAAGGTGGCTAACAGCAGCCGATTGAACTCGTTGTCCTCGGCGATCAGGATGGAGGCAGACAGCTGTGTTCCAGAACCTTGTGCGTTGTCATCATTTTTTTCAGCGGTCAACAGGGCGGTGAGTTCGCGCATGGTCGGCGGCTTGTCGATAAAGCGTACTGGCTTGCCATCGCCTCCAGTCCAGTCGTGCAGGATGGGTGAGAAATTGCTGAGTGGCGCAATGATTACAATCGGGCAGGCAAAGCGATTGCGGAGGTAGTCCACATGGTGCTCGAGGGTGCTCGGCGCCTGGCTGACCGGTACCGAGTAGAGGATGATGTCCGGCTCTTGACCACCACCGCCGATTTCCAGGTCGGTGGTGGATTCACAGGATTCGATACTCTCCACAAAATAAGTCAGCAGCCGTTCCAGGGCGTGGCGGCTGTGAGGATGGGAATCGAACAGCAGCACGCAGGAGTAGTCCGGCTGGGGCGGCTCAGCCAGTGCCGATACTGTAAGAGGCAGTTCCACAGCGAACGTGGTGCCTTTACCGGCAGTACTGTCGATATGAATGGTGCCATCCATCAGCGTGACCAGATTGCGCACGATAGTCAGGCCCAGACCGGAACCACCAAAGCGACGGGAGATGGAATTGTCGGCTTGAGAAAAGGGCTCGAAGATCAGGGCCCGCTGTTTTTCCGGAATACCGATACCGGTGTCGATTACCTGAATAAGCAGCCGCGCCTGTTTTCCCACCGTGGTGCTGCCGCGTGCTGACACACGCACGATCACCTCACCACTGGAGGTGAATTTGATGGCATTGGACACCAAGTTGTAAACGATCTGGCGGATACGCAGATTGTCACCGATCAGCGCCTGGGGCAGGTTGGGGGCCAGGTCAAGAATCAGCTCCAGCCCTTTCTGGTGGGCACTGGGTGCCATCAGAGCTACCGGACCTTCCAGGCAATCCAGCAGGTTAAAGGGCGCGCTCTCCAGCTCAATACTCCCTGAATGCAGGCGGGTAATATCAATGATGTCATCAATCAACTGCAAGAGTTGGAGCGAAGCTTGCTGAATGATGATGCAGTAACGCTTTTCAGCAGCGGTGAGCTGTGATTCTCCTAGCAGTCGTACAAACCCCTGAATAGCGGTTATGGGAGTGCGCAGCTCATGGCTCATCTGGGCGAGAAAGCCTGTTTTTGCCTGATTGGCGTCCTCTGCCTCGCGCCGCGCCTTATCCAGCTCGTGGTTCTTCTGCTGCAGGTCATCGAGCAGGGTCTGCAGCTGCTGGGTAGCCGCAGAGACTTTATTCTGCAAATTCTGGCGGTTTTCCAGGATCGTACTGGCTAAATGATTGATACCGTGAGCAAGCATCGCCAGTTCATCGTGGCCACTGGGGGCGAGACGGGCATGCAAGTTGCCCTCCTCCAGTTCGCGTACTGTGCGGGTTATTGCTGTTATAGGGCGCACCACGGTATTGCTGAGCAGATAAGTCAGTACTGCTGCGCCCGCTAGTACGACGAGGCTAATCAGTAAATGGGTAAGGAGAATTTCACGGGCCAAGGTGTTGGTTCCGGAGCGATCGGCACTTACCACCACCCAGCCCAGCAGACTGTCAGTTGCCTCCTCCTGCTCAAGTTGGGGCTCCTGAGTGGTCTGGTAGTCACTGATATCGATATCGTTGAGATAGACAGGGCGCTCGATCACCAAGAAGTCTGCTTCCAGGTGGCTGTAATTGCCGGCTTTGAGATCCATTAGGCGCTCTAGTGGCTGCGGTTGGGTAGCAAACAGCAGCTCCCGGTTGCGGTCTAGAAATACCACTGATTGCATGAAGGGCGTGTGTTTGGTGGCGTCAGTGAAGGAGCGCAACAAGTCGGCTTGACCGGTAAAGATCGCAAAGTCGGATACTCGCGCCAGATTTTCAGCGGTCAGTGTGGTGGTGAGAAGCAAGTTGTTCGCCAATTCCGAGCGGCGGGTATCGATGGTGTGCCAAGTGATGATGGCGTTGACGATAACCACCGGGATGATACTGAGCAAAAACAGTCTGGAGCGGATGCCGGTGATAAACGCAGCCGGCCTTCTCGCCATGCGCTGACTAGTGGCGGGTTTGTTGAGGTCGGGTTCAGGGCTGAGAGGCGTCATGGTTAAGGTCCGCGCTGAGGCGTTGTGTCAGTTGCTGGTGGAGCCAGTCTTCGCTGCCGACGGTGATACCGAGAGCTCTCGCGACTGAGGGGTTGAGCGCCACGCTGAAGTCCCGGGGCGGGAAGGCGCGCCAGAGGCGTTCTTGTTCGGACTGCTTCGCTGGTTCGAACAGCTCTTGGTTTGTGGGCTGCACTTTTTGCCAGGCGAGATAGCGATCCAGCCAGGCGGCCCCCTGGCGTCCGATGTCAAAAGGGTCCGACTGCAGAGACACCAGGGCACCAGCTTTGGCGTAGGCCCGGGAAAAGCCTATCACCGGCACTTTGTGGCGGTAGCCGAGAAACAGTGCCCAGCGTGCTACTGACTGATTGAAGAGGCCGCGGTCCGGCACCGCAATGAAGACGTCGGCATCGCTGAACAGGGGTGTGAGCGCGGTTATCGGGTTGTCGCGGGTGTGCAGCAGGGTGTCGGCTACGGACAGTTTGTGCTGTCGGGCCAGAGCGGCAAAAAGCTCTCGCTGACGGCTGGAGTGATCGCCAAACGCTGTCGCCAGTATTCGGCTGTCGGGTTTGATCAGCAGAGCCAGGTGGATAAAGCGTTCCAGAGGCTGATCTACCAGAATGGCGGCCTGCTGATAAGGGGTTGACGCCCCTGCTGTCAGATCCCTCCAGGTGGAGCTGGTGATAAACAGATTGAGCCTGGGGTTGCTCGAAAAGTGTGTCAGAGCGTTGACGGCGGCCTCTGTGCCGATGGTTACCAGTAGATGAGTTGCTGGCAGGGTGGTCGATTCCAGCTGAGCGCTGCGCAGCAGGCGCATGGTCAGCCTGGGGTGGCGGCTCGCGACAGCTTGGCGGAAGGCCTGTGCCACCTGGTGATAATGCTCACTGTCGTCGGACAGCACGATGCTCATGTCGGTGCTGGCCAGGGCCGGTGCGGACATCAGTACCAGCAAGACAAGGCAGAGCAAGTGTGCCAGTCGCTGGCAGAGCCAATTTCTTCGGCGCTCACTGTGACATCGTGGCGACGATGGAGTTGGCATCGGCCTGATTGATGGGCGAAGGGCCACAGTCATCTAACAGCGTCCGTTGGCAATGGCTGGGTCATGGCAGGTTTACTGCGGCACTGAGAAAAACCCGTGTCTTGAATTGGTTGACGGGGTCGAATTCAGCATAGCTATTGCCCAGGTTTTGCGCTGTGAGCCTGACTGTGCCATCGGTACGGCCAAGAGTAAAACGCCATGCCAGCTGGGCATCCACTCGAGTGAAACTATCAATAGCCTTACCATCCTCCCAGCGTAGCCGCGACTGATGATAGGTAGCCAGCGACAAAGTGAAGGCTTCACCCAGCTCTTGGCCTACCAGCAACCCGGCACTGTGGCGGGCCATACGATCATTGCGGTCCATGAATTCTGGCACCGGTAAGCGCTGCCTAAGCATGCGACTGTTCATGTCGGTATGAGTGTAGTGCAGGCGCAGAAAAGTTTTGGCCGTCACTTGTCCGCTGAGCTGGATTTCGCCACCACGAAAGCGCCAGTAACCATTGTTTTCATGGCGTCTCAGGTAGCTGTCGAATACCGAGACAGGGGGCAAAGTGGGTTCGCGCAAATCGTCGATCACATCGGTGACCTTTTCATCGAACAGACGCAGGTCAAGACTCATCGCCAGGTGAGCGGGTTGGAACTGGTAGGCAAGTTCGGTGCTGGTGAGCTTTTCCTCACCGAGGTCGGGGTCGGACAAGCGCAGAATATTGAAGATCAGGCCATTGACGCTGGCAATACTCTCTTCGTTGGCTTCCACCAGTGACGGGGCGCGGCGGCTGCGGGCATGGCCCAGACGTAGAAAGTGCCCCCCACCGAGAGCCACATTAGCAGACACCCGAGGCGAGATCAGAGTGCCGACAAAGGTGTTTTCTACCATTGCACCAGCGTTGAGGGTCAGCCAGGAAGTGGCCTGCCATTCACCGTGGCCGAATAGACGCCAGTAGGACTCCGCTACCTGGGTATTGAAGCCAAAGGGGTGTGCTGACTCGAAGCGGTCACGACGAGCCCCGAAGCCCCAGGCCCCGCGCAGCATCGGTGACAGAGTGAAGGCATGGCGGGCTTCCAGATCGTAACGTTCGGACAACAGGTTGCCGAAGCCGCTGAGAAGGTCTGTGTCGAGAGCGCCGATCAGGGTGGCGGCATAGGTGTTGTCAAGGCCGGTCATGGCGGTCACCAGGCTGATAGCCGCTGGTGCTGGCGGTTGCTCGGCGGTGAGAAAGGCCGTGGTGTCCCGGTCTAGACCGAGGAGGGAATAGAGGGGCCCAAGGGAAACAAGGTTTCGAGCGCGGAGCCGGTTATGGTACAAATTGATCGTCACCGTATTGGCAGGGTCGAGACTGTGAGCCCAGCTGACTGCTTGATGGTGACTGCGGAACTCACTTTGTGACATGGGTACGGGCGATGAACTCTCATACCAGTCGGCGCGGTCGTCGGCATAGCCCAAGTGGAATTCCACCGTGTCGTGCAAGGTCGGTGTGTAGGTGGCTCGCACATTGGCGTGGAACAGCTCGCGACTATCGTCGAGAAAGCCTTCTTCTGGCTGGGGTGGAAAACCGTCACTGTGCTGATAGCCCAGGGAGAACCGGTAATTGAGTGGTCCCAGGCTGTCGTTGTAACGCAAGCTGGCGTTACGGGTACCCAGGGCACCTGTGGTGCCGCGGAGGCTAAGACCGCTGTCCTGCAGAGGCTTGCGAGTGACAATGTTGACCGAGCCCATAAAGGCATTGGAGCCCTGCATAGGCACGTTGGAGCCGCGCACCACCTCGATATGGTCGATATCGGCGAGCTCGATACCCAAGGTGCCCCAATTCACCGTGGAAAAAATGGTCTCGTACACAGAGCGCCCATCCACCCTCACTTCCATTTGATTGGGAAAGGCATGGCCGACGCCGTGGTAGCTGATACCGTAGCGGTTGTGGCTGACATGGTAGGATTGGAAGCCTGGCACGAGCCGGAAGATATCCACAAAATTCTGAGCTCCGGATAGCTCGATCTGGTGGCGGTCGATGATGGTGACGCTCGCCGGTGCCTGCTCCAGCTGCTGTTGGAACCCGGATACGGCATAGACCTGCGGAATCTCCGCCGACAGATAGCTCTCAGTGGAAACAGCACCGGCAGTGGGGGCAGCGATGACCGTTGTTATCAGCATCGCAGTCGCTACTGGGGTGCGCAAGTTCAGAAGCCTTAGAGCCATGTACGGTCCTGGAGATATTATTGAGTGCGCGACATTCTAGCGGCCCGTGAACCTAAAAGCAGTTATGATCCCTGCCTTGTACAATCTGGAGCCCGGCCAATGAGCCTTGAAAACCTGCGCCGTGAATACCGTTTTGGTCGCCTGACCCGTGAATCTCTTCACGACAACCCCGTTGAGCAGCTTCGCCGCTGGCTCGACCAAGCGATTGAAGTCGATCTGGTGGCCGATCCCACCGCCATGTGCGTGGCCACCGTGGGTGCTGACGGTCGGCCTTCGCAGCGCCTGGTGCTGCTCAAGCAAGTAGACGACCGGGGGCTGGTTTTCTACACCAATCTGGGGAGTCGCAAGGCGCGGGAGATCGCCGGCAATCCAAAGGTGAGCCTGCACTTTCCGTGGAATGCCATGGACCGTCAAGTAATTGTTGGTGGCACTGCGGTACGTCTAGGGGCGGCTGATGTGCTCCGCTACTTCATCAGCCGCCCGCGGGAAAGCCAGCTCGCTGCCTGGTCGTCCCGCCAGAGTAGCCGCCTGAGCTCCCGCCAGGCGCTGGAGGCCCAGTTTCTACAAATGCGTGACAAATTTCGCGACGGCGAGATTCCGGTGCCCGATTTCTGGGGTGGCTATCGAGTGGAGCCGGACGAGTTTGAGTTCTGGCAGGGTGGTGAACGGCGTCTGCACGACCGCTTTCAGTATCGTCGTGATGAGGGCGGTCACTGGCAGATAGAACGGTTGGCGCCATAGGTCATAGTGGGGGCTGATGTTGCCACCTGGTGTCAGCCCCTGAATGCACAATCTTACTTTTGGAGGTGACATGAACAAGAAAAGGCTCGGTCGAAGTGGCATAGTGGTATCCGATATCTGCATGGGGACCATGACCTTTGGCAGCATGGCCGACGAGGCCACCGCTCTGCGTATTCTCGACCGCTCCTTCGATGCTGGCATCGATTTCTACGATACTGCCGAGATGTACCCTGTGCCGCCGAGCGCGGAATGGTGCGGCCTGACTGAAACCATTGTCGGGAAGTGGCTGAAAACCAAGGACCGCGATGCGGTGATCCTTGCTACCAAGGTGGCTGGCCCCAGCCACGGCTGGATTCAGGCCCCTATCAGGGGCTCCAAGACCTCGCTGGATCGGCATCATATTGTACGTGCTGTAGAGGCCAGCTTGCAGCGGTTGCAGACTGACTACATCGACCTCTACCAGACCCACTGGCCCGACCACGATATGCCCTACGAGGAAACTCTGAGGGCACTGGACGATCTGGTAGCTGTGGGCAAAGTTCGAATCGTTGGCTGCAGCAATGAAAACGCCTGGGGGCTGACCAAGAGCCTGTGGCAGTCCGACCTGCATGGCCTGGTACGCTACGAAACTATCCAGAACAATTTCAGCCTCAACAACCGCCGCTTTGAGGATGAGCTGGCGGAAGTGTGTCGGCGCGAGCAAGTGAGCCTGATTCCTTTCTCGCCGTTGGCGGGCGGGGTGCTTACCGGCAAGTACAATGATGGCTTCCCGACCGGCGCGCGTTTCAGCCGCTATCGAGACAATGGTTCTCGCCAACAGATGATGGTGGATCGCTTCGTCAACCCGAAGACGCTGGAGTCCACCCGCCGCTTTCAAGCTATCGCCGCTGAGATTGGCCTCTCTGTCACGACGCTGGCCACTGCGTGGAGCAAACAGCATGACTTCGTCGCTTCCACTATTGTCGGTGTGACCAGTGAAGCCCAGCTCGACGATATCCTGGCGGCGGCAGACGTGGTGCTGGACGCAGAGACTCTCGCCAAAATTGATGAAGTGAGCCAGGAAATCATGTACCCGATGGGCTAACCCTCGGGCCTGTTTGCTCACCGAGTTCAAGCACGGCCACGGCTATTGCCGTGGCTCTCTCCTTCTCCCCTCGCGTTTGCAGTCTTGCGTTTGTGAGCCGCACGACAACGTTATTATTTGCACTATTCTTGATCTTGCTGGTCTTGGTAAGGCACCTTCAATTCACGATTCACCCAGGGGGAGCTGTTATGACCCTGTCACGATCGATCGTCGCTTACTTTTCAATGGAAATCGGCCTGGACTCTGATATGGCTACTTATTCGGGAGGGCTCGGTGTTCTCGCCGGAGATACTGTGCGCGCTGCTGCCGATGTGGGCCTGAACATGGTTGCTGTCACCTTGCTGACACGGGAGGGTTATTTCCGCCAGGTGCTTGATACCGCCGGCAAGCAGTGTGAATACCCGGCCAGCTGGATACCTGAAGAGAAGCTCGTCGAGATGCCCGAGCGAGTGGAAGTGGTTATCGAGAATCGCGCAGTTCAATTGCGCGCCTGGCGCTATGAAGTGATGGGCGTCGACGGTCATCGCGTCCCGGTGTACTTTCTCGATAGTGATGTCGATGGCAACGAGGACGGCGATCGGCGCCTGACCCACCAGCTGTATGGTGGCGATGAGCGCTATCGGCTGTGTCAGGAGGTCATCCTGGGGATCGGGGGCAGGCGCATGCTGCGCGCGCTGGGGTATAGCGATATTTTGCGCTACCACATGAACGAGGGACATGCCGCTCTGCTATCTCTGGAGCTGCTGGCGGAGCAGACCGGTGGTACCGGGGTGACGGAGGAGCACCTAAAGCAGGTGCGCCGCCGCTGTGTATTTACCACCCACACCCCAGTACAGGCGGGTCACGACCGCTTTTCGCTGGAACTGGTGCGCTCCGTGTTGGGCAGCGACAGTGTGCTGTGGGAGACTGAAGCCCAAATGTGTTGCGGGGGAGCACTGGATCTCACCATGCTCGCTCTCCACAACAGCAATTACATCAACGGTGTGGCGAAGCGCCACGGTGAAGTATCGCGCGCCATGTACGGCCAGTACACCATCGACTCCATCACCAATGGCGTGCATGCGAGCAGCTGGGTCTCCCCCCCCCATGGCCGACCTCTTCGATCGCTACATACCGGACTGGCGCAAGGACAACGCCAGCCTGCGTACCGCCATTGGCATTCCGCTGTACGAGATTCGCGAGTGCCACTTCACCAATAAATGCATCTTGTTGGACCACGTACGCAACAAAACGGGCATCCACCTCGACGCCTCGGTACTGACCCTCGGTTTTGCCCGCCGCGCCACCGCCTACAAGCGGCTGGATTTGTTGTTTGCCGATCTCGATCGTTTGCAGGCTCTTGTCGAGCGCGCCGGTCCGCTGCAGATTATTTACAGCGGTAAGGCACATCCGCGGGATCATGAAGGCAAGCAATTGATTGCGAAGGTATTCGAGGCGGCACAACGGTTGCGCGGCAGGATCGACGTGATCTATCTGGAAGACTACGACATGAACCTGGGGCGGCTGCTGACGGCCGGCGTCGATGTGTGGCTGAACACCCCCCACCCGCCGATGGAAGCTTCGGGCACCAGCGGCATGAAGGCGGCGCTCAACGGTGTGCCCTCATTCAGCGTACTGGATGGCTGGTGGGTGGAGGGCTGTGTCGAAGGCATCACCGGTTGGAGCCTGGGCGAGCCCGCCACGGCCCAGCACGAGGGCGACAGGTGGTGGGCCGACGCCGAGCAGCTGTACGCCAAGCTGGAGTCCGACATCATGCCGCTGTATTACCACGACCCGGAAGGATTCGCCGCCGTGAGGCGCTCGGCCATTTTCCTCAACGGCTCATTTTTCAATACCGAGCGGATGATTCGCGAGTATATAGCCAAGGCTTATTTCCACTAGCTTTACACGATCCCCAGGTGGCGCAATATTCCCAGCGTAGCATCGGCCTGGTTCATGGTGTAGAAATGGAATCCCGGTGCGCCGCCTTCCCGCAGGCGCTCGCACAACTGCGCCACCACTTCCTCGCCAAACGTCCGCAGTCCCTCGGTGTCCTCGCCGAAGCCCGCCAGTTTGTGGCGCAGCCAGCGGGGGATATCGGCACCACAGGTATCGGAAAAGCGCACCAGGTTCTGGAAGTTGGTGATGGGCATGATGCCGGGAATCACCGGCTTGTCGATGCCCTGTCTGGCGCATTCATCCATAAAGTAAAAATAGGCATCGGCATTATAAAAGTACTGGGTGATGGCGCTATCGGCGCCCGCGCGGAACTTTTCACCGAGCCAGTAGATATCCCGGCTATAGTTTTCAGCGTCGGGGTGAATCTCCGGGTAGGCGGCGACGCTGATCCGGAAGTGGTCGCCAAAGTGCTCGCGGATCATCGCCACCAGCTCGTTGGCATTGACCAGTTTGTGAATGCCAGCACCGGAGGGCATATCGCCGCGCAGTGCCACCACTCGGCGCACACCGGTATCCCGGTAGCGTTGCAGCAAAGCGATCACCGCCTCCCGCGTATCGCCGCCGAAAGACAGGTGAGGGGCTACCTCGTAACCGTCGCGATGAATCTGCGTGACAATATCCTGGGTGTTGTCCCGCGTTGAGCCACCAGCGCCATAGGTGACAGAAAAGTATTCCGGATTAAGGGCTGCCAAGCGGTCGCGCACGGCCAGTAGTTTGTCCCGGCCTTCAGGGGTTTTGGGAGGGAAGAATTCGAAGCTTATAGGGAGTGTTTGCATGACTGTGGGGCTCTACTGAATCTGGGACTGGCAAGATTGTTGGTCGGCCACCAGACATGATGGGGGCCGAGGCCTGTGTATCAGCGATGGTTTAAGGGTGAAGCGGTAGCGGCTCCATGAAGTAACGCTGGCAGTATTACTTCATGGAAACTTTGGTTTCGCCACACACCTCAATAGCGATATGAGTCCGGCTTGAACGGTCCCTCCAGTTCAACACCGATATACTGAGCCTGCTCAGGCTTCAGTGTGGTCACCACGCCGTTGAAGCCGCGTACCATATGGGCGGCGACCTCTTCATCAAGCTTGCGGGGCAGGACCTCGACACGGATCTTGCCGGCTTTTTCAGCTGGGGGCAGGTCAGCGAAGCGCTCGCTGTAGAGGTGGATCTGCGCCAGTACCTGGTTGGCGAAGGAGCCGTCCATGACGCGGGAAGGATGCCCTGTGGCATTGCCGAGATTCACCAGGCGCCCTTCCGACAGCAGGATCAGGTGGTCATTGGCTGCCTGTTCTTTTGAGGGGCCCCTGTAGACCAGGTGTACCTGGGGCTTCACTTCCTCCCACTGCCAGTGTTTGCGCATGTAGGCAGTGTCGATCTCGTTGTCAAAGTGGCCGATATTGCTTACTACACAACCACTCTTGAGAGCTGCCAGCATGGGAGCGTCGCAGACGTTGTAGTTGCCGGTGCAAGTTACCACCAGGTCAATCTGGCCGAGCAGAGTCTTGTCCACGCCCTTGGCCGGGTCGCCGTCGATATAGGGCGACACCACTTCGTAGCCGTCCATGCAGGCCTGCATGGCACAGATGGGATCGATCTCGCTGATGCGCACGATCATGCCCTCCTGGCGCAGCGACTGGGCAGAACCCTTGCCGACGTCGCCGTAGCCGATCACCAGAGCCCTCTTGCCGGACAGCAGGTGGTCGGTGGCGCGCTTGATGGCGTCGTTGAGGCTGTGGCGACAGCCGTACTTGTTGTCGTTCTTGGATTTGGTGACCGAGTCGTTGACGTTGATGGCGGGCACTTTCAGTTCCCCTTTGGCGAGCATTTCCTGCAAACGGTGTACGCCAGTGGTCGTTTCTTCGGTGATGCCGTGGATGCGGTCGAGTACCTGCGGATATCGTTGGTGCAGCATCAAGGTAAGGTCGCCGCCGTCGTCGAGCACCATGTTGGCATCCCACGGCTGCCCATTCTTGAGAATGGTCTGTTCAATACACCAGTCGTACTCTTCTTCGGTTTCACCCTTCCAGGCATAGACCGCCACTCCGGCGGCAGCAATGGCAGCGGCGGCGTGGTCCTGGGTGGAAAAAATATTGCATGACGACCAGCGTACTTCAGCACCGAGGGCGACGAGTGTTTCGATCAACACTGCGGTCTGGATGGTCATATGGATACAGCCAAGGATCTTGGCTCCCTTGAGGGGCTGCTGGTCGCGATACTGTTCGCGCAAGGCTATCAGAGCCGGCATTTCAGTTTCGGCGATGGCGATTTCTTTGCGGCCCCAGGCGGCCAGGGCGATGTCGGCTACTTTGTAGTCGGTGGGAGTGGTGTTGATGTTCATGTTTTGAAGTCCTTGGTTGGTGGTCCGGCGCCCGGTATAACAGCGACCTGGTGCGGAGAGTGTCTATCAAACCGGACGCCGTAGCGCCCGGATCATTGAATGTCATGGCACGGCGCTACACCGCGCTCTTGAGTGCCTCCACTTTGTCGGTTTTTTCCCAACTGAAAGCGGTAGCAGTTTCTTCTCTCTCGACACCGTTTTCCTTCCAGCGGTAGGTGAGCTCATAGGGATCGCGGCCAAAGTGGCCGTAAGTGGCGGTAGGGAGGTAAATCGGGTGTTCGAGGTCGAGCATCTGGGTGATGCCATAGGGGCGTAAGTCGAATACTTGGCGAATGGCTGTCGCCAGCTTGTCATCCGATACTTGTCCAGTGCCAAAAGTATTGACGGAAATAGAGGTGGGCTCTGCCACACCAATGGCATAGGACACCTGGATTTCGCATTTGTCGGCCAGACCAGCAGCGACGATATTCTTGGCTACGTAGCGGCCGGCGTAGGCAGCGGAGCGGTCCACCTTCGACGGGTCTTTGCCGGAGAAGGCACCACCGCCATGGTGCGCCATGCCGCCGTAGGTGTCGACGATGATTTTACGGCCGGTAAGGCCACAGTCACCCATTGGGCCGCCGATGACGAATTTGCCTGTGGGGTTGATATGGTATTTGGTGCCGGCGTGCAGCCACTCTGGGGGCAATACGTGGCGGATGATCTGCTCCATTACGGCTTCGCGGAGCTCTGTCTGACCAATGTCTTCAGCATGTTGGGTGGAAAGCACCACGGCATCGACTGCTACCGGCTTGCCGCTTTCATAGCGCAGGGTGACCTGGCTCTTGGCATCTGGGCGCAGCCAGGGCAAGACGCCCTGTTTGCGTAATTGGGCCTGACGCTCTACCAGCCGGTGGCTGTAGTAAAGCGGCGCTGGCATTAGCAAGTCGGTTTCATTGGTGGCATAGCCGAACATCAGACCTTGGTCCCCGGCACCCTGTTCTTCTGGGCTGGCACGGTCCACACCCTGGTTGATATCACCGGATTGCTTGCCGATGGCGTTGAGTACCGCGCAGGAGGCTCCGTCGAAGCCTACCGCCGAGCTGTTGTAGCCGATACCGGTGATCACCTCGCGGATGATGTCCTCCAGATCGACATAACAGTCGGTCTTCACCTCACCCGCGACAATGGCCATGCCGGTTTTTACCAGTGTTTCCACCGCCACCCGGGCGCGCTTGTCGCGGGCAATGATGGCGTCTAGTACGGCGTCGGAAATCTGGTCCGCCATTTTGTCGGGGTGACCTTCGGATACGGACTCGGAGGTAAAGAGGCTGTAGGTACTCATGCAGTATTCCCTGGTGTGGCCGGTACCGCGCCAGTGGCGGGCCGGATAAATTGACGAAGTTGAACACGAAAACCGTTTTTGAGGGGCAGGTACTCTGTAGCGCCGTCGGCCAGGCCGGCATCGGCGGCCCAGCGAGTCAGGTCGTCCGGCTCAAAGCCCAGCCATAGATCACCGCAGGCAGGCCGGGCCCAGTCCTGGTCGTGACGACACAGTTCCGTGACCAGCAGCACGCCGCCGGGCTCCAGCACCTGAGCCAGGTCGGCGATGACAGCTGCCGGTGTGGGGGTGTGGTGGAGCACCATGTTGAGGGTGATGACGGCGCTGCTGAGACCCTGTGTAACGGCATCGGTGGTGTCGCCGTGAACAAAGTCGATGCCTGCCAGGCCCTGAGCGGCGGCAAACTGGCGGCTGCGCTCCAGCATTTCTGCAGCATTATCCAGGGCGACTACACGGGCGAATCGGGGGTGCAGATCTGCCAACAGTTCGCCCTCGCCCGGACCTACTTCCAGCACGGTGCAGGTACTGTTGCTGGGTAGCCGGTCGAGAGTGGCTATTACTGCTTCCCCGTACTGTGGATAGCCGGCGATCAGGTCCTGTTGGGCGCGGAATTTGTCAGCATTGGCGCGGAAGAACTCCCGCGACGTGGCGGCGCGGGCAGTTTCAATGACGCGAATACGGGCACTGACCGGGGCCGACAAGGGGAGCGCATCCACGGCAGCGAGTATCTCCCGCCGCAGTGCGTCGTCGGGGGCAGTGCGGCGGTAGAAAATATGGGTACCTTCGCGGCGGTAGCTGACCAGCCCGGCGCGGGTCAGCAGCTTGAGGTGGTGGCTCATGGTGTTCTGGCGCATGGCGAAGATATCGGCGAGCTCCAGAGCTCCGAAGGCATTGGCGCGCAGTGCCCGCAGCACTTCCAGGCGGCGGGAGTCGCCAGCGGCCTTGAGCAAGCTTGCCAGATCGTCGCGGGGTGAAAGGGGTATATCCACCCTGTGGCCATTATCGAGAGATGGGTTCATGGAGCGGATGCTAGCACGGCTTTCCATCATATATCAAAAATATTTGATATATGGGCTGCGCTAGTGAGAGTGGTAAACTTGCCCGCCTGCCACGCTGGGCAAACTCTGCCCGGGCTTATGCCGTTAACTTGACCGTCAATCTGAGAATAGGGAAGTCATCATGAAAAGTCTGCTGATGAGGGGAGCAGTACTGGTGGTGGGTATCATGGCAATTATGGGGCTGGTAGAGGCCGAAAGGTCGGAGCTCCTCGGGCTGGTAATGCTGTGGACCATCGCCTTCCTGTGGATATCAGAAACTTTTCATATCACCATCACTGCCCTGCTGGTGCCAGTATTGGCGGTAGCCATGGGCTTGCTGGACATGCAGGCGGCGCTAGCTAACTTCGCCCACCCCATTATCTTTCTCTTTTTGGGCGGCTTTGCCTTGGCGGCTGCGATGCAGGCTCAGGGCCTGGACAAGTGGCTGGCCCGGTCAGTGCTGCATTTTACTCAAGGCCGCTTGAGCCATGCAGTGGTACTGCTGGCGGCTGTCACTGTGCCGTTGTCGTTCTGGATCAGCAATACGGCGGTGATTGCCATGATGCTGCCGCTGGTGTTGGGGCTGCTGGCCCAGAAAGAAGAGCTATCTCTCCAAACTCAATCTTTTTGCCTGCTGCTCATCGCCTACTCGGCCACAATCGGTGGTATGGGCACTGTGGTGGCTTCGCCTCCCAACGCCATTGTTGCCGCCGAGCTGGGGCTCAACTTCGTACAGTGGCTGTATGTGGGTATTCCCATGGTGCTATTACTGTGGCCGCTGATGCTCGGGGTGCTCTACCTGGTGTTGAAGCCGGACTTTGCCGATGGCCGCGTCGCCGTCGACAGCGAGCCTTTCGAGTGGACATCGCAGCGCAAGACGCTGTTAGTCATTTTTGTGTTAACAGTAAGCGGCTGGCTGTTGGGGCAGCCTCTCTCCCTGTGGTTGGGGGTAGGCAATACGGACACCTGGGTGGCGTTGATGGCGCTGGTATTGCTGGCCATGACGAAAGTGGTGGACTGGAAAGGCATTGAGAAGTCGGCTGACTGGGGGGTGTTGCTGCTGTTCGGTGGCGGCTTGACCCTGAGTGCTGTACTCGGCAGCAGCGGTGCCAGTGAATACCTGGGGTTTGGTCTTGCGCGGCTGATCGAGGGTTGGGGTATCGTGCTGATCATGTTGGCACTGGTTGCCTTTGTGCAATTTTTTGGTGAGATCACAAGCAACACCGCGGCCACTGCATTGCTGGTACCTATTTTTGTCACTTTGCCCGCTGAAGTGGTGAGCCCTACCCAGGCGGTGCTGGCAGTGGGCATCTGCGCTTCTTGTGCCTTTATGTTGCCGGTGGCCACACCGCCCAACGCCCTGGTGCACGGTACTGGCAAGGTGCCGCAGAAAACGATGATGCGGGTTGGGCTGGTGCTCAATCTGTCGTGTACAGCGCTGTTGACTGTGGTGTTCAGCCAGTTCTACCAGTCGCTGTAAGGAAGGTGTGTCATCAAGCCGCCATTGGGTAAGTGTTAGGATCCTTGGTCACGCCTGCTCAATGGGCGAAAGGGGCTCATAAAGGAGATAATGATGATTGGAAAGATACGTATCGGGTTACTGTCCGCCGCTCTGGTTGCGGGCCCGGTCGGTGCCGCGGAAACACACACTGTCGCCCACTGGCGTCAGCAGGGGCAGGAAGCCTTGCAGGCCGCTCTGGCGGTGCAGCCCAACACTGGGAAGGCGAAAAATGTCATTCTGTTTATCGGCGATGGCAATGGCATCACTTCGGTAACCGCCACCCGTATCTTCGACGGGCAGTCGCGAGGCGGCAGCGGCGAGGAGAACGTGCTGAGCTATGAGCGCTTTCCCCATGTGGCGCTGGCCAAAACCTACAATACCAATCTGCAAACACCGGACTCTGCCGGCACTATGTCCGCCATCATGACAGGGGTCAAGACCCGTGCGGCAGTGATCTCCCTCGGTCCGGAGGCGGTTGTCGGTCAGTGTGAGGGCTCGGAGCGCCTGGCTCAGCCCTCTTTGCTGGAGCAGGCAGAGGCGCGGGGACTGGCTACCGGCATCGTCACCACTACTCGCATTACCCACGCTACACCCGCCGCGACCTACGCCAAGAGCCCGGACCGGAACTGGGAGGACGATACGCTGGTGCCTGAAGCCATGCGTGATAAGTGTCGCGATATCGCCCGCCAGCTGGTGGAGTTCGACCATGGCGATGGTATCGAGGTGGTGATGGGCGGTGGTCGCCGCCACTTTCTGCCCGCCAGTGAGCCCGATCCGGAGTATCCGGATCAGAGTGGTCGCCGTGGCGATGGACGCAACCTGGTAGACGAGTGGCAGAACCGTTACCCCGAAGGTGTCTACGCCTGGAACCGGGCGCAGTTCGATGCCATTGATCCACTCACGGCAGACAAGGTACTTGCTCTGTTTGGGCCGAGCCATATGCACTACGAGGCTGATCGAGAGGAGCATGGCGATGAGCCATCTCTGGCGGAAATGACGGCCCTCGCCATCGATCGTTTGAGCCGCCAAGAGCAGGGTTATTTTTTGATGGTGGAAGGTGGGCGCATTGACCACGCCCACCACGCGGGTAATGCCTATCGGGCACTGAGTGATGGCCAGGCGTTTGCCGCAGCGGTGCAGACAGCCCTGGATCGGGTGGACACCGATGAGACGCTCATCATTGTCACCGCCGACCACAGCCATGTTCTGACCATGGCCGGTTACCCAGCTCGCGGCAACCCGATTCTCGGCCATGTCAAAAGTGTGGATGCCAGCGGCGAGCCGGTGAGTGATCCCTATCAGGCTCTCGACGGGCTGCCCTATACGACCCTGAGTTATGCCAATGGCCCCGGCCACGCCGTTCACGACTCGTTTCATGAGCGCGAGCAGAAGGGGGGAAGCCCAGGTCGGGCAGATACCAGTGGGGTTGACCCGACCGCCAGGAATTACTTTCAGGAAAGCCTGGTGCCCGCCCACAGCGAAAGCCACGGCGGGGAAGATGTGGCTGTCTACGCTGTCGGCCCTTGGGCGCACCTGATTCACGGTGTACAGGAGCAGAACTACATCTACTATGTGATGAAGCATGCGCTGACCCGGGGCGACTAAGTTATAGGGTAGGCGGGGGTAGGCCTTGGAGCAGTAGTGTCGTTTTAGAGGAGATCTGGAGGAAAGTAGCGCCAAAAATGAGCCTATCATCTGATATTGGAGGGCAGGCTAGCCTTTTGGCTGTTTACTGTGCAACCTGACTGGGCGAAAATAGCGCCCCTCCAAAGTTACCCCAAGCCACCCCGACTCCAGGAATACCTCATGCCCAGCCGCCGCGACCTCGCCAATGCCATCCGTGCCCTCAGTATGGACGCTGTTCAGCAAGCCAATAGTGGGCATCCTGGCGCACCCATGGGTATGGCGGACATCGCCGAAGTACTGTGGAATGACTTTTTGTGCCATAACCCAGCGAGCCCAGCCTGGCCCAACCGCGACCGTTTTGTGTTGTCCAATGGGCATGGCTCGATGCTGTTGTATTCGCTGTTGCATCTGTCTGGCTATGATCTGTCCATAGATGAGCTGAAAAACTTCCGCCAACTGCACTCCAAAACCGCTGGCCACCCGGAGTACGGCGAAGCGCCAGGTATCGAAACGACTACTGGCCCTCTCGGTCAAGGCATCACCAATGCGGTTGGTATGGCCATTGCCGAGAAAGTGTTGGCGGACCAGTTCAACCGTCCTGGCCACGACATTATCGACCACCACACCTATGTGTTTCTCGGTGATGGCTGTTTGATGGAAGGCATCTCTCACGAGGCCTGTTCGCTGGCGGGTACTTTGGGGCTCGGTAAACTGATCGCTTTCTGGGATGACAACGGCATCTCCATTGATGGCGAGGTGAGCGGCGGTGATGGGTCGCCGGCCTGGTTCACCGACGACACCGTCAAGCGCTTTGAAGCTTATGGCTGGCAGGTGATTCCCGCTGTCGATGGCCATGATGCCGACGCCATTCGGGCGGCGATCGAGGCTGCACGGGCAGACCGTACACGCCCTACCCTGATCTGCTGCAAAACCGTGATCGGTTTTGGCGCACCGAACAAGCAAGGCTCGGAAGTGACCCACGGTGCGCCACTGGGTGCCGAGGAAATCGCCGCCACCCGGGAAGCTCTGGGCTGGCCGCATCCCCCCTTTGAGATTCCCGCGGCTATTGCTGCAGGCTGGAATGCTCACGAGCGGGGCAAGCAGCTGGAAATGGCCTGGCAGCAAAAGCTTGATGCCTACAGTGCGGCCTACCCCGAGCTGGGCAGCGAGCTGGTGCGCCGCCTCTCCGGTGAATTGCCCGCCAGCTTTGCTGCCGATGCCGATGCCTATATCCGCGCTTGCCAGGACAAAGGCGAGACCATCGCCAGCCGCAAGGCCTCCCAAAACTGTCTGAATGCCTATGGACCCTTATTGCCGGAGCTGCTCGGCGGCTCTGCCGATCTGGCCGGTTCTAACTTAACCCTCTGGAAGGGCTCAAAAGGTATTGCCGCCGAGGATGCCAGTGGCAATTATCTGCACTACGGTGTGCGCGAGTTTGCCATGGCGGCGATCATGAACGGCATCGCCTTGCATGGTGGCTTCATCAACTATGGCGCTACTTTTCTGGTGTTCATGGAATACTGTCGCAATGCCGTGCGCATGGCGGCGCTGATGAAGCAGCAGAGCATCTTCGTGTTCACCCACGACTCCATCGGCCTCGGCGAAGACGGCCCCACCCACCAACCGGTGGAACAGCTCACTAATCTGCGCACTACGCCCCATATGAATACCTGGCGCCCCTGCGATGCCGTGGAGTCGGCGGTAGCCTGGAAAGCAGCCATTGAGCGTCGCGACGGCCCCAGCGCGCTGATCTTCTCGCGTCAGAATTTGCCTCACCAGCAGCGCGACGATGCGCAGTTGGCTGCTATTGCCAGGGGAGGCTATGTGCTGAAGGATTGCCAGGGGGTGCCAGAAGCGATTCTGATTGCCACTGGCTCTGAGGTGACGCTGGTCATGGCGGCGGCGGAAAAACTGGCCGCTGCCGGGCGGCAGGTGAGAGTGGTTTCCATGCCCTGTACCGAGCTGTTCGACGCCCAGGAGCGCGACTATCGCGACAGCGTCTTGCCTCCGGGAGTGCGTTGCCGAGTGGCGGTAGAAGCTGCTCACGCTGACTTCTGGTACAAGTATGTGGGCCTCGACGGTGCTGTGGTGGGTATGACCAGCTTTGGCGCCTCTGCTCCCGCTGGCGAGCTGTTTGAGTACTTCGGTTTCACCGTCGACAACGTAGTGGCCCGGGTCGAGGCACTGCTCTCCTGATGCACCCAAGGAAGGATAATATGAGACTGGCCATTAATGGCTTCGGTCGCATTGGACGCTCGGTGTTCCGTGCCATTCATGAGCGTGGCCTGGCAGAGCGCTTCGAAGTGACGGCCATCAACGAGTTGGCCGATCTGGAAACCATCCGCTATCTGACTCGCTACGACTCCACCCATGGTCACTTCCCCGGTGAAGTGACCGTGTCAGGCGATGCACTGGTCGTGAATGGCCGCAATATCGCTGTCAGTCATAGTGCGGAGCTCGATAACTTGCGCTGGCCCGACATCGATATAGTTTTGGAGTGCAGCGGTACTTTTGACGAGCGCCAGCTGGCAGAAAAGCATTTGCTGGCTGGCGCTGGCCGTGTGTTGTTTTCCCAGCCTGCCCGCCCCGATGTCGATGCCACCATTGTGTGCGGCGTCAACGATGATCTGCTGCGCGGCGAGCACCGCATTGTGTCAGCGGCTTCCTGTACTACCAACTGTGTAGTGCCTGTGCTGGACTGTCTCCATCGCCACCTGGGCGTTGGGGCGGGGGTGATTTCCACTATTCACTCGGTGATGAACGATCAGCCGATGTTGGACTCCTATCACCACACCGATCTGCGCAAGACCCGGGCTGCGATTCAGTCCATGATCCCGGTGGATACCCGCCTGGCGCGGGGTATTGACCGGGTTCTGCCCCAGCTTGCCGGTCGGATGGAAGCACAGGCCATGCGGGTGCCCACCCAGAATGTGTCAGTCATTGATCTGTCGGTGACAGTAGAGCGCGACACCGATGTGGCCGAGGTCAACCGCTTGCTGAAGGAGTCTGCCGCCACCATGCCGGCCATTCTCGGTTATACGGAGGAGCCGCTGGCATCGTGCGATTTCAACCACGACCCCCGCTCGGGTATTGTTGATGCCAGTCAGACCCGTGTGGCGGGCAAGCGCCTGGTGAAGGTGCTGGTGTGGTTCGACAACGAGTGGGGCTACGCCAATCGCATGATTGATGTCCTCTGCCGCTGGCAGGACCTAATCACCCAGGAATCTTGACAACAAGGAGCATCACCTGATGTCACTGACTGTAAAACGTCTGCAGGATCTCGAACTGCGCGGCCAGCGAGTGCTGATCCGCGAGGACCTCAATGTGCCGGTGCGCGATGGCAAGGTCACCAGCGATGCGCGCATCCGTGCCGCGCTGCCCACTATTCGCCTGGCTCGCGATGCCGGTGCCAGAGTCATTCTCATGTCCCACCTGGGGCGCCCGGTCGAAGGCGAGTTTGATGCGGCCTTCTCCCTCCAGCCGGTGGCAGACCACCTGAGCAAGCTGCTGGATCAGCCGGTACGGCTGGTGAGCGACTGGCGCGGCGGCATCGAGGTGGCCGAGGGCGAAGTGGTGTTGCTGGAAAATGTGCGTTTCAACCCGGGTGAGAAGAAAAACAGCGATGAGCTGGCACAGGCCTATGCCGCGCTGTGCGATATCTTTGCCATGGATGCTTTCGGTACTGCTCACCGCGCCCAGGCTTCCACCCACGGGGTCGCAAGGTTCGCTCCCATCGCCTGTGCTGGCCCGTTGCTCACCGCCGAGCTGGAAGCGCTGGAGCTTGCTCTCAGCAATCCCAAGCGACCCCTGGTGGCCATCGTTGCCGGCTCAAAGGTTTCCACCAAGCTCACAGTACTTGAGAATCTGTCTGCCAAAGTGGACCAGCTGATCGTCGGCGGCGGCATTGCCAATACCTTTCTGGCAGCTGCCGGCACTCCGGTAGGCAAGTCACTGTGTGAGTACGAGCTGATTCCTGAAGCCCAGAAGTTGATGGCCAAGGTTTCGATCCCGCTACCAGTGGATGTGGTGGTGGCCTCTGAATTCTCGGAAACCGCGGAAGCGACAACCAAGGAGGTGGCTGCAGTGAGTGCCGACGACATGATCCTCGATATTGGCCCGGAAACCGCCGATCAACTGGCAGCGCTGCTGACTTCGGCAGGTACTATCATCTGGAATGGCCCGGTTGGTGTGTTCGAGTTTGATCAGTTTGGCCACGGCACCCGCACTTTGGCAGAGGCGATTGCCGAGAGTGATGCTTTTTCCATTGCCGGGGGGGGCGATACTCTGGCTGCAGTGGACAAATACGGTATCGCTGATAAAGTCTCCTACATTTCCACTGGTGGCGGTGCCTTCCTTGAGTATGTGGAAGGAAAGGTGCTGCCAGCGGTGGCGATTCTTGAAGAACGCGCTTAAACAGGACCCGACTCATGGCTCTCATCTCCCTAAGACAACTCCTGGATCACGCTGCTGAACACGGCTACGGCGTACCCGCTTTCAACGTCAACAACCTGGAGCAGATGCGCGCCATCATGGAGGCGGCCGACGAAACTGATTCGCCAGTGATCGTGCAGGCTTCTGCCGGCGCACGCAAATATGCCGGCGCGCCCTTCCTGCGCCACCTGATTCTCGCTGCCATCGAAGAGTTTCCTCACATCCCGGTGGTCATGCACCAGGATCATGGTACCAGTCCAGCCATTTGCCAGCGCTCGATACAGCTGGGGTTTTCCTCGGTGATGATGGACGGCTCGCTCAAGGAGGACGGCAAAACACCAGCTAGTTATGACTACAATGTGGCTGTTACCCAACAAGCGGTAGCCATGGCCCACGCCTGTGGTGTATCGGTAGAAGGAGAGCTGGGCTGCCTCGGCTCACTGGAAACCGGCCAGGCTGGTGAAGAAGATGGAGTGGGCGCTGAAGGCGTTCTCGATCTCAGCCAGATGCTTACTGATCCGGAGGAAGCCGCCGAGTTCGTCAAGGCCACCAAAGTGGATGCCCTGGCCATAGCTATCGGTACCAGCCACGGGGCTTACAAATTCAGCCGTCCTCCTACCGGTGACATTCTCGCCATCGACCGCATCAAGGCCATTCATGCCCGTATCCCCGATACTCACCTGGTAATGCACGGTTCGTCTTCGGTACCCCAGGAGTGGTTGGCAGTGATCAATGAGTTTGGTGGTGATATCCCTGAAACTTACGGTGTGCCGGTGGAGGAAATCCAGGAAGGCATCAAGCACGGCGTGCGTAAAATCAATATCGACACTGATCTGCGCCTTGCCAGCACGGGAGCCATTCGCCGCTTTCTGGCCCAAAACAAGAGCGAGTTTGATCCCCGCAAATACCTGGCAGTCGCGACCCAGGCCATGAAGGATATCTGCCTCGACCGCTACCAAGCCTTCGGCTGTGCCGGCCAGGCCAGCAAGATTGAGCCACTGAGCCTGGAGGCGATGTTCAAGCGGTATGAGAAAGGTGAGCTGGATCCGCGGGTCAACTGAGTTGCCCGCGCACGCCTGTTGCCGGGTGTGCTGTCGCTCCGCAGCCATGACAGTGCAGCCGCAGGCAACAAAAGCGTGTTACAGGACACTTAAAGCTCTGCACCGATGAGTACACTGACTGCCGATATCCTCCGCCAGTTGCGCAAGTGCCTGCCGGACCTCCTCTTCGATCCTGACCAGGACCGGCGTGCCTGTGAGTGTCCCGGTTTTGACGAGTACCTGGGCTTCTACAACATTGACTTCGCCAGCGAGTTGCCCGGCACTTTTCACGCCATGGGGCGGCTGGTGGCAGGGAATTATAAAATAGCCTGCCACTACTGGCTTCCAGCTGGGGAAGCGCGGGGTACCGTCGTGGCGGTGCACGGCTATTTCGACCATGTGGGGCTGTTTGGCCATCTGATTCGCTATTTGCTGCAGCACAACTACGCGGTGGTGGCTTACGATCTGCCCGGTCACGGTCTATCCAGTGGTGAGCGCGCCAGTATCGACAGCTTCGACCACTATGTGGATGTGTTCAATGTCATTCAGCGACGGCTGATTCATAGTCCGCTGCCGTCTCCTCTGTCGGCCATCGGCCAGAGCACCGGCGGTGCCATTTTGATCAAACGGCTACTCGAGCAGGGTGGCGATGATCTGGAGCGGGTCGCCTTGCTGGCTCCTCTGGTGGCACCGGCCAAATGGTGGCTGAACAGAATCGTCTATGCGCTGACGCACCGCTTTCGTACTGCGGTACCACGGTTTTTCCTGACCAACAGCAGCGATGCCAGCTTCGTCGAGTTTCTCGCCAATAGCGATCCCATGCAGAGTCGCTATATTCCGGTGCCCTGGATCGGTGCAATGAAAGAGTGGGTGGCTCAGTGCAGCAAGGGGCCGCCCTGTGATTATCCCGTTACCATCCTCCAGGGCAACAAGGACACGACACTGGCCTGGCGCTTTAACTTGCGGGTACTCAAGCGCCGCTTCCCGCAGGCGCAGGTAGTGCTGCTGCCCGATGTGCGTCACCATATGGTCAATGAGGCGGAGCCTTTGCGTAATCGTATCTTTGCCGCGATGGGGTTTGCTGGCAAGGAAGATGAGCATACCAAACATCGCCCCTGACGGGCACTTCCCGCCAGTACCACTGTAACGTTATGAACGCCGATGTAATCGCCACTCTCGCTTCTTTGGTAGGCGCTGCCCATGTGCGCACCGATGCGGACAGCCTTGTTGTTTATGGCTGTGATCGCACGACTGGTTGGACTCCGGCTCCCGCCGCGGTGGTGCTGCCTGCCACTATCGCTGAAGTACAGGCCCTGGTGCGCCTTGCCAATGAACATCACCTGGCTATCGTGCCATCGGGAGGGCGCACGGGGCTATCCGGTGGCGCGGTGGCGGCCAAGGGCGAGATTGTCCTGTCCCTGGAGCGCATGAACCGCATTCGGGCCATCGACCCTGTAGATCACACGCTGTGCTGCGAAGCGGGCGTCGTCACTGCCCGGGTGCAACAGGCCGCCCGCGAGGTGGGGTTTTTCTATCCAGTAGATTTTGCCTCTTCTGGCTCCAGCCAGATCGGCGGTAATGTGGCCACCAATGCCGGAGGGATCCGGGTGTTGCGCTACGGCAGTACCAGGGAGCAGGTGCTGGGTCTCAAAGTGGTGACCGGTGCTGGCGACCTGTTGGATCTCAACCGTGGCTTGGTGAAGAACAACTGTGGGCCGGATCTACGGCATCTGTTTATCGCCAGCGAGGGGATTTTGGGGGTGATCTGTGAAGTGACCTTGAAGCTTCGAGCACCTCCTCCCTCAGCACGGGTGATGGTGGTGGGTGCTGGCGACTGCGCTCTCTTGCTGCATGTTCAGGCTGAGGCCCGCCAGCGTTTTGCCTTGTCGGCCTTCGAATTCTTTTCCAGGCGGGCTCTGGAGAGGGTAACTGCCCACACCGGGTTGACAGCGCCACTGACAACTGCGACGCCTTTCTATGGATTGTTGGAGTTCGATGAACCGGCGGGCGGTGAGCAGGCGGTACTCGACTTCTTCCTCTATTGCCAGGAGCGCGGCTGGGTCGATGATGGGGTAATTGCCCACTCTGAACGCCAGGCCGTCAGCCTGTGGCGGCTGCGGGAGGATATCTCCGAGAGTCTTGCTGCAGCGCGGCCTCTCAAACACGATATTGCTGTCACTCTGGCGAAGATGCCTGGCTTTGTCAGTGCCATGGAGGCATTGCTGGCAGAACGTTTTCCAACCCTGGAGTCCGTGTGGTTCGGCCACCTGGGCGACGGCAATATCCACCTCAACATTCTGCCTCCCGCGGAGGTGACCGGGTCGGAACTCGTTTCTCTGGCACCAGCTGTCACTGGGCGTGTGTTGGCAACTGTTGCAGAGTTCGGGGGCAGTATTTCCGCCGAACACGGTATCGGATTGCTGAAGAAGGATTATCTGCACTATGGGCTAGGTGCAGCGGAAATCGACTATCTTCGGCACATCAAACGTGTTTTTGATCCGAATAATGTGATGAATCCAGGCAAAGTTGTGGCGTTTTGAGCCAGGGCCTGTTAACAGATCCTAATCGGCGGCAGGCCGTTATTTATACCCTGCCCGTCGCGGCAGCGACCCTGTCGAGAATGCACACCAGAACAGGGTACGATCAACTCGCGCAGCGAGTTCGATTGCCACGCTCAAGAGCAGGTTTTGGTGGTAGTATCCAGGCGCGGGGCGCCATTTCCACACCACAGACTCACAAAGGTTCTTGCTATGGACAACCAGCCTGTCTCTTCCTCCCAGCCTTCCACTCAAACCACGGCGTCGACCGTGACAGAGCAGCAGAAGAACGTGGTCCTGATCGTCTACGTTCTTCAAGCGGTAAGCTTTGTGGTGGGTCTCACCAGTGTCGCCGGCGTGATCATCAATTATCTCAAGCGCGACGAAGTGAAGGGAACCTGGCTGGAATCCCACATGCGCTGGCAGATCAAGACCTTTTGGTACATGTTGCTCGGCGGCTTTATCGGTTTTTTGCTGGTGATCGTCGGCATCGGTTTTATCATTCTGCTGGTCACAGTGGTGTGGTATATCTATCGCATTATCAAGGGGTGGCTAGCTTACAACGAAGGCAAGGCCTTGTCCGATGGCTTCCTCTGACGCGGCCTGCTATAGATGAACCGCCTGGAGGAGACGCCCCACGCTGTCGACAGCCCCGGCTCTGATGCCGAGGGACACCCGTTCGAGCGCCTCACACCGGAGCTGATCATGGCCGCAGTGGAAAGCGCAGGCCTGCTCTGTGACGGTCGTTTGTTTGCTCTCAACAGCTACGAAAACCGTGTCTATCAGGTGGGGATCGACGATGCCCAGCCTCTGATTGCCAAGTTCTACCGCCCCGAGCGCTGGAGTGATGCCCAGATCGCCGAGGAACACGATTTTTGTTTTGCCCTGCTGGAGCAGGAACTGCCAGTGGTGGCGCCTCTGCTGCTGGAAGGCGACCAGGCGGGTGCTAGCCTGGGCCACTACGACGGCTTTCGTTTTGCACTTTACCCACGCCGCGGCGGGCACGCTCCCGAACTCGATAACCTGGATAATCTCCACACGCTCGGCAAGTTTGTCGGCCGCATCCACGCCGTGGGGGCAGTAAAGCCTTTTGTCCACCGTCCGGCCATCGACGCCATGTCTTTTGGCGATGACAGCGCCGCCTATGTGCGTGAATATTTCGTGCCTCGCGATTTGGCCGCGGTCTACGATTCCGTGGTAGCGGATCTGCTGGCTGCTGTGCGGGAATCAATGTCCACCCTGGAGGAGGCAGACTATATCCGTGTTCACGGCGACTGCCATCCGGGCAATATCCTGTGGCGGGATGAACTGCCCCACTTTGTCGACTTCGATGATGCGCGCATGGCTCCAGCTATCCAGGATGTCTGGATGCTGCTGTGTGGCGAGCGCCACCGCCAGCAGGTGCAACTGGGAGAAATACTTGACGGTTACAGCCAGTTCCACAACTTTGAACACCGCCAATTGCGTTGGATCGAAGCCTTTCGCGCCCTGCGGTTGATGTACTTCAGTGCCTGGCTGGCGCGACGTTGGCACGATCCTGCTTTCCCCCGCGCTTTCCCCTGGTTTAATACCCCCCGTTACTGGGGGGATCATATCCTCGAACTGCGGGAGCAGCTGGCGGCTTTCAACGAAGCTCCGCTGCAATGGTTGTAGATGGCAGATATCCGGATACACGACTTTGATGAGTGACGCTGCCTCGGGCTGAACTCCCAATGCAGGGGCCTGTCTGAGGGAGTGAGCGGCAGGGAGACTGATATGGTGCGCAAACTGGCCATGGGGCTGGTGATCCTGGCGTTGTTGCTAGCTGCTGTAGTTGGGCTGCTGACTTGGCAGTTCTCCGGCTTGGTTACGCCTCGTATCGAAAGCTATCTCACCAGCTATGGGGTGGAGTCGCTGTCCACCAGTGAAGTGAAATGGCGCTTCAACCGCCTGCGTATCCAGGATATCCATGCGCGTGGCGTTATTGAAGGCACGCCCTTTGTCCTGCACCTGGAGCAGGTGGATATGGGCTACCAGTGGTGGCGTCTATTCAACGGCGCTATCGATAGCATCTCCATTGGCAATACCCATATTGATCTGGATTTGTCTACCAGTGACGAGAGTAGCTCTCCAGGTACTGATCTGGAGATCCCTCCCTTGTTGCCCCAGGCCTGGTTGGGGTCACTGCCGGTAGCCAGACTGACCTTGGAGGCGGTTTCCGGCACCTTGCGCTTGTCCGATGACCGGGTATTGGGCCTGGTGGGCAGCGACTGGGAGCTGGCGGAGCGAGAGCTTGAGGCCACCCTGGCCCTTCGGGAACTGGAAGCCGGAGAGGCACCGGTGGCGGACACGGTACTGCTCTTGCTCGATGTCGCCAGCCGTCGCGACAAGCCGCTGGAGGTTAGTATTGGCATCACCAATGCCGGTCGCCTGGTAGCCAATCTGGCGTTGTCGCTTGCTGCAGATTCATCCTGGGAAGGCCTCGAGCTTGCCTTGCATGGCGATGTACACCATCGCAACCTGTATAGAACCCTGCGCAACCTGCACAGTGCTGGCCACCCGCTTGTGGCGGCCGGCGATGTGCTCGACTCCCTGCCGGCACTGACAGGAGATACACGACTGCGGCTGGTACTACAGTTACCCGCAGTGGTGACGGGTGAGATGGTCGACTGGCTGCTGGACGGTGCTCTGCAGGGCACTGTGCGCCATCGCCTGGCCTGGCAGGGCTGGCCAGACCCGGCCGTCGGTGAGATGCAAGCACGGCTGAGCTACGGCTTGGCGGGCAGTCTGCGGGATTTCAAAATTGTGCTGCGCAGACCGGCGACCGTGGAAGGTGAACTGCCGGATCTGAACACGGTATTGCCTGAGTCTGAGTTCTTCGCCGCTTGGCGCCGTGAAGCGCCTTTCCGGTTGGAAGTAAGTACTGACCAGCCTATCGTCGTGAGCGCTGGGGAGTTGGCGCTGCAAGCAGCTGATGCTCTGATCACTGTAGGGCCGGAGGGCCAGCATCTCGCTGTACAGGCGCAGCTCGCTGATGTGGTCGTGGCGGACAGCATCAGTGGTTCTGCCAAACTGCAGCTTGGCCTGCACAGCCGCGGCCAGCCGTTGCTGGCCGCACAGCTTGATGGCAAGGTCCATCAAGCTGATGACAGCTGGCTCCTGTCAGGGACTATTGCCGAAGACGGTCTTGCCCTCTCTGGCCAATGGCAGGGTGTGTTGACCGATGACGGTGATTACCGGCTGGTTCTGGACAGTCACACCGCCAATCTGCCCAAGGCGCTGGAGACCCTTGGCACTCTGACATCTCTTGATCTACCCGTTGCGCTCACTGCAGGTACAGGCCGGCTGCACTATCAGCTCAGCGGAGTACAGCCGGAAAATATGATGGAAAGAGGTAAGGAAAGAGTCGGAGCGAGTTCGACAAGCCTGCCAGAAAGTCTGGCGGTACTGCCTCCTGGCCAGCGCCTTGTCTTGAGCCTGTCCGGACTCACCGGACTGGTGCAGGGAGTGGCTGTAAACGGTGTCGCTCTTGACGCCGTCATAGAGGAAAACGGTCAGTGGCGTTCTGTGGATGCTATCGAGATCAAGGTCGCCCAGCTTAGTGCCGGTGTGGCGGTGGATGATATTGCCGCCGCAGTGCGGCTGCTGCCCTCCCCGTCCCTGGAGCAAGCCCACTGGGCGGTGGACCATTTCGAGGCCCGTTTGTTCGACGGTGCGGTGTATCTGGAAGCTCCTTTCGAAGTTGCTCTACCGCTGGATGCCAGCACGACGTTCAACCTGGTGTTGTCCGACTGGCAGCTGGGTGAGATCTTTGCTTTGTACGCCGACCACGGCCTGTCGGGTAACGGCATTATGAGCGGCAAACTACCGGTGCAGCTCGGTGCTGAAGGTATCTCCATCGATGGTGGCGAGTTGTCGGGTCAACAGCCAGGCGGGATGATCGTTTATGATGGGGGAGAAGCCGGTGACGCGGCGGCTGCAGGCAACCAGCAACTGAATGTCGCGTTGCGGCTGTTGAACAATTTTCGCTACGACACCCTCGCAGTGCGGACAGACTTTGCTCCCAGTGGGGATCTGCTGCTGGGTTTGCAGTTGGCCGGGCACAACCCGGATGAGTTTGACGGACAGGCGGTAAACTTCAACATCAATGTAGAGGAAAATCTGTTTGACCTGCTGCGCGCTTTAAGGCTCAGCGACGATGTGATCAAGCGGCTTGAAGACCGGCTAAGCCGCTGACAGCGAACCGGGGTTTCCATGGGAGACCGAAATGATGGAGAAAATCAGCATGAAAAAATTAATGTGGACAGGGGTTTGGCTACTGGCTGCGCCGGTACTGATAGCCTGTAGCCCCACGGTGAGGGTGGAAACTCCTACAGAACCCATTACCATCAACTTGAATGTGAAGATCGACCATGAGATCCGCGTCAAGGTGGACCGTGAACTGGAAGGACTGTTCTCCGAAGACAGTGATCTGTTCTGACCTTGCCCGGCCAATCGACACGACGACCAACCCATTGTCTGAGACCTTAACCATGTTCAACAAACAACTATTGTTTCGCACCTTGGCATCGGCCCTGCTGGTAGTTAGCCCGGCCCTATGGGCGCTTGACCTTCAGGAGGCCAAGAGTCAGGGCCTGGTGGGCGAAACGGCGACCGGCTACATCGCTCCAGTCAGTGCGCCCACGGCAGAGGTTACTGCTCTGGTGAATGATATCAATCGCCAACGCAAGGCCGAATACGAGCGTATCGCGGGGCAGAACAAAATCGCCGTCAAAGATGTGGAAACGCTGGCTGCCCAAAAAGCCATTGAGAAAACACCCGCTGGCCAGTTTGTTCGCAGCAACGGGCAGTGGCAGCGAAAATAACTGTACTGTGGCGAGGTTTTTATCGGGCGTCCGGTAGAAAAAGGTGCTGGGTGTTATCATAGCGGTTCTTGAGCCCTGCTCCTGCCAGCTTTGTCGGTACCGCCATGCCCAGCCTCAACGATCGTTTTACCGCCCGGGTTCGCGCCTTGTCCAGCGAGGGCAGTGGCATTGTCGAACACCCTGATGGACAGGTGTTCTTCGTTTCTGGCGTATGGCTGGAAGAGGTAGGCCAGTTTCGTATCACCGGCTTCAAAAACCGCTTCGGCTTTGCCGTGCTGGAAGCCCTGCAGGAGCCCTCACCCCACCGCCGCAATGCTCCCTGCCGCCATCATGGTTTTGCGGCTGGCCAGTGCGGTGGCTGTCCTTGGCAGTTTGTCGATTACCAGGCGCAACTAGCGGCCAAAGAGCAGCGAGTGCACCGCAGTCTGGGACGCTTGTTGGGGGAGGACTGTATTCTCCCTATTATCGGCTCACCGCGTACTCTGGGGTTCCGCAACCGGGCACAACTAAAGACGGATGGCGAGCGACTGGGATTTGTCAGTGCGGCTTCTCGACACCTGGCGCCAGTGGATGACTGTCTGATCCTCACCGAGCGTAACCGTGCCACTCTAAAGGCGTTGGTTGCCACGCTGCCCAACCGGGATTGGCGACCGGCCAAAAGGCGCGACTGGACCACTCTGGATATTGACGAAGATACGGGCCTCGGAGAAGTCGCTGTCAACCGGCGGCTGCACTTTCGCCAGGGCAATGATGAACAAAACAGGGTGATGCGCGAGTGGCTGGGGCAGCGTCTGGAGCCCCTCGACCGCGCAACACCCGTGGTAGAGCTGTTTGCCGGGTCGGGCAATTTCACTGAGGTGATCGCGGCGGCGGGCTTTGCCCGTATTGTGGCAGCGGAAGGTTCCGGGGATGCCATCGAACAGCTGGCGGCGCGGCGGTTGCCAGGGGTGGAAACCCTTGTGGGCAACCTGTTTGCTGATGAAGTGCTGGAGCGAGTGCGGCGGTGTTGTCCCGATGCCGGTGTTCTGGTACTGGACCCACCTCGCGATGGCCTTAAGAATATCGCGCAGCTACTGCCCAAAAAACACCGTGTTCGGGAGGTGTTTTATATCTCCTGCGACCTTGCGACTCTGGCGCGGGACTTGGCAGTGTTGGTAGAGAAAGGTTTTCGCGCTGTAGCAGTTCAACCCTTGGACCTGTTCCCGCACAGTCCCCATGTGGAGTTGCTCTGCCATCTACGCCTCCGATAGCTAAAAGTAATCACCTGTATATCCCTTATCAAATAGATTGATGGGGTGAGGGTGGGTAGACTGTCACCATCAACTGATCAAAGAGGAGACAGGCAATGGAACCTTTTACCGTTTTTGGACGCCCCGGCTGTGGTTACTGTGTACGAGCCAAGCAGGTTCTGGGCATGAAAAATCTTCCCCACAAGTACGTGGATATGATGGAAGAGGGTATTTCGCCCGCAGACCTGGAGAAAACTATCGGTAAACCAGTGCGTACAGTACCGCAAATTTTTCATGGTACCCAGCACATTGGCGGCTACACCGAGCTGGAACAGTACCTGCGGGACATGGATTCTTAAGGTACAACTGAACTTTTCACAAGGTGAATTTCCTGCCTCGGTTCTTTCAATAGGAGGGTTGCTGAGGCCGGGAGTGCACTGGGCGACGGTATTCTTGCTCTGC
>JALNZZ010000181.1 GCA_023229065.1 Porticoccaceae bacterium
AGCCAGTTGCCCAGCCCGTACTCAGGGAGACCATCGGTGACCATCAAATCCAGCCAGCTAGCCCTCCTCGCCAGGATCGACCAGGTCATTGACCCCGCCGATCTCAATCGCGTCGGGCACATGCTCAACAATCTGGCTATCCCCGACATCGCTCACCATATCGAGTCCGCGCCACCCCGCGCCCGCCGCGTCCTGTGGGGTCTACTCGACGAAGAGTTCGAGGGAGAGGTGCTCGGCGAACTCAGCGAGCAGGTGCGGCAGGAGTTCCTCGACGAGATGGACAGCGCCGAGGTCGCCGCTCTGTTTGAGGGTATGGACCCTGACGATATTGCCGACATTCTCAATCAGCTGCCGGACCAGGTGATTCCCGAAGTACTGCGCGCCATGGACGAGCAGGATCGCCAGCGGGTCGAGAAGGTGTTGTCCTACGCCGACGATACTGCCGGCGGCCTGATGAACACCGATGCCATCACCGTGCGTGCCGATCTCACTATGGATGTGGTACTGCGCTACCTGCGCCGTCACGAAGAAATTCCGGTGGTCACCGATAATCTGTTCGTGGTCAACCGCAACGACACCTTTCTCGGTATTCTCCCGATCCGCAAACTGCTCACTTGCGGTCCCAATATCACCGTGCGGGAAGTGATGATCACCAATGTCGAAGCGATTCCCGCCACCATGCCAGATTCCGAGGTCGCCCACTTGTTTGAGCGCCACGACTGGGTATCGGCACCGGTAGTGGACGAGCAGGGCAAACTGCTTGGCCGCATCACAATCGACGACGTGGTGGACGTAATCATTGAGGACGCCGACCACTCCCTGCTGAGCCTCGCCGGCCTCAGCGACGAAGAAGAAACCTTCAGCTCGGTGCGCCGCTCGGCACCGGCCCGCGCCCTGTGGCTATCGGTCAATTTGTGCGCTGCCCTGGTGGCATCATCGGTGGTCAACCTGTTCTCAGACACCATCGAAAAAGTCGTCGCCCTCGCCGTACTGATGCCCATCGTTGCCAACATGGGCGGTGTGGCAGGCCATCAGACTCTCACTGTGGTGGTGCGCGGCATGGCCCTTGGCCAGGTCAGCCGCAATAACTTCCGCTGGCTGTTCAGCAAGGAGTTCACCATCGGCTGTCTAAACGGCATGTTATGGGCAACAGTGATGGGTAGCATTGCCTCCATGTGGTTTGGCGACTGGCGAATCGGCACCATTATTGCCACTGCCATGGCGATCAACCTGGTCACTGCCGCCGCTGCCGGTGTGCTGCTGCCCACTGCCCTCAAAGCCCTGCGCATTGACCCCGCCCTGGCCGGCAGCATGGCCCTGACCACCGTCACCGATGTGATGGGCTTTTTCTCTTTTCTCGGGCTCGCCACCCTGTTCTACGGTTGACTGTACCCATGTCTGACGACTTTTATGACAATGATCAATACGCTGAGAGTGAGGGCCCACCGAGCAAGTCTGCTCTCAAGCGCGAGATGACCGAACTGCAAAAATTCGGCCAGCAGCTAATCGATATGCCCGACAGTCGCCGCGCTCAGATTCCTCTCAGCGACGAGCTGCGCGATGCCATCGCCCTCTATCAACGCCTCACTCAGCGTGAAGCGCGGCGCCGCCAGCTGCAGTTCATCGGCAAGCAGATGCGCCGCGAAGACAGCGATGCCATCAGCGCCGCGCTGGACCGCTTCGAACAGCAGGATCAACAGTTCCGGCAGCGCTTCCACCGCCTGGAAGCGCTGCGTGATCAGCTGATCCGCGACGGCGATCCGGCACTATCAGAGCTGCTCGAAGAACACCCCCACCTGGACCGCCAGGTAGTGCGCCAAATGATTCGCCAGGCACGCCAGGAAGCCGAGCGCGGCAAGCCGCCAGCGGCCAGCCGCAAACTGTTTCGCTATCTGCGGGAGTTTCTGGAAGAAGCCTGACATCAGGCAGTCGAAAGTCCTGGGCTGGAAGAAGAGAACCGCCTCGCACCAACAAGCGGCTGCAAACTGCCTGCCGGCTTTTAAGGTACTGTTACTGCCGAGCCTTTATTGCACGCCTTCTACAACGCGCTCTAGCCGGGCAGCGATATTCTGTGCCAGGTTGTCCAGCAAGCGGCTATAGGCCAACACCTGCGCTGCGGGGCTGTCATCGCCGAGCGGCTGAGACAACTTTTCGCGTCCTCTCAGGGGTGCTTGCTCACCACCGAGATCTTCAACCACCCAGAGCACTTCCAGAACTGCCTCTTGCCCCTGACTGTTGAGATCGAGCACATCAATACGCAGAGCGCGCTGAGGGATGGCACTGCGCGACCAGGGGAAGTTGCGGGTTTGAGCCCCGGTCAGCGCTGCCAGATTCTGCACCATCACCCGCTGAATCCCCTTGTCCAGGGGCTCTGCCCAGCGGTGGCGGCCGTCTACAGTGAGGCCTGCACGGCCATCGTGGCTCACCAACTGCACCCGCTCCAGAAACGGCGCCACCCGCACCGGACCTACGCCAAGGCTAACGTCAGCAAGGCTGGCTTGCGCTGACACGGCCTGTGCCGTCAACAGATAGTAGTTCGGCGGCGGACTCGATGGCGCCACGCAACTGGTCAGCACCAACACAATCAGGGCAGAGAAAAGTGAGCGGCAGTGCTTCAGTATCATAAGCTAGTCCTCACTGGGTTTGCCGTAGAGCAGCATCTGCGGTTGCTGCTCCAACAGATCGGAAAGAAGGCGCAACTGGTCTGCGGCCTCGTTGATCCCTTTGGCTGCGCCGTTCAGCCGATAGAGAATCGGCGAGTCGTCAGAGGCCATAAAGGCAGCATTAGCGGAAAACTCATCCATGTTCCGGGCACTCTGGCGCATCGCTTCGAGGGTATCGTCCAGCTTGACGAGAATCCCTGGCAGCTCCTGACCAGCGGTGTCGAGCATCGCCGCGGCACTCACCGCCAGGGCGGAGTAATCGGTAGCCAGCTGACCACCTGCGTCACCGAGCCTCAAGGTAGTATCTTCTACCACCTGCACAGTGCGAGCCAGATTGCCCGCCAGAGACTGCAGATCGGGGTCGTTGAGTAGCTGATTGATACCACTCAGGGCCTGCTGTAGATCGCTTACCAGCGCATTGACGTCTACGGCCTCGAGGTCACGGGTGAGTTGCTGCAGGTTGGTAGGAGTAGTAGGCAGCTGTGGATGGTCGGTTTTCATTTTCTGGTAATGGGCCGGCCGGCCGGGCTCGAAGTCCACATCGACGTATAGCAAACCAGTGAGCATGCTCTGCTGACGCAACTGTGCACGCAGCCCTCTATCTACCAACTGCTCGACAGCTAGGCCTTTTCCTCCCTCCCCACGCAGAATGGTGGAAGCGTCGATGTCGATGGTAACCAGATTGAGCACATCGGGGCTGTCACCATAAATGCTGGTACGGATGTCTACGACCTGGCCGATCTTGACCCCCTTGAGCGTAACTGGAGCGCCAACATTCAGGCCCCGCACCGAAGAGTCATAGACCAGAACATAGCGATCGCGGTCACTCCACCAGTTGCTGCCGCTGAAGGTCATCACCAGCACCCCCGCCAACACCAGGGTGATGAGAGTAAAAAGGCCTACGGCCACGGGATTGGCGGAACGGCTCATGCCCTGTCTCCTGAAGGTTGCAGCTCCCCTGAAGCCTGCCTGGAGTCCCGGCGACCGCGGGACAGAAACTGGCGCACGACGGCGTGAGAGCTGTGGTTCAACAGCCAGTCCGGCGGCCCCTGATCCAGCTGGGTGCGTGTTTCCGCATCGAGAAACACGGCGTTGGTGGCAATGCCAAAAATACTGTCCAGCTCATGGGTAACAATGACGACCGTTCCCC
>JALNZZ010000182.1 GCA_023229065.1 Porticoccaceae bacterium
GCGGTGTGTGCCTTGGAGGTGGTGGCGCCGCCGATGAGCAGAGGCAACTCCATCCCCAGGCGCTCCATCTCTGATGCCACGTGAGTCATTTCGTCGAGGGAAGGGGTGATCAGGCCCGACAGGCCAATGATATCGACCTGGTGCTCAACGGCAGTCTGCAAAATCTTGTCCGCTGGGACCATCACGCCGAGGTCGATTACCTCATAATTGTTGCACTGCAAGACGACGGCGACGATGTTCTTGCCGATATCGTGGACGTCGCCTTTCACTGTGGCCATCAGGATGCGGCCATTGGTTTGCGCGTCCTCCTGCTTTTCTGCCTCGATAAAGGGTTGCAGGTAGGCCACTGCCTGTTTCATTACCCGCGCTGACTTCACTACCTGGGGCAGGAACATCTTGCCGCTGCTGAACAGGTCGCCCACCACGTTCATGCCGTCCATCAGCGGCCCTTCGATCACGTCGAGGGGCTTGTCGGCGAGCTGCCGGGCCTCTTCAGTGTCCTCAATGATGAAGCTGTTGATGCCTTTCACCAGCGCGTGCTCAAGGCGCTTGTGAGGGGGCAGGTGGCGCCATTCGAGGTCCTGCGCGGCGGCTTCCTTCTGACCGCTGTCGCGGTACTTTTCTGCGGCAGTAAGCAGGTTTTCGGTAGCCTCGGGGGTGCGGTTGAGAATGACGTCCTCCACCAGATCGCGCAACTCCCGGGGCACTTCGTCGTAGACCTCCAGCTGCCCGGCGTTGACGATGCCCATGGACAGGCCGTTGCGGATAGCGTGGTAGAGAAAGACCGAATGAATGGCCTCGCGCACGCGGTTGTTGCCCCGGAACGAGAAGGAAACGTTGCTGATGCCGCCGGAGATCAGGGTGCCGGGAAGGTTGGCAGTGATCCAGGCACAGGCGTCGATAAAGTCCCGAGCGTAGTTGTTGTGCTCCTCGATACCGGTGGCGACAGCAAACACGTTGGGGTCAAAGATAATGTCGTTGGGATTGAAGCCGACCTTGTTCACCAGGATGTCATAGCTGCGCTGACAGATTGCCTGGCGGCGCTCGAGGTTGTCGGCCTGGCCTTCCTCATCAAAGCCCATGACCACTACAGCGGCACCGTAGCGTTTGCACAGTGTGGCCTGCTCGATAAAGGACTGCTCGCCCTCCTTGAGGCTGATGGAGTTCACTACCGCCTTGCCCTGGATACACTTGAGGCCAGCCTCGATCACATGCCACTTGGACGAATCCACCATAATGGGAATGCGGGAAATATCCGGCTCCGAGGCGATCAGCTTGAGGAAGGTGGTCATCGCCTCGACGGCGTCGAGCATGCCTTCATCCATGTTGACATCGAGAATCTGGGCACCGTTTTCAACCTGCTCTTTGGCCACTTCCAGAGCGGTGGCGTAATCGCCTTCCATGACCAGACGCTTGAAGCGCGCTGAGCCAGTGACGTTACAGCGCTCGCCGACGTTCACAAACAGGGAGTCGGCGGTGATGTTGAAGGCCTCCAGGCCCGATAGGCGGCAGGCGGGCTCCAGCTCGGGTACGGTGCGCGGCGCCAGATCGGCCACTGCGGCGGCAATGGCGCGGATATGTTCAGGCGTGGTGCCGCAGCAGCCGCCGACGATGTTGACGAAGCCGCTCTCGGCAAATTCGCGAAGAATAGCGGCAGTTTGCTCCGGCTCTTCATCGTAACCGCCGAAGGCGTTGGGCAAGCCGGCGTTGGGGTGCACGCTCACCAGGGTGTCGGCGATGCGCGACAGCTCCTCGATGTGGGGGCGCAGCTGCTTGCCCCCCAGCGCACAGTTGAGCCCGATGGCGAACAGATCGCCGTGGCGCAGGGAGTTCCAGAAGGCCTCCGGTGTCTGGCCGGTGAGGGTGCGGCCACTGGCGTCGGTAATGGTGCCGGAGATGATCACCGGCAGCCGTGCGCCAAGGCGATCAAAGACACTCTCCACCGCGAACAGGGCGGCCTTGGCATTGAGGGTATCAAACACCGTCTCGATCAGGATGATGTCGGCGCCGCCCTCGATCAGGGCGGCGGCAGCGACCTCGTAGTCTTCCCGCAGCTGGTCGAAAGTAATGTTGCGGGCACCGGGGTCGTTGACGTCCGGAGAAATGGAGCAGGTGCGGCTGGTGGGGCCCAATACCCCAGCAACCCAGCGCGGCCGCTCTGGGGTGGCGAGTGCATCGGCGGCCTGGCGGGCCAGACGGGCACCTTCCAGGTTCAGCTCCCGCACCAGCTCCTGGGTGCCGTAGTCGAGTTGCGAGACGGCGGTGGAGTTGAAGGTGTTGGTCTCGATGATATCGGCGCCGGCTTCCAGGTAGGCGGTGTGGATATCGCGCAGCAGCGCCGGCTGGGTGAGAATCAGCAGGTCATTGTTACCCTTCAGATCGCGGGGCCAGTCGGCGAAGCGCTCACCGCGAAAATCCTCCTCGCCGAGCTTGAGGTTCTGGATCATGGTGCCCATGGCGCCATCCATCACCAGAATGCGCTCGCTGGCGGCTTGCTGGAGTTGGGCGATACGGTGCTGGGCGGGGAGGGCGTGTTCAGTCAATGATCTGGCCTTGCGTGGTGGGTGATAAGGAGGACCGCGAGTGACGGAAAAGAACGTCATTCTAGCAGACCCTAGTCTCGATTTCCGATCTGTTGTCTAATGTCAAATTCCACACATAGAGTGTGCGTACATATTGAGAAGGGGCGGTGCTACCTGATAGAATACATGACTAAATTGGTCAGGTTTAGATCCTATGTCCACAGAGCACCTCGTTTCCTCTATCGAAATCACCGCCAGCGCCGAGCAATACTTGGCCGGCCTTCTCGCCAAACAGGATTGTGACGGTATCAGTATCCGTATTTTTGTCAGCGATCCGGGTACGCCCAAGGCTGAGACCTGCATTTCCTATTGCCGTCCTGGCGATGAGCAGGAAGATGATGAAGTCATTGAGCTGAAGAGCTTTCGCACTTTTCTCGAAAAGCGCAGTCTGCCGTTTCTCGAGGATGCGAAGGTGGACTATGCCGACAATCGCTTCGGCGGCCAGCTCACCATCCGCGCCCCAAACTCCCGGTTGCCGAAGGTCAACGATGACAGCCCGGTGGAGGACAAAATCAACTATGTCCTGCAGACCGAGGTGAATCCCGGCCTGGCCTCCCACGGCGGCAACGTCAGCCTGGAAGACGTCGTCGATGGCATCGCTGTACTGCAGTTTGGCGGTGGCTGCCAGGGTTGCGGCATGGTCGACTTTACCCTCAAGCAAGGGGTGGAAAAGACGCTGCTGGAAAAGATCCCCGAGCTTAAAGGCGTGCGGGATGTCACCGACCACTCCGATACCAGCAACGCCTATATGTAACGGTTGACTGACTCAGCAAAACTGGTAAAGTGGCGAGGTCGCCAGTTTCTATTGGCGGATTCCTAGGCTGAATGCCTCCACCAGATGGGCGTGAATGACGCTCGCTGGTCATCGACAGACGGGAAACGCCTACCAGCGGTCCCGATGCGGTCTGAACCGGCCCAGTGCCTGACCGTATGTTGCCCTCGCAATCCTGTGGTGCACAGCGATCATGGTTCCCTCATCGGAGTTCGGCCTCCGTGACAAACCAAGAGGGTCAACACAGTGGAACTATTATCCGGCGGTGACATTCTGCTTCGTGCCTTACACGATGCGGGTGTCAAGCACATCTGGGGTTATCCCGGCGGGGCTGCCCTGCACATCTACGATGCCATCTTTCGGCAGGACAAGGTCAATCACATCCTGGTACGCCACGAGCAAGCCGCGGTTCACGCCGCTGATGCCTATGCCCGCGTTACGGGTGAGATAGGCAC
>JALNZZ010000017.1 GCA_023229065.1 Porticoccaceae bacterium
AAGATTCTGCCTTGTCAGTAGCGAAGTAGAAGCTGCAGATGAGCACATTAAATCAGTGTGATGAGGAATCATTGAGTAAAACAAAGGTCACATAAAATGCAGGTGCAGGGAGCGTTAATCCAAGTTAAAACCGGGGTTTAAATTGAAGCAGCCTAAGCGACGAGAGGTGAGTTGATGAGACAGGGAGCTATGCAACATGACTCGAGTAGCGAAAGAGCAGGAAAGTGTCTGGAAGTATCAGCTAAAATACCCAGAGAAAATATTTCGGCACGTACAGTTTATCAAGCTCTTTTGCGCAACCCCGGCTCCATACAGGCTCTCGCAACCGCTCGGCGTTTTCTGGATACGCAGATTGACTTGGTATCTTCTCTCGAATGTGACCTTCCCGATGAGCTTGAGCAGCTAGAAGACTGGACAGGTAGCGCAGCAAGAAGAGTGGCAGAAACTTACCAACAGTATTTAAAAGCAAGAAGGGCAGGAGCACCGCGTCACTATTTTAAAACCAGAGGGCAGGCATTGGCGTTTGTCGCCAAAGTAGCTCCTACCAAGCTTGTGGATGGAGCCTGGCTCTATGGGGTGCTGAACTATTGGAAGGACAGACGCCTTTGGCCCCTTGTCGAGACATTTCTTGAAGAGCTGGGCAGTGGTGACCCTGGCTATAACCATGTCTTGCTTTATCAGAAATTGATGGCCGAGGAAGGTTGTAAGCAGTTAGAGACCCTGGATGACAGGTACTATGTTCAGGGGGCTGTTCAACTAGCGCTGGGTCATCATAGCACTGAGTTTCTACCGGAAGTTATTGGTTATAATCTGGGCTATGAGCAGCTTCCGCTCCACCTGTTGATCACAGCTTATGAGCTTGATGAGCTTGACATCGACCCCTATTACTTTACTTTGCATGTCACGGTGGATAACGCTTCGACAGGGCATGCACGGCGAGCTGTACAAGCAGTGATAGAGAATCTGCCCACCAACAATAATGAGAGAAAGAACTTCCTGCGTCGACTCAAGCAAGGTTATAACCTCAACAGTGTGGGCGTGGGAAGTCTAGAGATAATTACCTCTTTTGATATTGAGAAAGAAGTCATCGATATTCTGAAGCGCAAGAGCTATTTTGCTTTGGTACATTCCGATTACTGCAAGATCAGAGGTATGACAGTCAATGAATGGCTGTCTGATAGTGAGCAGATACCGCGCTTTCTAGAGGCTCTGGTGGAGGAAGGCTGGATAAGGCGCAATCAGGATCCAGACAATAGCAAGTTCTGGCACTTGTTGCAGGGATCGAAAGCAAAAATGTTCGGTGTTTTCAGTCCGAGGGAGCGGGGAGTTATTTATGAATGGATAGCAGGTGAGTGGCATAACAGTGGCCAGGCTGATAACAGAGTTTTCAATGCTGATCGGCAGCTCAAATCAAGTGTGCAAGGAAGGAGCAAGCTGTCGATCCCAAGGGCTGCCCCTATTCCTGCTCCCTGTATTCTCGCTCTCAGGGATACTCTGGTTGATCAGGCCAAGGGTGTAGAAAAGCAAAAGGATGCAAGCCTGCAGACGAAGATGGGAGAAAAACTTTCTCCGGAGATGATGCGGCAGCTGATTGAGCTGATGGCTCCTGGTAAACATCACACTCCCGCAGGGCTTAGAGCTACCCGGATATTTTGCAATATTTGTAACAGCAGGAGCTGACTTGGGGGGGTGAATGAAGAGAGAGCACCAATCTGCTTCGCAGAAAAGAATGGCAGAAATTAATAAGTGCGGTTTGATAGAGCTGGGAAAGTACCTTCAAGAAGTGGGCTATTCCTTCACCACTGTAACGCCTTTGACTCATGCCCGAAACAGGGACAGACGGCGTCGTGCAGAGACTTTGCGCGACATTTTTGGGTGGAGTTTACCTTTTGATAAAAGACTGTTGAGCGGTACAGAGTTTCATTTGTTAACACGGGCTGGTGTGCTTGAACCTTACGCTGACGGTTGGCGCAGTATAGTGCGCTGGTCTTCCTTGGAAGACAGGCTGCTGGTTCACTCCGCTTATCCAACGGATGAGGTGGATGCGGTATTTTTTGGCCCCGACACCTATCGTTTTGTAAGGCTTGTCAAGGCCTTTATAGGCTCTGGTCCAGAGATCCGTCGAGCGATAGATGTGGGAACTGGTAGCGGGGCGGGAGCGATTACTGTTGCGAGAGAGTACCCGCAGGCACAGGTGGTAGCTGGCGATATCAATCCCCGGGCACTGGCATTCTGTGCCGTCAATGCAGAACTTGCCGGGCGCAATAATATCAGTCTATTGCTAGCTAACCTTCTTGCTGGGGCAGAAGCTAGCTTCGATCTGATAGTCGCCAATCCACCCTATATGATCGACCCCCTGGAAAGAAGCTATCGCCATGGTGGAAATGCATTTGGCGCCGAGCTTTCCTGGAGGATAGTAGAGGAAGCGATCACAAAATTGAGCCCGGGTGGCACATTGTTGTTGTATACCGGCGTGGCAATTATCGATGGGATGGACCGCTTTCACGAAAGGCTTAGGGACTACCTGCGAGATCTGCCGTGTTGCTGGCAGTATGAAGAAGTTGATCCCGATGTGTTCAGTGAAGAGCTGCTGACTACTGCTTACGCAGAGGTTGAGCGTATTGCTGTGGTATGTTTGAAGTTGACCTGGCAGGGTTACTCGTGAGGTTCTCTGTCTTTGTTGCGCTCAAAAATAAGCGGCATCAGATGCAGTACAACAACTGCAAGTAAAGCACTTAAAATACTGAGAACCGGCTGGCCCAGCCCGATCACGACGCCGATTGCTGCAGTAAACCAGACACTGGCAGCAGTAGTCAGCCCCTGCACGTCATTGTTGGCATTGTTCTTGATAATACTGCCGGCACAGAGAAATCCAACACCAGCCAGTATCCCTTGTACGACACGGCTCATAGGGTCTTCCAGTACTTCGGTGGGGCCGGCAGCCAGCACTAGCATGGCGGTGGCCGAGCAGACGAGAATATGAGTGCGCAGCCCTGCTGCCTTGCCCTGTTGCTCGCGCTCGTAGCCAAGTATTCCACCCAGTAATATTGCCAGCATCAGGCGAATTGTTATCTGAACATTGTCAGCAATATCTGTAATATCCATAAATTCATTGGTTGCTGTTGTAATGATAATGTCCCAGGTTTCCACTCGTACTTCTCCTGCACTGATTATGTGAATTGAAGAGTTTGAATAATGTTGCTCGCCATAGAATAGAAAATATGAACTGTACTTGTCAGACCGCGATGCTGGCTCAACAGTTCAGAAATGATTGATGTGAGAAATTAAAAATCCTGGTGTTACTTGCGAACTTTGCTTAAGGTGTTCTGTCGTAACGAAGACATGACCTTGCATACCCTAATGCACCCACAGTGGAGGTTGGCATGTCCCGGGGGAGTAAAGCGAAGTACACAGAAAAGCAGAAGCGAAAAGCAAAACATATTGAAGAAAGCTATAAAGATAAAGGCGTTTCTGAAGATGAAGCTGCAGCTCGGGCTTGGGCAACAGTCAACAAGCACAGCGGAGGCGGTGAGCGAAGTGGTGGGTCGGGAAAAAGAAAAAGCCTCTCTGAAAAATCCCGGGCACGGCAGGATTCAGCCAAGCAAGCTGTTGCTACCAAGAAAGGTCGGTCCCGTCAGGGAGCTTTGGAGAACAAGACAAAAGAGGAGCTTCTGAAGGAGGCTCGCAAGCGTAATATTCGCGGGCGTTCCACCATGCGCAAGCAGGAGCTGATTACCGCACTGAAAAAATATCCTGATGAAATATGAAGGATGTTTAAAAAATTTTCTGACTGTCACCGTGCTGTAGGGGGGAAGCTATGTGTAGTGGTCAAGTAATTTCAGGAGAAAGTCTCGGTTGCTGGAAGGCGACAGCAACGACTACAGAGTTTCCTGCTCTTGTCGATGAGCAGGATGTTGATATTGCGATTGTGGGTGGGGGCATTGTCGGTTGGTGTGAAAATGATCGATGCTGGGATTGTCCTTGCCATGGATCGCGCTTTGCCCTTGATGGGGAGGTCCTTCACAGGCCGGCGGTGCGGCCTCTCAAGGTGGTGAAAGCTTTATAGATTCATGATGAGGCTTTTTTTACATTGCCGGGTTAACTGAAGACCTGTTCTGCATTGTTGATGGCAACAAGGAGTTAATGCGTATGGAGCTGGATAGCTTTCTCGATGCTCTGCAATGGCCTGCAATGATGGCTACCCTGATTGCTGCCTGGTTGGTGGGCTCACAGACCAAGAGAGAGCGCAGCTGGGGGTTTTATTGGTTCATTGTCAGCAACCTTTTATGGGCAATGTGGGGCTGGCATGCCCAGGCCTATGCGCTGATTATTTTGCAAGCAGGCTTATTCGCGGTCAATTTGCGAGGTAGAAAAAAGAATCAGCCTGCGTCAAGCCAAGCTTGAGACCAATATGAACTCTCATACTGAGCAGGTACAGTTATGTTATCGGTAGAGGCTGTCGTTGCGTTTTTAGAAGAGCATGATTTTACGCTGGTGACGGCAGAATCGTGTACAGGGGGGCTGATTACTTCTCTTCTCGCCGAGGTAAGGGGAAGTGGGCAAGTGCTTGAGCGGGGTTACGTTGTCTACGCACCCAGGGCCAAAAACGAGTGTCTGGGAGTGAGCTACGATACGATCCAAAGGTATGGCTTATCCAGTGCCAAGGTGGCCGAGGAAATGGCCCTGGGTGCATTGCGGAACAGTCAGGCAGTTATAGCTGTTTCCAATACCGGGCTCGCCGAAATTGAAGGAGAAGCCGGTGGGGTGGTTTATTTTGGCTGGGCGATGCACAAAGGTGGGCAGGAGCAGGTTATTACAGAAAAGGTGCGTTTTCTCGAAAGTCGCAATGAGGTCAGGGAAGCGGCAGCCCGTTATGCTTTGGCTAAAGTGCCCAGTGTTGCAGATTTCTTCTGTGAGTAAAGCTTACATACCAAGCCTGCTCTGTGCCTGGTGGAAGTCGCACTTGGCAGAGCAGGCACCCAGCGGCTCCCTGCCGCTGTGATACTGGTCATTATTGAGTAGAGCGGTCGGCAGGGCTCATTTCATTACTGCGTTGCTCAGTACCGCGATCAACATCTCGACTCGAGGAGTTACCGGGGTTGTAATTGCCGGGCGCTTCGTCTTCATTGCGGCTTACACCAAGTAGCTCTTCCTGACTGAGTTTGCCATCCGCATTTTTGTCCAGGCGCTGGAAAGCTTCGCTGTCGATACCGCTGGCTGCAGCTTCAGCTTCGCTGATGGCGCCATTGCTATTAGCATCAATTTGTTCAAAGCTGATTTCAAAACGCGGAGAATCACTAGGGCTTCCTGAGTTGTTGTCCGCATTTTTGTCCGGGCTCTGCGTGGTGTCAGCCACGGCAAAGGAGGAAGCGAGGATAAAAGAGAAGAAAGGGATAAGAGCACTTTTCATGACTGTCTCCTGGAGCGCTATCAATGGGTGTAATTGTATTGAGCAAGGAGCAAGCGGCATGCCAAAAGTAAATATCTATATAAAACAACAAGTTGGGTGTTTTTGTTGTGAGCGAATGTTGCCATTTTGCAACTTTTTGCGATGCCCTTAAAAAAATGTTTAGAAAACCAGTGGGTTGGCGATATCCATTTGGCAACAGTCGGGACAGTCGGTAAAAAGGCTGTCACTTTGTTTGACCAGGGGGGTGCGGGGTGCCGGGTTGACCGCGCTAAGTGGCTTGCCCGTGTGAGGGTGTTCTTCGGTGGCTGCTCTTGGGTGATAGCAGGATAGAGAGTAAAATGGCCGCTCCCGGCGATGCTATCCGCCCCCTTCCCGCCCCTCTTGCCGCCACCGGATATCTCATGATTGACTCGAACCACAACAGCCAGCCCGCCGCTGGCAGCGACGATAGTCCCGCCAAGCGGGTGGGCTTTATTTCTCTTGGCTGTCCCAAAGCGCTGGTGGACTCCGAGCGTATCCTCACCCAGCTGCGCCTCGACGGCTATCAGGTGGTGCCCAGCTATCAGGATGCCGACGTCGTGGTAGTCAACACCTGTGGCTTTCTGGACAGTGCCAAGCAGGAGTCTCTCGACGCCATCGGCGAAGCCATGGCAGAAAATGGCAAAGTGATCGTTACCGGCTGCATGGGCAATGAAGAGGCCCGCATTCGCGAGAGCCATCCGGGGGTGCTGGCAGTCTCTGGGGCTCACCAGTACGAGGCGGTGGTCAGCGCCGTCCACGAGTGGGCTCCCCAGGAGCGCAGCCACAACCCTTTCACCGATCTGGTACCGGCCAGCGAGGTCAAACTCACACCGCGCCACTACTCTTACCTGAAGATTTCCGAGGGCTGTAATCACCGCTGCAGCTTCTGCATCATTCCATCGATCCGCGGCGACCTGGTGAGTCGTCCCATCGGTGAGGTGATGGACGAAGCAGAGCGGTTAGTGCAGGCCGGCACCAAAGAGCTGTTGGTGATTTCTCAAGACACCAGTGCCTATGGCATCGACACCAAGTTTCGCACCGGCTTCTGGCAGGGCCGCCCCATCAAAACCCACATGCAGCAACTGTGCGAAACTCTCGGAGAACTGGGGGTGTGGGTGCGCCTGCACTATGTCTATCCCTACCCCCATGTGGACAACCTGTTACCTCTGATGGCGGAAGGCAAGATCTTGCCGTATCTGGACATCCCCTTCCAGCACGCCCACCCCGAGGTGCTGCGTGCCATGAAGCGTCCCGCCAATGAGGAAAAGGTGCTCAATCGTATCCATCAGTGGCGAGAAATCTGCCCGGACCTCACTATTCGCAGTACGTTTATTACCGGCTTTCCCGGCGAGACTGAGGCGCATTTCGAGTACTTGCTCGACTGGTTGGAGGAGGCGCAACTGGATCGGGTGGGCTGTTTCAAGTATGAAGCGGTCGAGGGGGCGCCCGCCAATGCCCTTTCCAATGCCGTGCCGGAGGAGGTCAAGCAGCAGCGCTGGGAACGTTTTATGGAAACTCAGCAGGCCATCAGTAGTGCCCGCCTGGAAGCCAGGATTGGCAAGGTCGTGGATGTGCTTATTGATGAGGTGGTCGAAGAGGGCGCTGTGGGTCGGACCAGTGCCGATGCACCGGAGATCGACGGCAATATCTTTCTGGATGGTCAAACGCATCTCAAGCCCGGGGAGCGCGTCCGGGCTGTGGTGGAGGATGCGGACGAGTACGACCTGTGGGGGCGGGTGATATAAAGCTTATTCGGCCGTCCCGGCTAATGCTTGGTACTGGCCGCTGTAGAACAGCAGCGGCTCTCCTTCCTGCTGCTCGATGTCCAGTACCTTGCCGATCACGATAACGTGGTCTCCCCCTGGCAAACATTCATACAACTCACACTGGAAGCGCGCCAGGTAGTCGCTGAACATCGGGACATTGCCGATGCCGTGCTCCATTGTCAGATCGTCAAAGGTTCGCGCCTCGCGGCTGGCGAAGCGAGTGGAGAGGGCTTGCTGATCCTGTTTCAGCACATGGACAACGAAGTGCTGACAGCAGGTGAAGGCGTCGAACGCCATAGCGCTCTTACCGATGCTCCACAGTACCAGTGGTGGATCCAGGGAAACGGAGGAAAAGCTGTTGGCAGTCATCGCCCGGGGGATGCCGTCCGCGTCCAGCGTGGTGATCACCGTCACCCCGGTGGCGAAAGCACCGAGAGCGTTGCGCAGCTGGCGGGAGTCGAAATCATTCACTAGTGGGCCTCGCAGGTCTGTCGTGGTCTCTGGCAGCATCAGTAGCATGCCGGGAATCCCTTGTTGGCCGTCACGGTGGTCTGTCACAGGCCGGCCGACGATGGTAAGTACTTTGCCGGCATAATCAACCGTTTTGTGCGGCACTGGAGCCCGCCGGGTTGCTGTGCAGGAAAAATATTTTGCGTTTCGGCTTGATTCCCGTCAGATCCATTGCCACTATATGTTGTGTCTTTTTTCCCTTGGGGACGCTTTTAACCCCAATATCTGTTCACTCTCATTAGAACGACGAGAATCGCAATGTCAATAGAAGCCCTGAAAATGGCCGACAGACCGGCCACGGTCAATATTCAGCTGCAGCCCGCCTCGGAAGATATCTGGGACAAGAAATACCGCCTCAAGGACAAGCGCGGTACCGCGGTAGACAAGGATATCGACGGCACTTACCAGCGGGTCGCCAGAGCCCTTGCAGAAGTGGAGGGGGGCGATCTCAAGAGCAAATGGTATGAGCGCTTCCTGTGGGCCCTGCGCAACGGCGCAATTCCTGCCGGTCGGATTATTTCCAACGCCGGGGCGCTGGAGCACAAGCCTGCCACCTCCACTATCAATTGCACTGTATCCGGCACCATTCCCGATTCCATGAAGGGTATTCTGGAGCGCAACCTGGAGGCCGGGCTCACCCTCAAGGCCGGCTGTGGCATTGGTTACGAATTCTCCACCCTGCGTCCGCGAGGCGCCTATGTGTCGGGCGCCGGTGCCTACACGTCCGGACCGCTGTCCTTCATGGATATCTTCGACAAAATGTGTTTCACGGTGTCTTCCGCCGGTGGCCGCCGCGGAGCCCAGATGGGCACCTTTGATGTCAGCCATCCCGACGTGGTGGACTTTGTCCGTGCCAAGCGCGAAGACGGTCGCTTGCGCCAGTTCAATCTGTCCCTGCTGATCACTGAGGAATTTATGCGGGCAGTGAAGGAGGATGCTGACTGGCCTCTGTGTTTCCCCATCAGCGAGAAGGAGGCCGCCGCTGGCACTTTTGACCTCAGCGACGAGGGGCAGGTGGTATGGCGGGATTTCCCTGAGGCCAACGAGTATGTGCGCGATGCCGAGGCCCGGGTAGCCTGCCGTATCTTCCGCACTGTGCAGGCGCGCAAGCTCTGGAACGTCATCATGACGTCCACCTATGACTATGCAGAGCCCGGCTTTATTCTTATCGACAAGGTCAATGAGCTCAACAACAACTGGTTCTGCGAGAACATCCGCGCCACCAACCCCTGCGGTGAGCAGCCGCTGCCTCCCTATGGCAGCTGTTTGCTGGGCTCTGTAAATCTTACCAAGTTTGTTATCGACCCCTTCACCGACCGGGCTCGCTTTGATTGGGACGCCTATCGCGAAGTGGTCGCCGTATTCACCCGGATGCTTGATAATGTGGTTGAAATCAATGGCCTGCCCCTCGAAGAACAGCGCAATGAGATCTACCGCAAGCGCCGTCACGGGATGGGCTTCCTCGGCCTCGGTTCCACCATGACCATGCTGCGCATGCCTTATGGCAGTCCCGACTCGCTGGCATTCACTGAGCAGGTGAGTCGCGAGATGGCGCTCTCCGGTTGGCGTACAGGGCTTGAACTGGCGAAGGAAAAAGGCCCGGCACCGATCATGGAAGAGGTGTTCGCCGTCACGCCACTGATGTTACGTCAGCGCCCGGAAATGGTCGCAGATGGGTACAAGGTGGGCGACAAGGTAGAGGGCAAGGTGCTGCATGCTCGCTATAGTCGCTATATGCAGCGGATCGCCAGCGTCGACCAGGCACTGGTGGACCAGCTCGCCGAGACGGGTTGCCGTTTCACCCATCACAGCTCCATTGCCCCCACTGGTACCATTTCCCTGTCCCTGGCCAACAATGCCAGTAATGGCATCGAACCCAGCTTTGCCCATCACTATTCCCGCAACGTGATCCGCGAAGGCAAGAAGTCCAAGGAAAAAGTAGACGTGTTCTCCTATGAATTGCTGGCCTACCGGGAGCTGGTCAATGCTCATGCCATGCCGGATTCCAGTGAGCCGGGTGAGCAGCTGCCTGACTATTTTGTCAGCAGCGAAGATATCAAGCCTCGCCAGCATGTCGATGTACAGGCTGCCTCGCAAAAATGGGTGGACTCGTCCATTTCCAAAACCATCAATATTCCCACTGACTTTCCCTTCGAGGAATTCAAGGATATTTACATGTATGCCTACGACAATGGCCTCAAGGGTTGCACCACTTTCCGCTTCAACCCGGAGGCGTTTCAGGGCGTCTTGGTGAAGGAAAAAGACCTGGAAAATACCACTTATCAGTTCACCCTTGAGGATGGGTCTACCGTCGAGCTGAAGGGTAACGAAGAGGTCGAATACGATGGCGAGATGCACACCGCCGCCAATCTGTTCGATGCACTCAAAGAAGGCTACTACGGAAAATTCTGATCATGACCGTCAAACTGGATAAAAAAATTGTTAGTTACAAAGTTATCACGCCTGAGGTCCGAGCCGAGGCGGAGCAGGTCGCCGATGCGAGAGAAGCCAAAAACAGCCTCGATACGGCTGTGCAAAAAATGGATGAAAACGTCGATCGCCCGGAAACCCTGCACGGCGTCACCTACAAGATCAAGACGCCGGTCACTGATCATGCGATGTACATCACCATCAATGACATTATTCTCAATCCCGGCACCAATCACGAGCAGCGTCGCCCGTTTGAGGTGTTTGTCAACTCCAAGAATATGGACAACTTTCAGTGGGTCGTAGCACTGACCCGGGTGCTTTCCGCCGTATTCCGTAAAGGGGGGGATTGCACTTTCCTGGTGGAAGAGATGAAGGCCGTATTCGACCCCAAGGGTGGCTACTTTAAAAAGGGCGGCAAATTTATGCCATCGCTGGTGGCGGAGATTGGCGACTGTCTTGAAACGCATATGAAGAGCATCGGCTTGCTGGAAGATCCGGACATTTCCGAGCACCAGCGCAAGATCATGGAAGAGAAACGCGCCGAATTCGAAAGCAGGACAGTCCAGGCAAAGCAGCCCGAGGAAAGCCCCTACCCGGCGGGTGCCCAGTTGTGCAACAAGTGCATGACCCAGGCGATGATCCTGATGGACGGGTGCATGACCTGTTTGAACTGTGGGGAGTCCAAATGCGGTTAATGCCCCGAGGCCTTATTGCCGAGCTGGTGAAGGTCGACTTTCTCGACACGGCGATGTGTTAAGGTTTGGTTTCACGCGGGCTATCTCCCCCATGTAAACATGGCTTGTTCAATTATCATGGAGTCGTCATGTCTGAGACATATACACCCCCCAGGGTCTGGACCTGGGAGGTTGAAAACGGCGGTGAGTGGTCGAAGCTCAACCGCCCTGTTGCCGGTCCCACCCACGAAAGGGAGTTGCCTGTCGGACGGCATCCTTTACAGCTTTACTCCCTGGCTACACCGAATGGTGTAAAGGTGACAGTGATGCTGGAAGAGCTGCTGGAAAAGGGACACAGCGGCGCGGAGTACGATGCCTGGCTGATCGATATCATGAACGGTGACCAGTTTTCCAGTGGTTTTGTCGCCATCAACCCCAACTCAAAGATTCCTGCGTTGGTGGACCGTTCCGGCTCCAGGCCCATACGAGTGTTTGAGTCGGGCTCCATTCTGATGTATTTGGCAGAGAAATTTGGCGAGTTCTTACCCGAAGAGCCTGCCGCGAGAGCTGAAACCATCAGCTGGTTGATGTGGCAGATGGGGGCCGCACCTTTCCTCGGTGGTGGCTTTGGTCACTTCTACGCCTATGCGCCAGAGCGGTATCGTTATCCTATCGATCGATACACCATGGAAGTGAAGCGTCAATTGGACGTACTGGACCGCCAGCTCGCGGAGCGGGAGTATATTGCTGGCGATGAATACACCATTGCTGATATGGCCATCGCTCCCTGGTACGGCATGCTGCAAGCAGGGGAGGCCTACGATGCCGGCGAGTTTCTGCAGGTGCATGAGTACCAGCATGTGGAGCGTTGGCGTAAAACTGTATTTGCCCGTCCGGCTTATCAACGTGGTCGTATGGTTAATCGTACCTCTGGCGAGCCCCATGAGCAGTTGCGTGAACGTCACGACGCCAGCGACTTCGAGCGCTAGGCCGGGTGCAGCAGTGGGCGGTCTCCGACTTCGCGGTGACCGCTTCTCAACAGAAATTAATCTGTAGCGTTCTGGATCTCCTCGCCTGCGCGTTCAATATCCTTGCCAGCACCATCAATAGTGTTACAGCCTGCCAAGGCGAACAAGCTAAGAGCAAGTGCAACAAGTAGTGCCAGGTGGCTGGTGTTTGACGACGTCGTGAATAGCTTCATGGCATGTGTCCTTTTGTGTGAAAAATCCGATTGGTCGACATAACTGTTGTCAGTACTCCTGCCTAAATGCCTCTGACTGAGTTTGTATAGTACATAAGTAAGCAGCGTGCTCGGTAAATTTGCAAAGTTATAAAAAATAATGCTAAAGCAGAAGGTTATAGCGTGACTTTACAGGAAAGGGTCCAAGGGCAGCAGCGCATAGCAGCGATTGAGTAGCCGCGTGCAAAAGGTAGTTTGCGGTTCGCAGGTATGGTGCACCGTGTGGTTATCGGTCTGTTCGAGCCAGCACAGCCTGCCGCGTTCTGACAGCGATAGCTGGTAGCAGGTTTTTGCTGCCACGGTGTCAAAATAGGCTTCCAGTTGCATCGCCAGCTCGGGACTTTCAATGAGGAAGCCCAGTTCTGTATTGAGTTGGGTAGAACGCGGATCGAGGTTGAGCGAGCCGACGAAGAGTTTTTGGCTGTCCACCGCGAAGGTCTTGGCGTGCAGACTGGCGCTTTTGCTGCCCATAATACCCGCTTTACCCCGGTGACTCTTACTGCCCACCAGGCCGTGTTTTCTTTTCGCACTCGCTTTGTGAGCTTTGGGTGCGGCTTTCCTATCAGTGTCTTTGAGGAGTTGGCTCCTGAACTGTTGTGGGGCAGGTTCGTCGGAAGCAGTGTCGCTCATACCGGAAGTGTCAGTCGCTCTCATTTCGAACAGTTTTACGCCGGCTTTGGTTAGTGCTTTGCGGTATTTGGAGTAAGCGATATGAACCAGAGGGACATCGCTTGCTGCGAGCGAGTTGGTGAGCAAGCTCACGCTGACACCTTTGTCGACCAGAGCGCGGAGCAGGGCCACTCCTCTCTTCATGGGAATAAAATAGGGTGATACCACTACCATCCGGCTGCGCGGCTCGCCAAGAGCAGCTGTCAGCTGCTGGCTCAGCATGTCAGCTTTGCGGCACTTCTCGACAGCCTTGGCAGGGTCGTCGCTGACCATGGTGATCGGCGCCCAGGTCAGTTGTGTCCGACCGGCTAGAATATCGGCCAACAGTGGGGAATCCTGAGTGGCCCGCCTGTAACGCTCCGCCTCGTTATTGTTGTGCTGGCTGAGCTCGGTCATTAACTGTTGCTGACGCTCCCTGTCGACAGTGGGGAGAAAGTCGGCAGCGGGATAGGATGAAGCACTGATCCAATAGCCGTTGAAGTCTGCCGATATTTCCTGTGCCACAGGGCCGATTGCCAAAACATCGAGGTCGACAAAACTGTTTTCACCCGCGCCGTCGAAGTAGATATCACCAATATTGCGCCCGCCGACAATGGTGACCTGCTGGTCGATGGTAAAGGCTTTATTGTGCATGCGCCTGTTGATACGGGAAAAGTTGGTGAAGTAGCCAGTCCACTTCAGGCGCCGTGAGATCAGCGGGTTGAACAAGCGGATCTCAATGTGAGGGTGTCTATTGAGGGCGCCGAACAATTCATCTGCGCCGAGACAGCCGAAGTCATCAAGTAGCATTCGCACTCTGACGCCTCGTTGCGCAGCACGATGGACGGCATCCAGCATAGAGCGCCCGGCTGTGTCGTCGGCCCAGATGTAGTATTGCAGATCCACTGTTTGCTCGGCACGCTCGAGCAGCTGGGTGCGTACGGCAAAGGCGTCCAGGGGATCGGACAGCAAGTGTATGCCGTTGAGTCCGGGATGAGACTCGAGAAAGGGTTGAAGCGTCTCGCTCAACGTGGTCGGAACGCTCATATTTCTCTCGAAAAGAGTGTGTAGATGAGAGTGTCAGCAGCTTCCTGAGTTCCCCTGCCGCACCGGGGTAGAGATACCAGGCGTGCTTAAGTGATTGTCCAGTCTTGGCGGGCAGCGTTTGAGTCTTGCTCCCCGGTTACCTATAATCCAGCGCTTTTCGGTGGCCTATGGCGGCGCATGGGCTTAGTTTCTGCCGTTTTCGGTCCAGTTTTGTTATCAATCAAGCCAAGGAGAAATCATGCGTTTTAATAAGTATCTGCCTACCGCTCTGCTTCTTTTACTGCCGCTGGGTGCCACGGCGTCTGTTTCCAGCATGTCAGCCGAAACTCAGGTGCAGGGGGCTGATGGCGCTACTTACACGGAATCCAATGTGAACTGCCGCTCCTTCAGTGATCCTCGCGCGATAGTGCGTAAAGAAGGTGAGAGAGAGTGGTGTGCGAAAGAAGTGGAAGGGATGTGCTCCAGGCAGAAGATCAAGGTGGCCAAGCAAGTTTGCAGCCGTCGCTATACCACACTTCTGCAGCAGGCCGGATCTGCCCAGTAATGATGTCACCAGGGGAGGCTGCTACTGGCAAGAGTAGCAACCTGCCCCAAGTCTGTTTTACACGCCGTTTTTATTGATAAAACCGTTTTCCAAGGTCAGGCTCACTTGGCGTTATTGCCATGTTTGTGCTTGCGTTTGCCCTTGTGCTTGTCGGGCTGCTTTTTGTGGTGCTTCCCTTTCATTTCGCTATATTTCGCTGCGCACTCCTCAGCGCTGAGATTCTTTTTCTGCAGACACATTTCCTGATGATGAGCCTGCCGCTCCTCAGGGGTCATGTTCTTATACTGCTCCCGTAGTTCCTGCCGCTTTGTGCGCAGAGCCTCGCGCTCTTCCGGCGTCATTTGTTCATAGCGCTCACGCATCTGGTGGCGGCGGGTTTCCTTATCTCCCGAGACTATCCGCTCGTGCTGCCGGTGGTTTTCAGCTGTGGCATCCACTTCACCGCCGTTTGCATAGGTGGTGAGGGTGAGAGAGGCGGTAACAAGGGCAATAGCCGCAAGGGAGGTGCAGAGTTTACTTCGCATGGTCATGGTGCTGGCTCCTGTGAATTTAGCACTTGATCTGAATTGCTGTTGTTTGGCAAAAGCGATCACGCTTGTAATAACGGAGTGGCACAGAGGTGGTTGACAGTGTCGGCGGTGGGGTCGGTGCTGCGGGCAGCTCGCGAGAAGGTAGACTCAAGCTCAGTAGCCGAGCAGGTCCAGCTCGTTGTGGATCAGAACTACACACTGGGAAGCGAACAGCATGCGGGGTCCCAAACTGATCTTTTCTGCTCCCAGTCGCTTGAGGCCGTTGAAGCTCTTGGCGGGCATGGGAATGTGATCAGTGAGCAAAAAGCACGGCGCCTCACCAATTTCCTGTTCGCGTATGGGGGTGCCCTTCTTGTCCATGACATAGAGTGAGTGATCTTGTGCCAGCTCTTGTACCAGCTTTTCAAAGCTGAGGGTGCGCACGGTGACACCGGGCTCCACTGTGCGCAGCTCTTCCTTGCCGAGGCCCCGGGAGGTGTCGAGGGCGGCGGCAATTCGCGCCAACAGAGCCTGCTCATGGAAGCCGCCGATGTGGCCCATCTCCGAAGCCTGGAAAGTGATGGTGCGGGAATAGTCGCGGGTACTTTCCAGCACCAGGTGGACGATCACATCCTGGCGATGGGACTGGGCGACGAAGATGGCGTTCATCAAGGTGTGGGCGAGTATCTCGGTGTGGGCATCGCCACCGACGCTAGCCAGCATTTGGCGACTATCGGTAGGGGCGGCGCGGGCGCGGAGGACAAAGGTACGCATCGGGTTTCCTGGATAGAGATGACTTCAGTTTTTAGTTTGCAGCTTTTTAGTTTTCAGTTTTCGAAAGAGGGTTCGAGTGCTCTGCTGACAGTGTGACACTGCTGATTTCACACGGAGTAAGAGGGCGGTATTCTCCTTCCTCCAGGTCGGGGTCGAGAGTGATGGCGCCGACGGATTCACGGTGTAAAGCTGTCACCCTATTGCCCATAGCGGCAAACATGCGCTTGACCTGGTGGTATTTGCCCTCTTGAAGGGTCAGCAGTGCCTCGTTGGCGTACAGCAGTTCCAGCGTGGCGGGTCGGGTGCGTTGTCGCTCGCCGTCGAGCAGAACACCGCGGGAAAAACGCACTGAGGTATCGGGGCTAATATTGTCGGCGGTTTCAACTCTGTAGACTTTGTGGCAGGCGCGCCGCGGCGAGGTGACAGCGTGGTTCCACTGGCCGTCATCGGTAATCAGTACCAGACCTGTGGTGTCGATATCGAGGCGGCCTGCTATCTGCAGTTTGTCCTTGTTAGGCTCGTCCAGCAAATCGATCACCGTAGGGTGGCGATTGTCCCGGGTGGCACACACATAGCCGAGCGGCTTGTGGAGCATGAAGTAGCGCGGTCCGGCAGGGGCTACCGTCTCGTCAGCAATGGTGACTGTCTGCCCAGGACGTACCTTCAGTGCCGGATCGCTCACAGTGGTGCCATCGACACGCACCAGCCCCTGGCGCAGCAGGGCCTTTACAGACTTGCGACTGTGGTCTGTGGTGTTGCTGATAAATCTATCGAGGCGCATGGCGTAACGGTAAGCGACATCAAAGCATGGGCGGGCAGCGGCTCAGCCTGCTGCCCGGAGGGTTGGCCACCGAACCCTGGAACTTCTGCCAGGCAAGGGCCTCCCACTAATGGCCGCCACTTTACGGCTTTGGGGGCGGAAAGGCTACAATGCGCCGCCAACTACATATCTTAAGTACACAATAAGGAGACGCATATGCGTGCCCGGATTCTTGGGCCCTGCCGCACACCGCGCTGGGGCATGTCCTTTGTTGCCGCCCTGTTGGTGATCTGGCTAGTGCCGGTACAGGCTGCGTCGTTTGAAGATCCGCTGCCGCCGCTGCCTCCTGTGCGTCTCGACGTACCCTATGTGCCCACTCCCCAAGGCGTGGTGCGGCGCATGCTGGAAATGGCCGATGTACAACCCGATGATTACCTGGTGGATCTCGGCTCCGGAGATGGCCGTATCGTCATTTCTGCGGTGCGGGACTGGCAAGTGAAACGTGCCCACGGGATTGATCTGGACCCTGTGCGGGTTAGTGAGGCGCGGGCCAATGCCCGTCTCGCTGGCATTGAGGATCGGGTCACCTTTGAAGAGGGCGACTTATTCGAAAAGGACTTTTCCGAAGCCACGGTGCTCACCATGTTCCTGTTGCCCCGTGTCAACTTGCGATTGTTGCCAGTGATTCAGGAGACGCTGGCTCCAGGTACCCGGGTAGTTTCTCATGCATTTGATATGGGAGCCTGGGAGCCAGACTATAGGGAAATGGTGGAGGGCAATTATGTGTATCTGTGGATTGTGCCTGCCAGAGTTGCCGGTGATTGGCGAGTGACCACTGAAGAGGGCGACGAATTTACCCTGACACTGTATCAAACCCATCAGGCTATCCACGGCAGTGCAGTGAAGCCCGGTCGAGTGTTCACTCTTGAAGAGACTCTGCTGCGCGGTGATCAGATCCGTTTTTCCATTGACGGGCAAAAATACGCGGGTCGCATCGATGGTGACACCATGCAAGCGCTGGATGATGACGGTGTAGTGAAGAGCTGGCATGCCCGCCGTTTCTAAGCGGCGCGCCGATTGCGCGTTGGGCCAGTCGCAGGGCAATCTTTCCGTCGTCGACGGGGTTGCGGTGCTGGTGGGGGTGGTGATTGGCATCGGTATCTTCGGTTTCCCGCCCCTGGTGGCCCAGCACGCGGCGACACCACTAGTTTATATGGGGCTGTGGGTGGCCGGTGGCCTGGTGATGCTGATGGGTGCGCTGTGCTATGCGGAACTGGGTTCCGCCTACCCCCATGCCGGTGGCGAATACCATTTTCTGCGCCGCGCCTGGGGTTCTTGGGTGGGGTTGTTGTTCGCTTGGGCGCGGGGCTCCGTAATCCAGACAGGCTCTATTGCGGCGGTGGCATTTATTCATGGCGAATACGCCCAGAAGCTGCTGCCTTTGGGCAAGCACGGAGTTGCTCTGCACGGAGCTTTGGCGGTCATCGGCCTGACATTGCTCAATATGGTGGGTGTGCGCGAATCAAAGCGCTTACAGCTGCTGTTCACTACCCTCACTGTGATGGCCATCGGAGGTGTGATCGGTGGTGTGCTTTTGCTGGCCAGTCCGGCACTGGCCGCGCCGCTGGCGGCAGAGAGCAGTAATTCACTGGCACTGGGCAAGGGTGTCGGCGTGCTGGGGATGGGAATGGTCTTCGTACTGCTCACCTACGGTGGTTGGAATGAGGCAGCTTATCTGTCGGGGGAGCTGCGCAATCCCGGTCGCGATATGAGCCGGGTGCTGCTGATCGGCACCGCTGTTGTCAGTCTGGTCTATGTGCTCGCCAATCTCGCCTACCTGTGGATTTTCAGCCTTGAAGGGTTGCGTGAGAGCCGCGCGGTAGGGGCTGAACTGATGGCGGTCATTGCTGGGCCAAGAGCTGCTGCTCTGTTGAGCCTGGTTGTCTGTCTGGCGGCACTCAGCACCATCAATGCCACTATTCTGACCGGTGCCCGGGTGTATTATGCGCTGGGCCGGGATGTCCCGCGCCTGTCCATGTTGGCGGCCTGGAATGACAGTGGAGCGACGCCATCCCGGGCCTTGCTGGTGCAAGGCCTTATTACTCTGGGGTTACTCGCACTCGGCGCCCTGACGAAGGATGGGATTGCCACCATGGTGGCCTATACGGCACCAGTGTTCTGGCTCTTCATGTTGCTCACCACTCTCTCGCTGATAAGGCTGCGGCGCTGCGACCCCGATCGACCACGCCCCTTTCAAGTGCCGTTCTACCCTGTAGTGCCGTTGCTGTTCGCAGCAGCCTGCGCCGGCTTGCTGTGGTCCAGCACCCGCTATGCTGGACCGGGAGCAATTGTTGGCTTGCTGGTGCTGGCAGCAGGGCTGCCGCTGCTGTGGTTGCGAGAAGAGCCTGCCCAGACGGAACCGAGTTGAGACATTGGCAGCGGTTTGCGAGACAGGCTTGCGTTAAGCTCGGCTCCGTCAGTGACTGCGGTCAGCCCCTGACACCGGCACATGGCGCAGGTAGCGAGCAGTAATCAGCGCCGTTACCGCAACGATGATGGCACCGATGATGGCATTGGTATGCAGGGCCAGGGTAAATGCTTCGCGAGTTAGTTCCAGCAGTTGTGTTCCCTGTGTCTCCGAGACCTGCTTCACAACGCCCAATGCCGCTCCCAGAGTATCCGCCGCGGCGTCGGCCTGGGCGGGCTCGATGCCGTCCGGCATGGCGGCGAGCATGTGACGGCGGTACACGGCGGTGCCGACACTGCCGATGACGGCGATACCCAGTGCCATGCCCAGCTCCGCTGCGGTTTCTGAGGTGGCCGAGGCGGCACCGGCCCTGGCGGGCGGCACCGAGCTGATCACCAGGTCGGTGCCGAGTATGGTCATCGGCAATACACCCAGCCCCATCACGATGGTGGCGGCGATCAAAAATCCGGTAGTACCGGGGCCGTCTACCTGGGTCATCAGTAAAAAACCAGCGGTGGCCACCAGTAGCCCGACACTGACCAGAATACTGGGGCGGATCACCCGTGAGAGCCAGGGAACAATCAGGGAGCCGCCGACTTGCACCAGGGTGGCGGGCACCATCAGCAGCCCGGCGTTTAGCGGGGACAGCCCCAATACGCCCTGTAGATACTGGAATACCAGAAACCAGGCACCGGACAGAGCCAAAATGGTCAGCAATAGTGCCAGAACGGAGGTGCTGAAGGCACGGTTCAGAAAGAGGCGCAGGTCGAACATCGGTTCGAGTAAAACCCGCTGGCGGGCGATAAAAGCCCAGCCGAGAGCCAAGCCTGTCAGTACGCTGGCTATGGCCAGTAAGCTAATACCGTTGCGGGCGCTGTCTTTTATACCGTAAATTACTGCTACTACCATCAGGATGGACAGCAGTGCACTGCCCAGGTCGAGAGAGCCCGCTTTCTCGTCGCGAAACTCCTGCAGCAGCAAAGGGCCGCTAACCAGTAACAGCACCATCACCGGTATCCCCAGCAAGAACACCGAGCCCCACCAAAAATATTCCAGCATGGCACCGCCGATCAACGGACCGAGGGCGCTGCCGATCAGAAAGCCATTCATCCACACGGTGATGGCTATGGTGCGCTGAGTCGGCACCTCGAACATGTTGCGGATCAGCGACAAGGTGGAGGGCATCAGAGTAGCGCCAGCGAGGCCCAGCAGGGCGCGGGTGGCGATCAGCATCTGGGCACTGGTGGAAAAAGCTGCCAGTGCAGAGGCGATGCCGAAGGCCACTGCGCCGGCCAGCAGCAGACGGCGCCGACCGATGCGGTCGCCGAGGGTGCCCATGGTGATCAGAAAACCAGCGATCATAAAGCCGTAGATATCCAGAATCCATAGCAGCTCGGTGCTGGTCGGTTGCAGGTCTGCACTCAGTTGTGGCACCGCCAGATGCAGCACCGTCATATCGACAGCCAACAGAAAGGTGGGCAGCACCAGTACCGCAAGGCCCAGCCAGTCGGTGAGAGTGGCCGGGTTTGGGGTGGCTGTGTGGTCAGCGATCGACATGAAAGCTCCAAAAGGTGAAACGGAAGGGCGGAAAGGGCTGGAGTCCTCGCATATCCCTGTTGTGAACTCGCCGGCACTTTTGGCAACCCTGCTGTCGCAAGGCGTTTTACTGTGGCGAGGTGGTCGGGATATTACAGGTAACCTTTGTGCAGCGGATAGTGGTAGTCAGTGATTTCCCAAGCCGTTCACGCTGAGGCACACTAGACGCTCACTCCGAGCTGTCTCAATGCCCATGTCCGCACCTATTGCCTTCGAAAACCGCTATGTCCGCCTGCCGGAGCGCTTCCACAGCCGCTTGCCACCCACGCCAGTGGCTCATCCCGAGCTTATCCGCGCCAACCCGGCTCTGGCGGCCCAGCTGGGCATCGACGCCGACTGGCTGGCCTCGCCGGAGGCGGTAGAGGTGTTCGCCGGCAACCGCCTGCTGCCGGGCTCCGACCCTATCGCCACGGTCTATGCCGGACACCAGTTTGGCGGCTGGAATCCCCAGCTCGGCGATGGCCGCGCCATTTTGCTGGGAGAAGTGGTGGACAGCGCCGGCTGCCGTTACGACATTCAGCTCAAGGGCAGCGGTCGCACACCTTATTCGCGCGGTGGCGACGGCCGCTCGCCGCTGGGCCCGGTGTTGCGGGAATATATTCTTAGTGAAGCCATGGCGGCGCTCGGTATTCCCACCACCCGCAGTTTGGCGGCTGTAACAAGCGGCGAGCCCGTGTATCGGGAGCGGACCCTGCCCGGTGCCATCCTCACTCGGGTGGCGCGCAGCCATATCCGGGTTGGCCACTTCCAGTATTTTCTTGCCCGAGAAGATCACGAGGCTCTGCAGTTGTTGGCAGACCATGTGATAGACCGCGATTTTCCTCAGGCACGGCAGAGCGACAATCCTTACCTGACATTGCTGGAGCAAGCTGTTGCCCGCCAGGCGAAATTGATCGCTCAGTGGCAGCTGGTGGGCTTTATTCATGGGGTGATGAATACCGATAATATGCTGGTGTGTGGAGAGACCATTGATTATGGCCCCTGCGCGTTGATGGACCACTATGACCCCGAAGCCTGCTTTAGCTCCATTGATCAGGGCAAGCGTTACGCGTATAAAAACCAGCCGGCGATAGCTCACTGGAATCTATCCTGGCTGGCTCAATCATTGCTGCCTTTAGTGGCAGACGTTGTTGGCGACTCACAAAGAGCAGTGGAGCTGGCCCAGGCAGCGCTGGACAGCTTTGTTGGGCTGTACCAAACAGCTTGGCAACACGGCTTGCACCGCAAGCTGGGGCTGGCTCAGGTGGATGAGGAGTCAATGGAGCTGGCAGAGGCGCTGTTGTCACAAATGGCGGAGCAGCGGCTCGATCTGACCTTGACGTTCCGCTGTCTTGCAGACAAGGCGGCACCGGGCAGCAAGCAGATGGTGGATTATGCCTTGCCGCCCTCCTGCGAGCCTCTGGTGGAGCGGTTGCTCACCCTGCATCGTCGCCAGGGCTATGAGCCGCACGAGGTACAGCGCGCAATGTACGCCGCCAATCCAGCCTTCACGCCCCGCAACCATCTCGTGGAAGCTGCGATTCGAGTCGCAGAGGAGCGCGGTGACTTCTCACGTTTTCACCGCTTGGTGGATCGCCTTGCCGATCCCTGGACTTACAGCGAAGCCGATCACGACCTGGCGCAGCCGCCAGCAGACCGTGAGGTAGTGCAGCGC
>JALNZZ010000183.1 GCA_023229065.1 Porticoccaceae bacterium
TTGGCCAGTATCGCCACGGCGCAGAGGGTGATGAAGGTGGCGGCGTTGGCCGGTATCTGTAAGTTAAAGTCAGCAATCGAGTGGATCAGCAGCGCCAGGATCGCCATGGCGGCACCAAACCCGACGCCGCTGCGATAGTAGGAGCGGCGATTCCACATGGCGCGCAGAGCGTGAGACAGGGAGAGCAGCGCGAACAGGGCGAGGGGCAGGGCGCCGATCAGGCCAAACTCGGTGACAAACTGCAGGTAGTCGTTGTGGGCGTGGTCGAAGTCCTTGCCAATCTCCGGGCCGGGGTATTTCTGGAAGGTAGTCTCGAAGGTGCCCGCACCGAAGCCGATAAAGGGCCGTTCGAGAAACTGCACCATCACATAGCGGGCCACATCGTCGCGATCGACGTTTTCCTTGAGGATGACTTCGCCTTCCACCACCACGTCTTCGAAGCGGGTTTCGACAATGCGATCGCGCAGTTTTTCGAGGCCAAAGTATTGACTGACGATTAATACGTCGATGGCGATCAGGCTGGCGAGGATCAAGCCGTTGCGCAGACGGTGTTCGCGGGTGATCAGCACAAACAGACCGCCGATAATCAGCAGGCTGGTAAAAAAGCCGGTGTTGCCCATCCGCGACTGGGTGAGTACCAGGGCGATCACCATGATCGCCAGCGCCAGGCGCAGCAGAAACTTGTTGCTGAGCAGCAGCTCCAGAATGCCGACCAGGGTGATGCGCTCGCCTTTGCGTTGAGCGAGCATCAGGCCGACGCCGCAGGCAATGGTCATTTCCAGATAGCCGGCCAGGTGGTTGCGGTTGAGAAAGGTGCCGGAGGTGGCAACACCCCGTGCGCCGTAGTCGGAACGCGGGCCGAACAGCACCCATTCGGAGCCGGACAGGCGAATCAGGCTGCCGTAGAAAGCCTGCAGGGTGCCGCTGATGACCAGTACCATCAGCAGCAGGGTGAGCTTCTTGCGGCTGTTGAATTCCATGAGCACCAGGCAGTAGAGCAGGGTGTAGCCGATGCCGAGCATCAGATAGCGAAACGTCTCGCCACTGTCGGCGCTGAGGTTAAAAGCCCATTGCGCGAAGACCCAGAGTTGCGCGGCGCATAGCAGGGCCAGCGGAAGCCATGCGGTGCGGGGCAGGGCTGGGGACCGGGTTTGCTGCAGGGGTGCGCGCAATCGGGTTGCGGCCTTGATGACAGCCAGCAGGCCGATCAGCACCAGAAACAGACTGATAGCCCAGTCGCGGTTACTGCCGAGAGGCAGCGGCAGCCAGACTAACAGGATCAAGATTGCCCAGGTGAACAGTGTTGGACCTGGAGATGAATGGGCGTGGGTTGAGTGGTGAGGCACGGAGGGGAGCAGCTCTATATTGCTTCTTGCGGGGCATGGTATGTCATGAGCGCAGCGTGGGCAAGGCGCGTTGGAGATGTTCATGTCATCTCGACTTCTTTACTTATGTCATCTCGACTTCTTTACTTATGTCATCTCGACCAGCGGGAGAGATCTGATACCACGGTGCCCAGAAGTTTTCCCAAAGAGCCCTTTTCAAAGAGCCCTTCCCAAATCGGGCCTGAAATCTCGATTTCTATCAATGTTCATTAATTTGCACACTTTTTGTACTGATTTTGTCATCAAAGCTGTTTACAATCCGTCCAGCACAGCTGCTTGGACCTGCCAGGATTGGGTGGACCATGGAGATGGAAGAAGGTCTTTTAGCTGATTTGTGTCACAATTTGTCACAAAATTATGACTAAATTTGTTATGCAAATGCCCATATAATGGGCCAGTATTACCACCAGCCGGCTAGTACGCATGTGTTTGTTTACTTATAACATGTCGCCGCTGGTCATGGATTTTGAAGGAAGTGCTCGGATTGAGTATCACATTCAAGGAAAAAGAGGGTTAGATATGCGCCGTTCAATAATGTTCCTGTCATTTGCCGCTGCAGTATCCGTGGCACCGCTCACATCTCTCGCTGACTCTGCCACGCTTGCCGCGCTTCAACAGGCCGGCGTTGAGCTGTCTCCTGAGTTGGCTACTCAAGTAGAAGCTGCGCAAGGTGACAGCCTTGCAAATGCGCTCGCTGAAGTCGTGACTTCTCTTGGCCAGGATGGCGAAGCCATCAGAAATGCCATCAGAGCTGCAGTTTCAGCATCTCCTGACCTGGCAATGGAAATTACCTCCGCTGCTTGTCTTTCCAATCCCGGTGTGTGCGCCATCATAGCGGGTGCTGCCGCTAGCGCTGCGCCGAGCATGGCCCCGGATGTTGCAGCAGCTGCTGCACAGGCGGTACCAGCTCAGCAGGATCAGATTGCTAACACAGTGATTGCTTCCGTCAATAACCCATCCACTACTGCTGCGATTCAGCGGGCTGTATCTGGATCGTTCGCAAGTAATCAGCCTGAGGAAACCGCTTCTGGCGGTCAGCCCAGCCCTAACTGAGTCAACCCTAGTCGATAGTACTCATCAATACCGTATTGCCAGCGGCGGGTAGTTATAACCTATCCCCCAGGTAGTGGCCAAAAGGACGGACACAAGGAGTTTGTAAGATGTTTTTTAAATCACCAAAAGTTCTGGTTGCAGCCCCATTGGCTGTCGCGATTGCTTCCACCTCAGCTCTAGCCGTCGAACCGAAGAAGATCGAGCTGGGCGGTGGCCTTACCATCACCCCATTGCTCGACCTGGAAGTTGGCTACGATGACAATATCCGCGGCGTGGGTATTGATGACGAATCGAGCTGGGTTACAACCCTCAGCCCCAGTGTGCTGCTGGAAGCCATCGATGGCCTGAACCTGTACCAGCTCAAGTACCGGGCCGATGCCAGAAGGTATCACTCCTCCCAGGATGACGACCATGTGAATCACAGCGTGGAAGCTCTGGGTACTTTTGTGTTTAATCAGCGCAACCGCCTCAATCTGGCTGCCAGTCATTATCGGACCGAGTCGGTTGCCAACACCCGCTTCACCGATATCAACGATGAGTTCAGCACTTCCAAGGTCGGTGCTGTCTACGGCTTTGGTGTGCCTTCGGCGACCTTCAACTTTGATCTGGGTGCCGATTACACCTGGCGCCGGACCGACAACTCTGGCGGTATCAACCGCGACCGCGAATACGATATCACCGGAGTCAACGGTATTCTCTACTATCGTGTGAGCCCCAAGACCCGCATGTTGGCGGAATATCGTTACCAGGACTATGAGTACGAGCTGAGTACTTCGACTCTTGATAACGACCGCGATATCGCTCTGGTGGGTATTACTTGGGACGCTACTGCGAAAACCGTAGGTACCATTAAAGTAGGTTACGAGGATCGTGATTTCAGTCACGCTTCTCAGCGCGATTTCAGCAACACCTTCTGGGAAGTGGACGTCACTTGGCAACCGCGCCCGTTGTCTACCATCACCTTCGGCACTCAGAAAGGGTCAGCAGAAGGGGAGACAACCGCCAACTACGCCAAGACCACCACCTATGATCTGGGCTGGAACCAGCGTTGGACTGACCGTGTCCACAGCGATGTGTTCTACTCTTTCAAAGAGGAAGACTACCGGGGTATGGACCGCGAGGATGACATCACGCGGGCTGGCGTAAGTATCAACTATGACCTGCTGCGCTGGGTGACTGTCGGCGTTGGCTACACCTACTACGACCGGGATTCGCCGATTGCCATCCGTGATTATGATCGCAACATCTATGCGCTGAACTTTAACTTTAGCCTGTAAGTC
>JALNZZ010000184.1 GCA_023229065.1 Porticoccaceae bacterium
ATGGAATGCTGCGCATGGTCGATGCCCTGCAGTTCCACCAGGATCACGGCGAAGTATGCCCCGCTGGCTGGAAGCAAGGTGACCAGGGTATGAAAGCCAACCCCGAAGGCGTTGCTTCTTACCTGGCAGAGAAAGCTACCAGCCTGTAAGGCGCGGTCTTTCTCCCTATAAAAAACCCCTGCTGGCAAAACCAGCAGGGGTTTTTTAATGAGGGTAGCGACTTTTTGACAGAGCTAGTCGTCGGCTACCCTTGGGCCTTTACTGGCCGGCCTTGAGGTAGCGTTCGCGTGAGGACATGACTTCCTTGCGGGCATCTTCGGCGTTGGACCAGTTTTCTACCTTCACCCATTTACCTTCTTCAAGGTCTTTGTAGTTCTCGAAGAAATGCTCAATCTGCTTGAGCAGCAACTCGGGGGCATCGTCGATATCCTGGATATGCTCGTACTGCTTGGTCAGCTTTTTGTGGGGGACAGCGATCAGTTTGGCGTCGGGGCCGGACTCATCGGTCATGTTGAGGATACCGATGGGGCGGCTGCGAATGACGGAGCCGGGCATGACGGGATAGGGAGAGATCACCAGAACATCCAGGGCGTCGCCGTCCTCTGACAGAGTGCCGGGGATATAGCCGTAGTTAGCAGGATAGAACATCGGAGTGGCCACGAAGCGATCTACAAAAATAGCGTCGCAGTCTGGTTCGACTTCGTACTTGATGGGATCGTGGTTGGCGGGAATTTCAATCACGACATTAAAATCATTCGGCAAGTCGTTGCCGGCCGGAATCTTGCTGTAGCTCATGGATGCCTTCCGTTCTGGAGTTTTGAGGTGAGTGAGGGGTAAAAGCGGTGCGCGATTATACCGTTACGGTTGCCTAATAACCAGAGCGCCTTGGCCTGGTGCTAGGGTTGGGGAGATAGGCTCCCCTTCCTCCCCTTCCTCCCCGCCACCCCTTCAGCTACAATCTCCTGTCTCGCATCCGCGAAAACAACCTCAGGGGTGGCCGCAAGGCCTGAGATGTCGCAACCGACGAACCCTTTGAACCTGATCCGGTTAATGCCGGCGTAGGGATAGGTGAACAGTCCTTCACTCTGCCTTCCAAACGCGCAAACCGGGTCTCCTTGACGCTGTAAGTTTCGGAGGCTCAGCCATGATTTCCAAAAATATTGCTCGCAACCCCCTACGGTCTTTCTTCCCAGCACGGAAAGTTTCCCTTGCTGCGGCTTTGCTGCCTTTGATGGCAGGCCTGACTCAAGCTGAACCCCTGCAGGAGGTCATTGTTACCGCCGGCTTCCGGGAGATGCCGGTAGATACCTTCCCGGCCAGTCTTACCGTAGTGGGCCCGGATGCAATTGCGGGGCGTGCTGCCCAGCACTTGGAAGAGGTGCTCAATCTGGCCCCCAATGTGAACTTTTCCTCCGGTGCGTCTCGGGGGCGTTATATTCAGATCCGGGGAATTGGTGAGCGCAGCCAGTTTGTCGATCCCATCAACCCGTCGGTCGGGTTGACTGTCGATGATATTAATTTCAGTGGTGTCGGCAACGCCGGTACTTTGTTTGATGTTGAGCAAGTGGAAGTCTTGCGCGGCCCCCAGGGGACTCGGTTCGGTGCCTATGGGCTGGCGGGGATGGTCAATATTACCTCGCAGGCGCCCACGGACACGTTTGAAGGTTTGATTACAGGTGGTGCTGGCAATCATGGCCACCGCGAGCTGGGCGCCGTACTCAGTGGCCCGCTGACTGAAAATGTGCTTGGCCGCTTGGCAGTACAGCGACACAGCAGTGATGGGTTTATCAACAACGTCTACCTGGATCGCGATACTGGCGAGCGCGATGAATTGACTGCACGCGGCAAGCTGCGCTGGTTAGTCAGCGATGATCTGGTGGTGGACAGCACCCTGTTCTATGCCAATGTCGACAACGGTTTCGACCACTTTTCGCTCGATAACAACCGCAAAACCCTTTCCGACGAGCCAGGTCGCGACCTGCAGGAAAGCCTGGCGTTGGGGTTAACTGCGACCTGGACCGGTGCCGAGGCATTCACGATCAAGTCCACTGTGGCGCTGGAAGACACCCGCCTGGAGTACAGTTTTGATGAGGACTGGACCAACACCGCCATCTGCGATGGCCTGGCCTGCGACAGTGCTGATTGGGGATTCGACTGGTGGTACTCCAGCACCGACAGCTACCGCCGCCAGCGCGATGGCGCGCAGCTGGATGTGCGCCTGGTATCATCCGAGGAAGGGCGGCTGTTCGATGCCATCGACTGGGTAGCCGGCCTCTATTATTACGACAAGCGGGAAAAGCTCAGGCGAGACTTTTTTGACTGGGACCTGGGTGCCCAATCGAGTATGAACAGTCGTTATGATACGCGCCAGATTGCCCTGTACGGGGAGCTCTCCGCGCCGCTCGGCGACAAGATGACATTCACATTGGGCGGGCGTGCGGAGGACTTTGTCGGTAAGTATCGGGACAGCCGCGCCATTCGTGCCAGACCTGATGAAACCTTGTGGGGGGGCGAGGCGCGCCTCGAATACCAATTTGACGAAAGTACCTTGATCTATGGCCTGGTGTCGAGAGGCTTCAAGGCAGGAGGCGTCAACGGTGAGGCGCTGGCCACTGCTCAGAAGAATAATTTTGATGACAGTGTGATTGCGTTTCTGAGCGATCGGTTGGAGTTTGAAACCGAGACCGCGATCAATTATGAAATCGGCTTCAAGGGCAACTATCTGGATGATCGTCTACAGTTGCGCGCTGCGGTTTTTCATATGGACCGCGATGACATTCAGTTGCGCGGTTGGTACAACGAAGGGCCTCTGTTTGTCGGCTATATCGACAACGGCTCCTCGGGCCGCAACCGCGGCGTGGAAGTGGAAGCGCAATTGGTCGTGATACCTGCCTTGGAACTGTTCGTCAGCGCAGGCTATCTCGACACCAAGATCAGTGATTTTGTTGTGGAAGGCGACGATGGGCTGATCGACAAGAGCGGTCGCGATCAGGCTCATGCACCGAACTACCAGTACAATGCCGGTGCTCACTGGACAATCATTGATAATCTGCGAGCGCGGGTTGAGGTGGAAGGCAAGGACAGCTTCTACTTCTCCGACAGCCACGATGCGAAATCGTCAACCTACAACCTGGTGCATGCCAGTCTGACATGGCAAGTGGACAGGATGGAGTTGAGATTGTGGGGACGCAACCTGACAGACAAGGACTACGCCACCCGTGGTTTCTATTTTGCCAACGACCCCAGGGATTTTTTTGAAAGCGAGCAGGCTTATGTGCAGCTGGGCGATCCGCGCACTTACGGTCTGACTGTCACTTACCAATTTTAGTCGAGGAAAATACCATGCTGCTCACTGCTGAAATCACCCTTTACCCGCTTCAGGACGAATACCTGCCGGTCATCAAGGCTTTTCTTGCCCAGCTCGGCGAGGTGGCCGGTCTCAAGCTGGAAACTTTTCCCACTTGCACTGTGATCAGCGGTGAGTTCGACCTGGTGTACGGCACTCTCGGCGATATGATGCGCTGGAGCCAGGAAACCTTAGGTAAAAGTGTATTTGTGGTGAAGTTCTTGCCAGGTTTTGGAGCACTCTAAGTGATGGAGTGGCTGTTTTCTGCGCTGGCGGAGCTCTCTCCCTGGGAGGGCATCGCCGTGGTGCTGGCGATTGCCTATCTGCTGCTGGCCATGCGCGAGAACATCCTCTGTTGGTATTGCGCCC
>JALNZZ010000019.1 GCA_023229065.1 Porticoccaceae bacterium
CGGCATCGGCCGCCACGTCGGCCATCATGTTGTTGTATTCCTCGGAACCGCCACGCAAGCGGATATGCGGGCCGAACTTGGCAAGGGCGAGGCGCAAGCCCTGCTCGATGGTGTCGCGCTCCTGCTGCCCAAATTCAACGGCTTCGCCTCGGTCGGTGAACATGGCCCGCTTCTGCTGGTCGTAATAGGTCACGTTGCCCTGTTGATCGACCTTGTACGCGGCGGGCTTCATGATCGGCGCGGCCTCTGGCTGCTGGCCGGTCTGGTGCTCGATGCGCTCGCCAGTAGGGGCACGTTGCGGGCTGCGTTGTCGGCGCAGCTCGGCCAGTGCATCGGCATCGCCGTTGCCTGCACGCTCGGCCAGATAGGCGCGGTACTGGTCGGCCGGCTTCATTCGATAGCGGGCCTTCAAGGCGTCACGTTCGGCGGCAATGGCCTTGCGTAGCTCTATGTCCTTCACCACCTTGCCCATGCTGGAAACCGACAAGGCCGCCTTGCGCTCTGACGGTTTCAAAGCCCGGTCATTCTGAACGGCTCGGCGTTCGGCCAGGTATTCGCGGCGCAGCTCGGCGCGGCGCTCTTGCTCCCGCTTCTTCTGCTCCTGCCAATCCTGTTCCCGGCGCTCGCGCTGCTGCGGTTGCCAGTCGCGACGGTACTCGGCCCAAAGGTCGCGGCGCAGGGCAGGGCGGGCCTGCTGTGGTGTGGCATGGCCGATTTGGTCGGCGTAGGTCTGTTGCAAGATCGGCGCGGCATCACGCCAAGGCAAATGCAGCTCTTGGGTGAGGAAGTCGGACACGTTCAAATTTCGCCGGCCGCACCGGATGCGGTCGCCGCCGTCCTTGCCCTTGGTCACTTCGTATTTGTCGGGCATCACGCCATGCGTGCGGCTGACGGTCGCCAGCAAGCGGGCGGCGTCCAGCTCGCGTTTTATCGCGGTGAACTCGGCCCGGCTGCTATCGGTGCCACTGGCGGCACGTTCGCGGCGCTCGGCCTCGTACTGGCCCACTACGCTATCGGTCTGGCGGCCGTCACGCTCACGCGAAGGGGCCGGGGTTGGTTCACTGGCGCGGGCCTGCTCGGGCGCTCTAGCCGGGGCCATGCGCTCTTGCTCGGGGTCGTGCGGGATTTCCACGGCCGGGCGGTGCTTGGCGTAGAACGCGGCGGCACGCTCGGCCAGAATCGCCCGGCGCTGCTCGGGGTCTGCTTCACGATAGGCCGCATACGCTTTGCGGTTGCCGCTGTTCATGTATTTCAGTTCGGCCGCCCGCACCTCGCGCCACTCCTGTAAGCGCTCGGCAATGTCGGCCGAGCTAGGGCGGGGCGCTTTGGCTTCCTCGTACTCTGCGCGGATTTCTCCGGCCAGCTTCTGCCGCTTTTCAGCGGCGGGCATTTCGATGAATTCACGGCTGAAAACGTACTCTTTCAGGTTCACGCCCTTGGCCGCGCCCTCTGGTTTCACGTTGAGATATTCACCGGCCTTGCCTGCGTTGCGGGTCTTTGTGTCGCCATGCTCGGCAACAATGGCCCGGAACTGGTCAAAGTCGGTAACGCCCTTGTCCAGCACGTCGGACAAGATGCGCTCTTTCAGGTCGTGATTTGCGCCTTTAAAATAATCGCCCTTGTAGCGGGAAATAATCGCGCTCTCATCGGTGAATTCGATTCTCCGGTTATCTTTTGGACTGGCAAGCCCAAACTTTGCATTGATATGTTCTTGGAACGCCTCAAGAAACTTGGTCTGCTGGTCAACCTTCCCAAACGGGTTTAGATTCTTCTCGCTCAAAAGATTGCATTCAGGGATGACGATATGAATATGCGGCTTGCGCTCCACCAGTTCGCCGGTTTTCTGGTTGGTGTATGTCTTTAGCTTCGGCAAATGCGCCTCGGCATAAAAATTATATTCATCACCTTCATAGGCGGTCATGGCGAATTGCTTAAATTCGTCGGTTATCTCCTGCAACCGCTCCCGGCTTATTTCGTCCTCTTTGAAAGCCAGCGTGATATGCAAATAACGCTCGCCGTTCTTGTCCATGTTATTGATAACGGCGTCGGTTAGTTCCAGATCGCCCGACAAAATAACGCGCTCGTCCAGCTCGTCCCGGCTGTAGTCCCGGCCGTCTTTCTGCCCGTTCTCTAAATACTCCTTTATCCCGGCATCGCCGCCACGCACTCTAATCAGCATCGCGGATTGCCTTTTTCATCAAGTCGGCCAGCGTTTGCAGCTCGGCCAGAATCCCGGCGTAAGTGGCCGGGGTGACAGTGCCGGCCAGCTCGGCAGCATTGGCGGTGTGGGCAAGCTGGTTCAGGTTGTTGCTGGCCTTGTTGAAAAGGTAAATCAGCCGGCGCTTGTCGCTGCTCGGCTGAACCCGTGCGACTACCTGCGTTCGGTTGGTCAACACTGCATCACGGAAAAACTCGGACGGCTTCACACCGGCCGCGCTGGCCTTCGCCAGATAGGCGGCATGGTCGGGCAGGGTAAGCCGGAAACTTACCGTGCGGGTTGGCTCTTTGGGCTTGCGCGGCATGGTCGCGGCTCCTGTCTCGTGCCCGCCTCGATGGCACGGGGCAGGGCGATTAATGGCCGGCTGCGAAGCTGCCGGGCGGCTTGTGCTGCTGGTGACGAATCCGCGACCTGGTGGGCGTGGATCTGTCGCCATGCGGCCCGGCTCCCGTAGGGGGCCGGTGGCAGGTTTCCAAAGGGGGGCACCCCTTTGGGCACGGGATATGTTTCAAAACGCGGAGCGCTTTTGTAAACATATCCGACGTGCCTATCTATAGCACGCCAACACTATAACGCAGCTCGCACACTCGCGCAAGACTGCACACGCACTGCACATGCACCGCATAAAATCGCTTGACACTGCAAACACACTGCATAACAATGGCACCATCACGGCGGCAAACATTGACCGCACTGCAAATAAACGGCAATATCGCGGCATCCGGCAATGCCGATAACGCGAAGAGGTGGAAACATGACAAAAGACAGCGTGGCCGATGTGCTGCGCGCACTGGCTACCGGCGACAAAAGCCGCTCTGAAACTGCCCGGCTTCGGGACATAGTGGACGAAGTGGAAGCGGCTTTAGCTGCTGGCGTAAGCCGTGCGGCAGTCCTCCAAGCTCTGAACGATCAGGGTTTCACGATGACGCTAAAGAGCTTTGAAAGCGCCCTGTACCGCATCAGGAAAAAACGAACCCAGCCAGCCAAGCCGACCGCAAAAATTGGTCATGACCAAATCGCGGCACCGGCCAGCCAGCCAGCCCAAGCACCGCAAGAGGAACCCGCAAAAGACCCTCAAGCACGCATCACGAACCCGGCCGATATTCGCAAGTCCAGACGCCGGGAAATTGATCTAGATGACCTATCCGACAAGGAATAAATTATGAAAATCGCAATCGTCAACTACACCGGCACCGTTGGTAAAACCACTATCGCGGCACACCTGCTTTCCCCTCGAATGGGCAACGCTCCTATCTTTGCCGTCGAGTCGATCAACGAAACGGCGGCCGGGTTGGGTGTCGATGTTGAGCAAATCAAGGGCGACAAATTCCGCGAACTGTTCCGCAAGCTCTTTGCGCTCGATGACGCAATCATTGACGTGGGCGCGTCCAATATCGAAGATTTTCTAGATGGCATGGTCAAATTCGATGAATCGCACCTTGAATTTGATTACTTCGTTATTCCGCTGACCAGTGGCACCAAAGAACAAAAAGAAACTATCTCGATGATCGGGACGCTTTCGGATTTCGGTATTCCTGCCGAAAAAATCCGGCTTGTGTTCAATCGCGTTGATGCTGACGTGGCCGACGAATTCGCCCATGTCGTCAATTATGTGAAGAAGGAAAAGAACGCCACGGCCAACACTGAGGCGGCTATTTTTGAAAACGAATTATTCGACGCTCTCGCCGTTAAAAAGTTGACCGTTGAAGCTCTGCTGCAAGACGAAACTGATTACAAGGCGCTGCTTAAAAGCAACCCGGAAGCAAGCGCGAAAGAAAAATATACTTGGGGCGATATGCACGGCCTCAAGTTATTGGCTCGCAGCGTGAATCGAAACCTCGATTCTGTTTACTCTGCAATCTTCAAATAAAGGGGCGCTCTATGGACGCGGCAAATTCTCCACGCTCGACAAGGGACGCGCTCACGATTGATTTGCTGGGCGACGTGGGCAGACTGCACGATCAGATTAAAGCCCTTCCCGAAGGGCTGAAAACCTCCCTTGCCCCGGCGCTCGGCGCTGTCGCTCTGGCCTCGAAAGAGGCGCAGGCCACTATCGGCCAGCTCGGCGCAGCGGAAAAAGCCTCGTTCGGAAACTTCGCGGCGGCCGAAAAGGTCGCGCTGCGTGACGCTCTCAAGGCGGCGCTGCGGGAAGAAGCCGGCGAAGCCCTCGCCAGTGCCGCCCGCGAACTGGCAACGTCGGCCCGCATCCATCAGGACGCGGCCAAGGGCGAAAAGGTACAGCGCTGGCAATGGATCGCTGTTGCCTTTGCTGGAAGCCTTCTAGCCGGGGCGCTCGGCTTCTACGGTTCGCACCTGCTGTATGGCAAACAAATTGACGAACAAGCGGCCTTCGGCCGTGCCGTAGGCACGGTGTGGGACGGTTTGGACGCCAAGACAAAAGAGCGGATTCAAGCCGCAAGGGAACGCCAATGAAACCCGCACTTGTTCTAACTCTGCTCCTGCTGGTCGGCGCGGCCTTCATGCTCGGCCGCAACCTGTTCAACACGATCAAAGGCAAAGAGCCTGCGACGTGGGTAACGTGGCTGTGGCTCGGCCTGTGGGGCGTAGCTGTCCTATACGGCCTCGGCTCGGCCGTTCCGCGCATGGTCGCCAGCGGTGAATCGTCGGCCCTGCTCTCTATCGGCGTGGCCGTGGTGGCGGTGTTCTGCCAGACCCGGATTTGGGGCCACATGATGGCCCGCGCCAACTACGCACCACACGGCCAAGAAACGGTCATCAGGGGCACGGAAGTTGTCGGCGGCTCCGATCTGCAAGCCCGTATGTACGGCGACAAGGCAACGCCGGCCGACGTGGATATTGAGATTGGCGGGGTGGTCGTTCCGCGCATGTTGGAAGCGCAGCACATGCTTTTCAGCGGCACCACGGGCGCGGGCAAGACGCAAGCGATTAACCGTGTTCTGCGGGCTGTACGGGCACGCAATGAGCGGGCTTTGATCGCTGACCCGGCCGGGGGGTTCTTCTCCCGCTTCGGTCGTCCTGGTGATGTGCTGTTTAACCCGTTTGACCGTCGTTCGGTGGATTGGTCGCCCTTCGCTGAAATCCGCGCTGAATACGACTGCCAGCGCATCGCAAAGGCCGCTGTGCCGGATGGCACGGGGGAGGGTGCAGAGTGGCACCACTACGCGCAAACGCTGCTCGGTGAAACGCTCTTGGCCCTGCATCTACGCGGGGAGCGGTCGGTAAAGCGGCTGCTGCACTATGTCAGCTCGGCAGACATAAAAGAGCTGGGCGAACTGCTGGCCGACACGCCTGCGGCCATCCTGTGCGCCAAGGGCAATGACAAGATGCTGAACAACACGCGGGGCATCATTGCAACCTATCTCGGCGTGTGGCGCTACCTGCCTGACGCTGGCACGTTCTCCGTGCGTGAGTGGGTGCAGGATGAAACCCGCACCGGCTGGCTGTTCGTGACCTACCGCGACGATCAAATGGGGATGCTGCGCGGCCTTGTGGCCTCGCTGCTGGAACTCGGCATTGTCGAAGGCTTGAGCCTGTCGGAAAACCAGAATCGCGGCTTGTGGTTCGTGTTCGATGAGGTCGATTCACTCGGCAAGGTGTCCAGTCTTCGCAGTGGTCTAACGAAGCTGCGCAAGTACGGCGGGCGCTGCGTGCTTGGCCTGCAAACAGTGTCGCAACTGCGCGAAACCTACGGCAAGGACGAGGCACAAACGCTGCTTGCCAATCTGTCCACCAAGCTGATTTTGCGGGCTGGCGACAATGAGACGGCCGAATATTTCAGCAAGGAACTTGGCGAACAGGACATTGACCGGCTGCAAATGACGACGGGGCAGGGCACCAGCTCGGGCGGCCTGACGAATCCCGGACAAAGCTCGGAATCGTTCAATACCAACTACAACATGCAGCGCGTGCGGCAAGCCGCCATCATGTCGTCGGAAGTTCTGAACCTGCCCGACCTGCAAGGCTTCCTCAAGATACCAGGCCAGCCGGTCGCCACGGTCAAGATTGACTATCAGGCCATGCCAGAGGTCGAACCGGCATATCTGAGTTAATGAGTAAAAACCCCTTAAATTCATCTACTCATTGGCCGGTTTAGGTGTTATACTCAAATGAGTAAATAAGTGGTGACAGACAGGCTTCCCGCCTCGGTGCGCCTGTCACCATCGACGTAACCGCGCCAAAATGGGAAAATCGGGTATGCCAAAACATTGGGTTTTGGTATGCGTGAACAACAAAACGAACGCTGATTTTTATGCCCTAAGAACGCCTCGGCGTACTGGGTGCGGCCCCGAAAAGAACGGGCCTGACAGGTGGGAAAGAAGCTCGCAAGAGCCACCGGACAAGCAGCGGAAAGACGCGCCGCATAGACCACATCCCAAGGACGCCACGGCGTACCGGATACGGGCCTTAAACAAGCCCTGACAGTCGGGAACAGTAGCTCGCAAGAGCCGACAGACAGGCCGGAAAGACGGCCCGGCGTTCGCCCTCAACCTTTGGAGTGGCGAACACATGATTTCCTATATTCACTTTCCCATCATCGCGCTTTGCGCGTTCATATTGATTGCAATATGGCGCTTGTGGGTTTGCATTGATCGGCTCGGCTTCATGCGCGAGGTATCGCGCCGGGCACCCTCGATGTTCCAAGGCCATTTGCTGGCCGCCGTGCTTGCCATCATGCCGCTATTGATCGCGGCTGTAGCTTGGACGGGCATCACCCTACCGCACCAAACCGCCCCGATGAATGCTTACCTTGCGGCGTTCATGTCTGCGGCATGTCTCGGCGGGTGCCTGCTCCTTCTCAAGAACACGGGGGAACGCCTCGCGCTCTCTTGGGCAGGCTCGCGTGAAGGTGCCTTACGTGTCGTCGCCATGCTGCGCATCATCGACGCGGCCGAACTGGCCTATGCGCTGCAATACGTCCAAGAACACGAAGCCAAAAGCAGCCGTGTGATTGACGCCGGAACCGTCCGCGAGGTGAGCAAATGAAAAAGTTCTCTATCGCCCTGGTCGCGTTCATGGCGTTGGCCGGCTGCAAAGAAGATCAGCCCGTTGAAGTCGTTCAAACCGTCGATTGGTACAAAGCCCACGACGCCGAACGCATTGAAATGGTCAAAAAGTGCAAGAACAGTCCGGGGGAAATTGCCGGTACTCCGAATTGCATAAACGCCAAATCGGCACACGATCAAACAATATTCGGTAGCCAAAATTTCAACATTAAGGCCACTCCCCCCAAATTCACAAGATAGGTGATGCTATGGATGAACTAACATTATTCACCTACATTGGTGAAACGATCACAAACGCCACCAATGCGTTTATGGTGCCAGCGGCTAACGAATTAATGTTCAAGCTGCAAATGGCTGTTCTAGGCGGCGTCACGTTATACATCGTCATGTCGGGCTATGCGATTGCAACGGGTTCGATGGAATCGCCCTTTTGGACGGTCATGAAACAGTGGGCAAAGATCATGTTCATTGCCTATTTTGCCTTCACTGCTGATGGATACCATCAACAAGTCATAGGCACGCTGAACGGCATTGAAACTGGCCTCTCCGACGTTCTGAAAATCAGTTCTCCGGGTGCGCCTGCCTCAACCATCTATCAAACACTTGATGAGGTGGTGAACAAGGGCGCTCAACTGGCCTCTATCGCCTTGCAGCAAGCAAGCGATGCAGGATGGAACCTCGGCGCAGCAGCATCGTGGTTCATTACTGGAATTTTCATTTCCATCGGAACCCTGATATTTGCCATCGTCGGCGGCGTGAACATCATTGTGGCGAAATTCTCTCTTGCGGTGATGTTCGCGCTTGGCCCGTTCTTCATTGCGTGCGCCATGTTCCCCATGACATCGCAGTTTTTCGACAGGTGGATAAGTCAGGTGATGAATTACATTTTCACGATTGTGATTCTTGCCCTCATCATGTCGTTCGGCATCGTCGCGTTTGATGGCTTTATCGGCGGCGTTGATTTGACAGGCGAAGGCGTACAAAACCCCTATATCGCCGGCCTTCAAGTTTTTGGGCTAACCCTGATTCTGAGCTGGATTGCCATGCAAGCAAGTGGCATGGCTTCCGGGCTGGCCGGTGGCGTTTCCACGTCCGCATTGTCACTCCGGCAAATTGCTTCGGGGGCAATGTCTCCAGCTCGCGCCGTGGGCGCTGCCCATAACGTGGTCAATCCCACATCAACCCGCCTTGACCCTCGCACCGGCCAACAGACAACGGCGCGTCGGGCGGAACACCTCGCAATGGGGCGCAGCGTGTGGGCACGCAATCCCGCGTATCGTGACGGAATCAAAGAACGGCTGGCGTCGGCATGGGCCAAACAGCCGGGCGGCGATGTGAAGGGGAAATAAGCTATGTTCAGCCAACTGGAACACGAAGCCCTAATGCGGCTCATGACCCATGCGACCGGCTACACACCTGACAGTCGGCTCATTGCGCACTGGTTGCAAGAATGGGAGCAAGCCGACAACCCGCGCACCGCTAAATCGCACGTTCCGGGTTTGGCGGCTTCCCATGCTCTCGATGTGGCGAAGGTAGCCAATGCAGCAAAGCGTGATGGCGCAAGACCAACAACGCTAGGCCGCATCGAATACGGCTACAACATGCAAAACATAGGACGCGCTTACCCTCTGCCGTCGCTAGAGCTGGAACGCTGACACTGAACCCCGCTTCGGCGGGGTTTTCTTTTGGTGACAACGGATCTTCCTCGATCGCGTGATTCTGTCGCCAGCGGGAACCCTCCGCGCTTCGCTTGGGCAACCCCCTTCGGGTTGCATCCCGCGTCGGTTCTTGCCCGACTGGCTGCAGGGGCAGGCGCTGCGGGCGTTGCCCTTGTCCTACCCCCTTGCCGATAGGCTCTCTGGCTTCCACCAGCATCAAGGGTGCGGCTTCGCCCACGTCCTCACCCGTTCGGTGCTCGCCCTGCGGGCTGCGCTCCGCGTGCGGCTTCCGGGCGTGCCCTTGACACTGCTTCCAGCCAATACACGGGCCACGACTGGCGACGAACGCGGGCACGAAACAGCCAAAACGCGCCGACCGTTGGTGACGGCTGCGCGTTGGCCAGGTCGTGAAGGTGTCGCCAAGATCAGGACTTGGCGGGCGGGGTTTTCTTGGGCTTCGGTTCGCCCTGCGGCTTGATGGCGGCCAGCAAAGCGGCGTTCTGTTCCTGCATCGCCTGCAACTGCCCGGCCAGCCCTGCGGCGCGCTCTCTGGCCTCTGCTGCGGCCTTGGCGGCGGTGTCCCGCTCGCCCTGCGCCTTGGTCAATCCTTCGGCGGCCCGGTGCGCCTCTGTGGCGGCATGCTTGCGCTGCTCGGCGTGGGTCTGCTCGATGGCTTCGGCCTTTGCCTGCACCTTCACCAGCTCGGCCCGTGCTGCCTCTGTGGCGGCATGGGCGGCCTCAATCTCGGCGGCGGCCTGCTGGCGTGCCTCGGTGTTTTCGGTGCGCAAGCGGTCGGCGTCAGCGTGCGCCCTGTCCAGCTCGCCGCGAAGATCGGCGGCCCGGTGTTCGATTTCAGCAATGCGGGCGTCTGCCTTGTCGGCACGGCTCACGGCTTCGGCCAGTTGCTGGCGAACGGTGGCCAGCTCCTGCGCTTGCTTTTCGGCTGCTGCTTTCTCGGCGGCCAGTGCAGCCCCGGCCGCGTCCAGCTCGCCCGCCTGACGCTCGAAAGCCTCGGCCAGTTCCTGCCGCATGGCGTCCAGCTCGCCGCGTTCGGTTTCCCATGCTGCCTGTGCGCTGCGTAGGGATTCATTCGCCAGCTCTTGCGCCTGCTGCCAGATCGTCGCCACGGCCGCGCTGCTGGCCTGCTGCACGGATTCCGGCACGGCCACGGCAACCGGCGCGGCTTGCGCGGTCTGTGCCCTGCGCCATTCCTTCATCACCGAACTGGCGGCGTTCATGTCCACACGGGCGGCCCGTCGCACGGCGTCAACCGTGGGCATCGTCTGGCGTCCGGTCTGCTCGAAAAGATCGGCGGCGGCGGCAATGATGCGTTCGCGCACGTCGGCGGGGATAGCGGTAGATGTTTGGTTCATGGCGGCTTTCCTTGGCGAGTAATAATAAGAATAATAATACTATTATTATTCTTACAGGTCAAATCTTATTATTCGGCCCGGAACTCTCGCCCGGCCGGAAGCGCAAGACGACCAAACCCGGCCAGCGCCTGCCCATTTTTGAGTGGAAGGGGTGTCAAGGGCACGCCCGGAAGCCGCACGCGGAACGGAGCGCAGCGAGTACCGAACGGGTGAGGACGTGGGCGAAGCCGCACCCTTGATGCCACTGGAACGGCCCAAGCCTCTAGTCTGGGGTGCAGTCAAGGAAGCGAAGCGCCCCGCCGCCTGCATCCCTGACGACAGAGGGCGACTCGCTCCCCTCGCTGGCGAGGGGCGGGGGGGAGTGGTGCGGCGCGTCGAGTTCGCGCCATCCGTTGAAAGGACGGCGCTTTTTTGAATTCTCAAGACAGATTCAGCGCGGCAAATCCTGCAGACTTCACCAAAGGCCCGCAGAGCCACTTTCGGGCCTTGCTTGCCCCTTGGCTATGCCACGGCCCCAAAAAGCGCGCCTTGCGGCCTCTGCGTGCCGCTGCAGCCCGTTTAGTGCGCGGTGCTGGCCCACCTTCTTCCTGCTAAACCGGTTTTCGGTCTTTCGATCTGCGCTGACGGTTCCGGCATGGCGCGCACACGCGCCGGGCTGAGCGGGCGGCCGACAAGTCGGCCGGGCGTGATTTGTCCCGGTCTTAGCGCCCCGCAGGGGTGGCCGCTTGCGGCCATGTCGGCCGGCTTGCCGGTCGGGACGCTTAGACCATGCCTTACCTTGATCGTTGATCAACCACGCGCGGCAAGTGCCGCGCTTCGTTTCGCTATCTGGCCGCAGGCCAGCCGGTAATGCCTTCTTGTTTTGGTTGTTTGTTTTCCTGCTGCCTCGGTGTCTCATTGGCTTGGTGAAGGGCTACGGTGGTGGTGCCACCCTGCGCGGCTTGCCGCGCTTCAAAACGGGCATGGCCGTAGGCCATCCATTCATGGGGAGGGGGAGCCGCCGGAGGTGGGGGAACCCCGAAGGGGTGCCCCGGTCGCAGACCGCTTTGCGGCGTTTCGTTTTGCGCAGACGGTCGAGTTATCCCCGGTTTTTGGCTCTCCAACTACAGGCAATATTTATAGGTAAAAAGAAACTATAGGCACCTTACAGGTTTAGGGGGGGTGCGATTTCACGCGAAAAGGGGGTGCGATTTCACGTGGATAACCGCCCTAGGGGGGGTGTGATTTCACGCACTAGGGGGGTGCGATTTCACGTGGAAAAGTTGCCGTATCCACAGGGTTTTTCCACAGGGTGGGCCTGTTTTGGATGCTTCGCGGGGGCGTTCACGTTGGTGACAGGACTTGCACCAGGTGCAGCGAATTTGTCGCCAAAGGCGGGGAAGCGATGGGGGGGTGCGATTTCACGTCCGGCACTGGTGACGCCGGCACGGTGGCCAGCTCGCCGCGGTGTCGCCATCAGCATGACGCGCAGCGCTGCCGGGACGGCATGACGAAAGGGATTAAAGCCCGAAGGGGTCGAGACTTGGAACAAGGCTCGATGCGCAGCACGAAAGCCCGGCCCCGGCTCTGACGGGGTGAGCCTAAGACTTCTTCGGGATCGGTGGCGGCGAGGCCATAAGCATCAGGCCGCCCGTTACCTGCTTGATCTTGGCTTGCGGATAGACAACCTGAACATTGCGCAGCACCGGCAAAAACTGTTTCTTGAAGTCTTTATCCGGGTCTTTGCCTTGGTATTCCTGCGCGAACTGCTCGCGTAGCGACTTCCAATGCAGGATGACCGGGCGGCCCTCGATCCGGTGCAGCCGATGGGCAAGCCATGCGTACACATCCAAAGCCAGCGCAGAGCCTTTCAGGGCGTGCAAGGCGCGATTGTCCAGCGGCACAGCGCTATCCATCAACGAGTTGAAATAGGATTCAGAAAGCATCATCACGCCCGGCCAAAGCGTGCGCTGCTCGGCGTGGCCGTTCGCTAGCCATGCGTCGAACTGCTCGACGGGCTGGCCGTTGAACGTGCGGCCCTTGAAACCAAGCTGCAAGCGGCAGGCGGCAAGCGCGTGCATTTGCTTGCGCAAGGTCGTATAGCGGCGGCCCTCGCTCTCCATGCCCATCAGGCGTAGGAACTCGGCGGCACTGTCGCCAATGGGGATTTCACGGGTTCCGAAACGCTTGGCGTAGGACGACACCCACGCCAGCGCCAGACGCGGCATAGCACCGTAGGGGATAGGCTGCTGCACAGGGCCTTTGCCCTCGTCCAGCCAACCGGCTTGCACGTTCACCCAAGCATCACCGGATTTGCGCATGAACTCGCGGGCGTCGGTCTTGGCACGCGGCAAACCGACCTGGCACAGCACGGCATGAGTGAATGACATGAATTCACCGTACTCGTCCTGCCTTGTGCCGGCGATTTCCGCGCCCACGTCCAGCAGCTTGTTTTGCTGCGGGGTAATGATCGCGCCGGGCTTGGCGGTGCGCTGGATGATTGCAGGCTCTTTGCGCTGTGCCTTCGGCGCTGCCGGTTCTTTCTTCGCTGTCGGCACGCTGCGGCCGACAATGCCACCCACGGACTGGAAGCCCTCGATGCGCGAAGGCTCGGCGCTCTTGGCGTCTGGCGTAGCCATGAAGCGGGCGGCTGTTGCTGCGGCCTTCTTGGCTTGCTCTGCGCCCATGCCGGCGTCGATCAGCTTTAGCCGGTACTCGTTCGCATTCAAGGCATCGCGGCGGGCGTTGGCCGTCTTGGCCGCTACGGCGGCGGCATCCTCGGCCGGCAGGCCGGCTGCTATCAGCTCGGCGCGGTAGGCTGCTTCATCAAATGCCCCGCCATCAAGGTTTAAGGCTGTCTGTCTCCCGCCATTTTTGGTAGTATTGGTCATGATCGTTTTCCTGTTTTGGTAATGGTCACGCGGCCTAATGGGTTTCGCCACTCCGGGCCGCACCAGCCCAACACTGTTAGCGCGGTGTTGGGCTTTTCTTTTTTCAGTGCGGGCCGACTTCCTCGCGCCAGTTGGACGAATCCACCACGATTTCAGGGTTAAGGTGCGTCACATCGGCCAGCGTCGTTAGCGCCTTCTCGATGGTGCGGAAGCACACCGGGCGGCCGTCATGGGTCACGGCGTGCAAGGTCTGGCCCTGACGGGCGTACAGGGCGAACCCTTGGCCGTCGTTCGGGTAAAGCACAGCCTGCACACGCTCCCCGTCCGGGGTGTCACAAGCGGCATTCAAGCGGTGAAACGTCCACGCCCTGCCCTTCTTCACTTTCGGTTCCATCTGCTCAAAAAAGCTCGACACAAGGGCCTCCACTTCTGCGGGCGTTGCGCCCAAGTTTTGATCTGTATTCATCTTCGCCACTCCTGAAAAAACCGGCGTTAGCGCGCCGGGGTTGGTAATCACGGCGTTTGTTGCGCCGCGTGCTTCACTCTCAAAATCTCGACGGTGCGGGCCTCGGCCAGCACACGATAAAAAACGATGTAGTTCGGATGCACGATCAGTTCGCGCAACCACTCGGGCAAGCCCGGCCGGCCATGCCGGCCAAGCTCTGGATGCTGTGCAAGCGGCTTGGTCTTGTCGCGCAGCTCCTGCCCGAAGCTCTTGGCCCGCGTCGGGTTGTCCTTGCCGATGTAGCGCACGATGGCGCGCAAATCCTCGCGTGCCATAGGCCGCCACTCAATGCGGTAAGGCTTGGCCGTCATGCGCGTTTTTTCTTCGGCAAGGCGGCAATGTCGGCGTCCATTTCGGCCATGACTTCATCGTGCGGGATGCTCGGCCGGGGGTCGTCAATGGATGCCTGAATCTCGCCGGCCAGCCACTGGTTATAGGCGGCGGCTTCGTGCGCTTCGCGCATGGCAACGGCCCGGCCTCGGTTGCCGCCTTCGGGTTCCCTGTCGGCAGGGTCGTATTCGCTCGCGTCGAACTGGCCTACCGTGATGCCAATATCGCGCAGCACATTCAATGCGGCCAGCGGGTTGCCGAAGCGGCGCGGCTCGGTGCTGCGGGCCTTGGACAGCACGGCATCGGAACCGCTGCGGGTGGCGATCTGAACGAGGAACGCCCCGCCCTGCCCTTTCAAGGTCACGCCAGACACGCCGCCGGCGCTACTTGCGGCGCGTAGCTGCTCTATGGTCATGCTTTGCATGGTTGGCTCCTTGTGGTCTGTCGCTAAAAACATGGTTCATTGTGCATGAGTTCTACAAAACGTGCAATTGTTTTTGAGTCGGTAAACGGTCATTTTGTGGAATTTGCGAGACAGCCCGGAACGGCGGCGGTTTCCGGGGGGTTGCGTGTCTCCAATGGCGTCTATAAATCAAAGTCTATAAAATAGGCGTCCTGACGACTTGGCGGACAACACAATGAAAATCGGATATGCGCGGGTATCGACCGACGATCAAAAAATGGATCTTCAACGGGACGCCTTGACGGCGGCCGGTTGTGAAAAGGTCTTCACCGACACGGCCAGCGGTGCCAAGGCCGAACGTCCGGGACTGGCTGACGCCCTCGCCTTCGCCCGCAAGGGTGATTCATTGGTGGTGTGGCGGCTTGACCGGCTCGGCCGGTCACTGCCTGAGCTGGTCAAGATCGTGGGCGAACTGGAAGCGGCCGGCGTCGGCTTTGAAAGCACGACGGAACGCATAGAAACCAGCACGGCGGCCGGGCGTCTGGTGTTCCATGTGTTCGCGGCTCTGGCTGAGTTTGAGCGGCGCTTGATCGTTGAAAGAACGATGGCCGGGCTTGCGGCTGCGCGGGCGCGTGGCCGCAAAGGTGGACGGCCGGGACTGCCTGCTGAAAAGGTTGCTGCTATTCAGGCGCTGGCCGCCAGTGGGCGCGGCCCTGCCGAAGTCTGTAAGGCGCTCGGCATCGGGCGCAGCACGTTCTACAAACACACGCGGGACGCACAAAGCAAAAGCCCGCACGCGGCGGGCTTTGGTGACAATGCGGAGTTGGCCAGGTCGTGAAGCTGTCGCCAGCCGCAAGACAGTTTCAGCGTGCCGGCTTCACCAGTTCGGCAAGGTCGATTTCACCGGCAACAAACCGGGCGGCCCGCTGCTCCGCTTCCTCGGAAGGCTTGAACCCTTCAAGGCCAACATTGGCACGGGCGAAGTTGGCCGCCTCCTGACGCTTGCGGCGCTCGGCGTCGGTGATCGGTTCGCTGTTTTTAACTCTTTCGCTCATTTACTCAATTCCTCATTCCTGTAATGGCAGCGATCCGGTGATTGAAAGTCTGCTGAATCTCACGCTTCCATGCTGGCGCTTCATGTGCTGGCCGCAAGCCGCCGCACAGGTCGAGCAGCTCACGAATCAAACCGACTTCAACGCGGCCAGACGTGAACAGGGCTTCAAAAAAGGCTTTGAACTGTACGAGCGTCACCGGGATGATGTCCAAGCGCATCTTGTCATCCGTGCGAGTGAACCAAACGCCGATTCGGAATGTTTCTGCGGTGTTGGAGTCGATGCGATTTGCAATGAATAGCCCATACACAGGCTTGCCAGATTGCGCCCCATAGTGAGAAACCAGATCCGCCACATGGCGGCGCACTGGTTCACCTTCGGCGGCTTCCTGCCGTGAGTTGTCCGTCAATGTGACCTCAACCACGATCACAAAATCGTGAAACTCAAAGATCAAGTCAGGGCCATTCCCCGGCGCTGTTCCAACGGGCAAAAAGTCTTGGTCAATCTTAAAGCGCCTTGCCTCATACGGCTTGTTTGCCAAGCTGTTGATGGCAAGGAAGGCACGCCATAGAACCCACTCGAAATAGGCGGGCGCTTCGGCCTGTGGCACTTCGATGTCCTCGCCATTTGAGAGGGTCTTTTTACCTTTTCTGGTAATGATGAGTTCCATGTAAGCGGCGATTTCTTCCCACTCCACCGCTTGCCGGGTTGCATATTCTTCTTCGTTCCGCTCCGACAAAACCCCCTCGATCTGGTGGCGAATGATCGCTATATCTGCCGGGGTTTCCGTTGGCTTGCCTGTCGCGTCAAATGGGATGCCGCGCTTTTCAAGCTGCTGCAACAGGTCATCCAGCACGGCCAGTGCTGAATCCTTGTTGTCAGTCGGTAGCTTTGCACCGTTGCACAAGGTGATGAAGTAAGAGCGGTCAGAGTCGGGAATCCCGGTATCCTGAATCAGCTTCTCAACGAAAACGTGCTTCTCCGGCACCAGCGAAAGGCCGCGCCCTTTGCTTTGCACCAGCCCTGTCGCTTTGAGATAGCGCAGATTGGTATCGGCATAGTCATTGAACGTGCCTGCCGCGTATCCGTGCAGCACGGCGGCGGCTTCGCGCTCCTGTCGGTCGAACTTGCGTTTGTTGGGGGATGCAAGCCGCCGCGCACGCAACGCCAGCACCTGAGCAACGATGTCGGCCAGTGATTCGTCGCTGCTGGTGAGCTGCACAACAATCGCCATTTCAACAAAGTTGAGACGACTTTCCCCGGTTTGCTTCTCCAGCTCAAGCATGATGGCCAGCGTATGCCGTAGCGGTGAGAACACCGCAAAATCGAACTTCCGTTCCAATGCGGAAGGGATGTAATGCGCGGCCAGCGCCCGCAAAAAACACTCCTGCATCGCGGGCACAGTATCGGCACGAATCAGCCGCCAGCCGTTCGGCGTAATCATGTCGATAGGGCCGATTTCGCTTTGCGGGATACCAGAGGCGGGCGGCACTTCTGGGTAAAGGAAGCCCAGCTTATTCAGCGCAGAGCGCCATTTACGCCCCACGCTGTAGGTGTCATCGTCGCCAAGCTCAACAATGCCATGCTCGCCCAGCAAACGCCGGAAAGCGCGCTCCTGTTCCTCCCCCCGCAAATTGCCTTGCAGTGATGAAGTGGACAGAGCCACCAGACCATCACGCAACCGGAAAGGGCTGCGGACGGTCGTATTTCCTAAATGCCACGGCCTCATTCTGTCTTTTCTTCCGGGTTGGTAATTGAATCAATCCGGTTCAATCGCTGCTCGATCTGGACGGCCTGCTGCAAAATTTCAATGGCAATTTCGGCCAATAATGGATTGGCAGCCTTCACCAGGTCACGCAAGTCTTGCACTAAAAGATTCGCGGTCTGACTGGACTTGACCAAATTCTCTTTATCGTTGGCATTTAGCATTCACACTCCCCCTCAATATCCGACAAAAATATATTCCTGCACGTCGTTTTTGTTATCGCCCACCTTGCTCCCTTGGTTGCCGATGGAATACTTGTAATCAACGGGCACAACTTCGACATGGCTCTTGTGCTTCGCCATGATGGCGACCATTTCATCTAAGGTCGGCTGACTGTTGGACGAGTAGGACACCACAAGCACGCTTTCACGGAAACGCTTAAACAGCATGTCGAAGGCTTCCGCCGCACCCTTGCGTGAAGAAAACGGCGTCGGATATGACTTGAATTTCTTGGTGAGAGTGTGTTCCTGAATTTCCACGCCTTGCCAGTCACGGGCCAAGCCTTCAACAAAATGATAGCGGCGCACATACTCGTTATCAGACAGCGGGGAATAATAGGGCGGGTCGATATAAACCAAGCCCGGTTCACGGTTCTGCAATGTCATTGCATCGCCGTTGCGTGCCTTGTTTTGTTTGCCGTTGTTGAACACGGCGGCATTCACCATATCGACGGCCTCAAGGAATTGGGCGCGAAACGTCATCAACAGGTCTTTGCGTCCGTCGTCATACCGATGACCGACATAGGTAAAAATACCGCGAGGGCGCTTTTTCAGGCAGGCTCGAATCAATGCCGACATGGCAATGGCCCGCTTATACGGGTTTTTCACGGCCTTGATATTGGCTCGCACTATGTCGATCAAGCGGTTATCGTCATCGCTGAAATACAGCCCTTGGAACTTGGTTTCAACAAAACGATCAATCGTATTTTTCGGCTCAAGCAACGCTAACGCCTCGGCCTGCGGCAAGGTGATTTCGTTGTTCTCAATCATCGCCTTGGCAAACGTCGCCGACATCGCCATATAGTCATTGCTCACCACGGCCTTACCGTGAGACTTAAACATATAGCCCACCACGCCAGAACCCGAAAACAGGTCTAGGGCAGTGTTAAATTCAAATTGAGAAGCAACCGCCCAGATTTCAGTTAGCAGCTTGTTTTTTGACCCCATGTAACGGGTCGAAGGGTATTGCATGGCCTGCTGGGGTAGCGGCGCGGGAACCAATCGCAGATTAAAACGCTGCTTGGGTGGGACGGTGACAATCACATCCTCGCCCGTTCGGCCTTTGCCGTTGCATGAGATATACCGCTTTGTTTGCACCACTTCGACGGCAAATTTCCGGTACTGCTCATGCACCAAAGGATGATTTGAGTTTGTCAAAATCACATGGCAGCCCAACTCATGCAGGCGTTTAACCTCTGCGGCCAGCTCGACATGATCCTCTTCGTAAAACTGCTCTTTGGTGTAGCGTTTGAAGTCGGCATACTCAGAAACAGGCAGATAAGGCGGGTCAAGAAAAATGAAGTCTCCCGTCTGCGCGTTTTCTTGCAAAACTGTCTTGTAGTCACCGCAAATGATTGTGGTGTTGCTGAGTAGCGCGGAAGCCGCTTTTAGTGCGTCTTCATCTATGATTTTTGGGTTCTTGTACCGTCCAAACGGCACATTGAATTGACCCGATTTATTGACCCGGTACAGGCCGTTAAAACACGTTCTATTCAAGAATATAGTGCGTGCTGCTGCCTCTACGTTGGATAACTTGGTAACGTCCAACGCACGAACGGCATAAAACACTTCTTCGGTATTCTCATAGCGGCGAAGCTGGGCCATTACGCCCTCAACATCATCGGCAACAGAACGATAAAGATTAACCAACTCTGGGTTGCTGTCAGCAATAATCCCACCCGTTGGATGCACTGCAAAGAACACCGCACCGCCACCGAAAAAAGGCTCGATAAAACGGCCATATTTTTTCGGAATCTTAGGGATTATTTCTCCTAAAAGCTGTGTCTTCCCTCCTGCCCATTTCAACAATGGGCGAGTCATATTTATAGCTTGCGCCCCTTCTATTTCTGAGCCTCGTGCAAGCACGTCATCTTTAATAATTTCATTTTTTGCAATGGTATTCATGTTTCCTGCCCATTTTTCTCTAAAGTACCATTGACCTGCTGACACATTTTTTCGTTTCTTCCGGTCCGCATCACTTTAGCGTCCATACTCATGGCCTGCCTCTGCTTCATAGTTACCCTGCTGGTCGCGGGTGACTTCCACATCGTCGCCCACTTCCATATCCGCACCCTCTACCTGGGGAACCATCACGCGGTCGCCGTCGGCCTCAATGACGTAGGCCGGGCTTTCGTTCTCGCGCTCGATCTGCGCCACTATTTCACCGGAAAACGCCTCGTCACGGGCCAGCAAGCGGGCTTCGTGCTGCTCGGCCAGCTCCACCAGCGCCGGGCTGTGGTCGCCGGCCTGCGGCACGTCCGGGCCGCCTCCATAGATGCCGCCGAACATTTGCACGCCGGTTCGGTGGGCTTCGGCCAGCTCGGCAAGGCGGGAAATTTCCGGGTCGATGCGCTCGCGCTCCATGCCGCCGCCGCTCGATGGCCCGCCCTGCCCTTCTGCGGCCAGCTCCTGCCGTAGCTCGGCGTTCTCGATGCGCTCGGCGGCATACAGGCCGGCATAGTCGGGGCGCGGGTCTGCGGCCTCGATGGTGACGAACGGGGCGGCGTGCTGCTCGCTGTCGCCACGAACGGCGGCCGGTGGCAACGGGTCGCCAGCCGGGCCGCCCGCTTCACGCTCGGCCGCTGGCTGGTCGCGCTGCTCGACTTCAAACGCACGCTGTCGGCACTCGGCCAACTCGCGGCGCAAGTCAGACAGGCGGGCCGGGTCGGTTTCATTCTGCAAGGCAAGCTCAAGCGTGCCGCACTGCTCGCGGATCAGGTTCAGGTCAGTAGCGGAATTGCTCGGCTGCTCATTTATGTATTCACTCATTTAAGTAACCGCTCCTTTACTCGGGAAGCTGTGCAACATAGTCGCTCAAAACTTCTTTGATGCTCTTGCCCTGCTTCGTGGCGTACAGCTTCAATTTGATGTGCTGGTCACGGTCTAGGTCGAAGTTCACGCGAACGGTGGCGGTCTTGTCGGCAAGGCTGGCAAGAGTGGCGGCCTTGCTGTTCTTGGCGCTCGGGCGGCCGGCGCTCAATGCGCCCTTGGTGGTCGTGTTCATTTGTTTATTCCCTCATTTACTCAAACGAGTTTTTGCTTAATTTCGTTCATCAGGGCGCGGATTTCGCCGGAGCCGTCGCCGTCTGGCTCGGCGTCAAGAATGGTTGTCCCTGCGGCGGCCGTGCCGGGATAGCTCACGCGCTGCGTGATGCGGGATTCCAGAACGGGCAGGCCATAGCCGGCCAAAGCCTCGGTGATTTCCGCGCCTATGCGGGTGCCCTTGATCGCACGCGATACAACGAACGCCGCCTGTAGCTTCCCGTCCGTGACTTCGATTCGCTGTTTCACCAGCTCGACAAGATCGGCCGTCGCCCAAATGTCGTAAGGGCTGGGCTGCACGGGTATCAGGATGAACGAGGCGGCCTTGATCGCGGAAACGGCAAGGTCTGCCGCCTGCGGTGCGCCGTCGATCACCACAAAATCTTTATGACCGATGGCCTTTAGGTCGCGGTCGATGGTGGGGCGGTCGATGCCGACAACGGTAACGGGGTTGTCGTCTTGCACGGCGGCCCAATCGCGGGCGCTCCCTTGTGGGTCTGAATCGACAAGCAACACGCTGGCCCCGTCCAGTTGCAGGGCGCGGGCTAGGTGGGTGGCGATGGTCGTTTTTCCTGACCCGCCTTTCTGGTTCAACACGGCGATAACCTGCATGGGGCCTCCTGAGTGAATGAAATTAACGCGCATTTACTCATTTGAGTATAGCAAAGATTCGCACGTTAAGTAAGAACTCTTTTACTCATTCGCTCATTTTCAACAACACCCGGCAGGGCGGGGCGTTTAGCGCCCTCGGCCGTGGTCTGGCTTCTGTGCCTGCTGTTCGCGTTCGCGCTGCTTGGCCTGCTCTGGCTGGTCACGCTCGGGCTGCTGGCCGCCACTCTGCGCGGCCTTGCTCTTGGTGAAGTAGTCGCGGCCCGCTTGGGCGGCTTCGCGGCGCTGGCTGTAGCGGTCTTGCAAAGCCTTATCGCTGAACTCGACGTATAGGCCGGCATCGGCCGCCACGTCGGCCATCATGTTGTTGTATTCCTCGGAACCGCCACGCAAGCGGATATGCGGGCCGAACTTGGCAAGGGCGAGGCGCAAGCCCTGCT
>JALNZZ010000021.1 GCA_023229065.1 Porticoccaceae bacterium
CAAAAAAGGAAAAATGAGCCCCAGTATTCTGAAGGGGTATTCTGAAGTGCTTCTGAAAGCACCTAAGCGGCGGATCGATGCCGCCGTAAGTGCTTGAAAGTAATGGGGTGGCCGACGGGGATCGAACCCGCGACCACAGGAATCACAATCCTGCCGTAATGCCTGTTAAATCAATCTCATGTATCAGGTTTTCAGAACACGAAGCACGCCATAAGGGCTTGATTGCTGGTTCTGGCGGGGCTTTATATTCTGAATGCGCGCCTTACGGCGCTACCCACCTCACAATAACGATGCCGGAGCCTCCATCGCCGCCCTGCGACGCCGGCGAGGTGCCGCGGTTTGCAGGGCCGCCCCCGCCGCCACCGGTGTTGGGCTGGCCATCCTGCCCATCTCCGGCGACCGCCCCCACAATAGCCCCGCTCGCCCCGCCGCCACCCGCCCCGCCCGGGTTTGCGGCCCGGGAGCCGTTGGCACGGTTGCCACCACCACCGCCCCCACCGACGGCTGCCGGCGCGCCCTCTGCAACCGCTCCGCCGAAGCCCACGCTCGCCAGGGTGATCCCGGCGCCCCCTGGGGCGGAACCAACGGCCGCCGTGCCGTTTCCGCCAGGGGCGGCCGCCCCACCACCACCACCGGTTGAGTAGGGGGCGACGTTTGTTGTGCCCTGCCCACCGTCATGTCCCTGCCCCGGCGTTCCGGCGCCGCCAGGGTTTGTTGTGCTGCCGCCGCCGCCGGACCCGCCCGACCGGCCGGGCGATGAGCCACCACCTCCCCCAATCGCGACCAGCCCAGCAAACTCTGAGTCATCCCCTGATGTTCCTGGGCCGCTCACTCCGTCGTCCCCTCCAGGGCCGCCTGCACCGACAACAACCGGCATAGTATCCAGGGGCGTGACCGGGATGTCGCGCATCAACACCACCCCGCCGGCGCCGCCGCCTCCATTCGGCTGAAATGCTGAGGCTGACCCCGCCGCACCGCCCCCGCCGCCGGCGACGAGCAGCGCATCAACCGAGGTCACGCCCGCCGGCACTTCGAATGTGCCGGACGCAAGAAACACCTCAAACTGATAGCTGACGCCTCCGCCGCCGCCCCCCGCCACGATGCCCGGGATCATAGCGCCACCACCTGGCCCATCAGATCCCAGCTGTTTGTGGCGATTTTGACGAGTGTCGCGGTAGCTCCCTCGCCCGCCAGCACCAGGGTTCCGCCAGCCGGCGGATTGACGGTCACACCAGAGCCCTGAGCAATAGTCACGCCCCCCAGCCCGGCATCCCGGATGTGGATCTGAGTCCCGATAGCAAACGCCACCGCCGAGTTCGGCGGCACCTCCACCGTGGTGGCGCTGCTGCTGGTGCAGCGGAGGTATTTGCCGGCATCGTTGAGCGACAGCGTGCGCGATGTCGTCGACTCGGTGACGATGCCCAGCGCGTCGCCGCCTCCGCCCCCCGCGACCGACATCAGGCCGCTGGCAGTGCCATCAGCGTAGAGCAGCCGGGCCTCGCCCGCCGGGACCGAGATTGAGGTGCTGCCCCGGGCCACAGTGAGGGGCCAAGAGCCGCCGTTGTGGACCGCGAACAGCCGTTTTGCGGCCGGCACCGTGAGCGTGCGCGCCACGGTGTTGCCGCTGCAGCGTATCAGCACATCGCCGGCGAACTGCGCCGCAGTCAGGGTCACATTGCCGCTGGACAGGTCCGCCGCCCGGAAATCGTTGCCGGCGGCCTCCAGCGCCCGGAAAGCCTCGTTGGCGGTGGCGAACTGGTCGATCTGGCCGTCCGCCAGCTCAGGGATGCCGAGTATCGGAGTGGTCATGCGGTGATCTCATGCGGATAGCCGCGCCCCACCGATTGGCTCAACTGGTAGGCGCGGGCGGTGATGGATGACTGTGGAGAGCCGAAGTCCTCGATCTGCTGGGCCTCGGTGTATATCGCCGTTTCTGTGGTGGCGGTGAGGATGCGCTTGACGGTGGCGCCGTCTAGGATTTCGATCTCATAGCGCTTGTCGGCCTCGCCCACCGGCAGCGCCACGCCGGTTTTCCAGAGGCTGCCCTGCAGTCGGGTGCGCGCATCCCAGGCCAGCACCCAGTCGGCGCCGCTCTGCTGCGCTGTGCCGTGCACGGGCGACAGCGGCAGCAGGTTCACGCCGCGATACGCGAAATCGATGCTTTCAGCATCGTCGATGGTCTGCCCGGCCGATGCGCCTCGCCACTGCCGCACGACACCGAGGGTTGGTAGGTCGGCGCCAACGAACATCACATCGGGGTCATCGAGAAAAACGAACGCGTCACCGAACTGGTGCAGTCCGGTCGCCCACTCACTCCCGCGCAGCCCCCTGAGCAGTGTGGTCAGGATGTAACTGCCGTCACTCTGCAGCGCGGCATCTGCAAACCGCATCAGCTCCCATCGCCCATCAGCGCCGTAGGCAGCCCAGTGGATGCCGGTCATCATCTGCGCCTCGGTGATCCCCTCCAGCTCCCCGGTGAGCAGATCCACGCGCAGCTGGCTGATGCGGTCGATCACGCGCCCATCGTGGGCGGGCAGCGGGTCGCGGCCGTAACCCATCGTCACCGGCGCGGACCACGCCTGCACGTCCGTCCAGGTCTGCTCGTTGTCAGTGGAGCGGAACAGCACGCCGCCAGGCCAGCTGCCGGTATCGCTGGCCATGGCAGCACCGAAACCCGGCTCATCGTCGTCGTTGCGGATCAGCGGGATGTCGAGCAGCACGGTTTCTGTATCGCCAGGGAGCGCGATGTTGCCATCTGGGACCGGGCCCACGCCCCCCACCGCCACGCTGGTGTAGTTCGCTGCAGCGTTTGGCCGGGCGCTGCATTCAAGGCGGCCGTCCGGCAGGTAGTTGATCTCCATCAGTCGCAGTTCGAACTGCCCGTAGGGCGCATCGATGGTGATCACGTCGGCCGGTTCCAGGCCGAGATAGAGCGGTGGCAGGCGGAATGAAACAGACTCGCGCTCCAGCCAAGCTACGTTGAACAGCACATCCGCCACGCCCGCCGCCTCGTCCGGCGTCAGCACCAGCGGCAGCTCGATCTCTCGCACATCGACAGCCTGTGTGCTTTGGCGCTCGCTGCTACGCTGCTCGTTTATGTCGTGCTCGCGCTCACTGTCGAGGTGCCGCAGCATGACCTGACGCGGCAGCTGTGAGTCCATCTCCCGCGATACATCCAGCTGCACACCGGGAGCCTCATCGTAGGCGCGAGCATCCAGCAGCTCAACCGGGATGGTGGCGACCGATGATTTACCGCGCCTCACTGCCTTGAGTTGATAGCCAGACATGATCACATCGAACGGCCACGCTGCCTGCAGCGGCGCGAGACATGCGCGGACCTGCTGCACGCCCGCAATGCGATACCCGCGCACCAAGTCGGCAGACAAATCTGACACATTCACATCGCCAGGCGTGATCAGCTGAGTGCGACCCAGTTCGCTGCCCACGACATCGGATAGATAGACCCCATCGATATTCATGGAGCCGAGCTGGAAATAGTAGACCCTAATCAGGTCAGGACTCGCATACTGATCGCTGTAAACAAAAACGCCATCGCGGAATGTGAATGCCCGTGTTCCAGCGTTGGTGTTGGGCGCGACTCCCGGCAGATCAACCGTGTATGTGTTTATTTGAACTTCATCATCAATGGAAATTTGCCGAATGACAATGTTGTCGGCGTTTATGCCAGTGACGACAAATAGGTTGCCGGCAACGATCGTCATTTTTGACGCAATGCCAACCCCCGCCGGGAAGTCGGTTATCTCGAACTCACGCTGGAAATCCAGATCGGCATCGTAGACCCTGATGCGCAACACGGTGCTCGACATCTTGTCGAGCAGGAGAACCATCCCCTCCCCCACCGCCACGCCGGACGATGTGCCGACCGGGTTAACCGGTATCTCCCCTTCATTAACCCATAGCAGTAGGTCGATATTTATCTTTCGAAGTACGGGATTGCTGCCGCCCTCCCGGCTGCTAAGGTGCACATACGTACCGGTGTCGCGCTTGTCCCATACATAATCAGCCGCCAGTTGCGTGCCGATAGACATATTTCCAGAGCCGTTGGATATCCATCTCGTGCCGAGGGGCGCGCTGTCATGTGACAACCAATACTCCGACTTGTCAGACTCACCACCAAGCACATAAACCGTTCTGCCGCTCGGGAAAGAACCAGGGAACTTAACCTGATGCTCTCGCGCCCTCCCGGAAACCGACAGCTCGGTCAGCGCCCCGGCAGTGCCGTCGTAGATGCGGCGCGAGATCGCCCAGAATTTATGATCACGATCGAAGGCGCTTATAACGCCAGTTGTCGTGTTGTGTCCAAATGGATACACGGGGACTTCGATAGTCTTTATCAGCTGAATTTCGCTGTGCGCCGCGGTGACAAGCTCAACCTTGACCTGCGCACCCATCAGCGAGTTGCCCCACTTCTCCAGCGGCAGGTCGTAAAACATGATGTAAGCGGTGCCGCGGAAGGCGGGGGCGTTTCCGACGCCAAGATCCGCCTCGATGCGAGGCTCTGGCAGCTGATCATCCGTGCCGGGGTAAATGCCAAAATTGTAGTGGTATATCCCGAGGTTCTCATAAAGTCTTCTGAATACATTCCCCCATAGCGGCATCGAAAACGAGGCGGGCCACGCTCGGTTGCTGGCGAGTATCGTCTCGAGGTCATCGCTGCCGCCGTTATAGAGCAGCTCCGACCCGACCCAGATGCGGCGGACGGCTTTGATTCCATTGGGCGGGCAGTCAGTCAGACCAACAGCGAAAGTGCCGTAGTAGTGGTAGGTTTTTACGGTTGATCCACCGCCGCCGTTTTTCCCACCCTGTTTTTTCTTTCTGACAACTTCCTTGATCTTGTTGTTTTCGAGCCAGATCACGTTGCCATGCAGCGCCACCGTGCCATAAACACGAGCCAGCGGCGCGCCGAATGTTGATCCCTGAACCGTGAGATCATTGAGGCGCGGACCGTGGATCGTTGGGCCTTTCGGCGGGTCGATCATGCCGCCGATGCCGGCCCCAAGCGAGGCGCCGTAAATGGCCCCCATCGGGCCGCCAGTAATAAATCCGATCACGGCCCCGATAATGGAGCCGACCCACTGACCTGCCGACTTATCGCTCATGCAGCGGGCTCCACAATCCGGTAAACGCCCATGATGCGCCCTCTCCACTCGGGAGATAGGGAGTGCTCAACCACTCCGCCAGCCGTGCTGTACGCGTGCACGATGGTTGCGCCGGTATAAATCGCGACGTGCTGGGGCTCGCGAGTTATGCGCATCAAGAGCACATCGCCTGTGACCATTTCCCGCTTATCGATGGGCAACAGCGAGGGCTGCGAATCGAGAATGGACTTGATCAATCCGCGGTAGGGAAATCGGGGGTATCCGCGCTCATCGATGATCGGAAGCCCGAGCGATTTCAGCACATGAACAAGAACGCCTGCGCAGTCCATGCCCACGCCAACCACACGCCCCTGATGGTGAAATGGCGTCCCCATTGTCTCCCGGGCAGCCGAGATAATCCGTTGCGGATCGATCATGCACCCCCCGTCCCGAACTTGGTGTAAACGCTCTGCGTAGGCACCCGGTCAAAACCGCCGTGATTGATGGCGTTGCTGAACTTGGCGATGCAGTCTTCCACACGCCGTTTCCGGCAACCCGGGACCATCTCGTACTCGTCGCCTACCTGCACCGGGTAGTGGAATGCCTGATAGGTCTCAATCGTGCCGTTGGCTGCGTAGGTTTTGACCTCCTCGCTCAGCAGGCCGGCATTGGCGCCGGTCGTGAACCGGATAGAGCCAGCACCGAACCAGTCGTCGGCCTCGACGCGCTGATCGTCGCGGAACAGGTTGCGGCTGGTGACGTGGGTGATGGTGCCGGTCACCTTGTGAGCGGCCAGGGAGGGGCCGTCAGGATTGCTGCGCGGGCCGGTGCAGCGGCTGCGCTGCCACGGGATCACGTCGCCGTCGAGCGTCTCATCGAACAGCGTCCAGCGGCAGAGCGGGCCGTAGGTAAACCCGGTGTTCTGGTTCGCCGCGTCGATCAGCGACATCAGCTCAAAAACGTATTTGTCGTCGCGGAGCTGCGCCTTGCCCATCAGAAACAGGCCCAACGGCTCTTCGTCCTCGATGGGGGTGGCCGAGGTGGTGGCGAACAGATATGCCCGGGCGTTATCCCACACCCGGCTGGCCACTTCGTCGAGCGAAAGGTAACCCACGGCGTCGAGGATGACGCCGCGCAGATCCACAACCGAAGGTGTGGCGCCAGCCGTAGTGCTGACGCCGCTGAACTCATACCCGGAGCCAGCGTTGTAGTTCGCCTGCCCTCCTCCGCTGGTCATGGGCAGATCATGCGGATACTGGACAAAGCGGGCTATCTGGCCGCCCACAGCCTCAATGCGCACGGCGTAGATGCGGGTACGGTAGTCGGCGACAACGGATTTCATGAAATTCCACGCAAAAAAAGCCCGCGCGTGGCGGGCCTCGAGGATTGGTGGTGGTTACTGAGGGTCGGGGTTGAGCACTTCGACCAGCGTCAAGCTCGCCGAAATCTCCTCCCAGTTGGTCCAGTCCAGGTCTGGCAGGGTGCCATCCAGCGTCATCGGCAGATCGAAATAGCAGCCGGCGGTGATGGCCTCGCCAACCTGCGGGCGGGTGTTGACCTCGCCGCCGCTGTCGTAGGCGGTGAACCCGGTCGAGTCGATGCCCACCGTGATGGTGGTGCTCGTGGTGGAGAGCACAGCGGCACGGCGGCCGTTGATCTCGGTCATGCCCGCTACATTGCGAATCACCACCGAATCACCCGTCACGATTCCATGGGCAGCGCCCACCGTAATGACCGCTTGGGCGGCTTGGGTTATGCCCGTAATGCTGCGCTGCTTGTTGGCGCTCAGCGTGATGATGCCCCGGGTGTAGTCAGCGGTGAAGGCGCTGATCGGGTAGGTGATGCCGTTGGCGGCGCGGATGCCGACCACGATGGAACCCGCCCGCGGCTTGCGGATGCGGCGGCGGAATGTGGATGTCCCAGGCGAGCCGTACCAGCGAACGATCTGATAGGTGCCGGCGCCATCGTCAATGGCGATGCAGTCCTGGTCGGCGGCCGTCGGAGTGTCCCGATAGTTGTTGGTCGAGTACTCCAGCGCGCTGCGCACCCGGAATGCTGCCGCGCCACCGCCGGCCCGATGCAGCAGATCCCATATCTCCTGGATCACGAAGGGCGCCTGGCGGGCGCTGAACGACAGATCGCAACGGAAAACCGGATAGGGGTGGCGGGTGCTCACGTACATGTTGCCACTCGCATCCGTCGTGACATCGTTAGCGAATCGCACCCCGGCACCGAAACCGCCACGGCGGTCCACCTCGACCGGGAAAAGCTCGTCGATAAATCGCATCAGTCGTACCGGGAATTGTTCGTGGATCGGCGGATCTGCCGGGCGATGGCCGCACCAGCCAGCCGGCCTTGGCGCTCATCTTGTACGCCGGTGACATTGACAGTGATGTTGGTTCCCAGAGCCGCTGCAGGCCCCGCTGCAGGGCCCGAGAAGTCATCCGCCGACACCAGGCCACCGGTGGCGAATCGGGGCACGGGGCGCAGCTGCATGCTGTTGATCGCCTCCAGCATCTGCAGCACACCGGGCTGCTTAACTGCCTTCGCACGGACCACGAACTCGCCGTCGCTGAGCATCGCAGGAATGCTGTCGCTGGTGCCCGTGCCAGGGCCGTTGATATGGCCGCCATCGGCAGCCCGGACCATGCCGCCGTCACGCATGAAGAGCGTCGCCGCCCATGCCATAGCCGTACTGAACCAACCGGAGCCGCCACCCCCACCACCCCCACCACCCGTAGCCGGCATGGATGAGCCGAGCAGAGCATCGGCAATTTTGCGGGCGGCGATATCAGCAGCAATCCGCTGCAGGCTCTGCGCGATCGAGTTCGCCAAATTCTTGAACGCATCACCCAGGCTATCGGCGCCCTTGATGCCATCCGTCAACCAGTTGCTGAGGTCGGACGTGACTGCTGATTTCGCGCTGTCTCGAAACTCAACAAAGCGATCACTGGCGCGTTTCACCGATACCGCCACCTCCCCGATCTGTCGGTTGATCGCCTCGGCTTGGGCAACGATGGTCGGGTCGCCGGTGGCCGCGGCGATCTTCATGGCCTCCGCTGCCAGCGCCTGCAGGATGGGGAGCCGCTCCTGCTCCAGCGCGAGGATCCGCTCCTGTCCCGCCATCTGGGTCGTAACGCCCAGCTGCACATCCTGCTCAATGCGCGCCCGGGTCGCCGCCAGCTCGTCCAGGGCGCGGCGGGCCTCCTCCACCTGGGCGTCGAAATCAATGCGCTGCACCTGCGCCGCGCGCAGCTCGTCGAGCTTGCGCTGCGCTTCTTCGGAGAGCTGGCCGGCGGCCTCGAAGGTTTCGCGGTATTTCGCGAGCTCCTGATCCAGTGCGCGGATCTGCGCTTCCCGCCCCTGACCGCGCAATTCCAGCAGGCGCTGTTCGAGGTCGAACGCGGTCTGCGCCGCGGCCTGTTCACGGCGCGCCTGCTCCTTGGCAGCCCGCTCCGCCTCACGGCGTGCCTGATCGGCCGCACGCTTCGCCTCACGCTCGCCCTGCTCCCGCGCGCGTCGCTGCTCCGGGGTTTCGAACTCGATAGGGATGGTGGGGGCCGGCGGTGCCGCGGCGGCGGGCGGGCCGCCTCCCCCACCCCGCTGGCGGCGTGCAATATCCTGTTCGATGGCGCTATAGGCCCGCTCGAGCTTACCCCGGATCTCCGCGATCTCCGTGTCGATCCCGGCATCGGTGACCACGCCCAGGGTCAGGTCGCGCTGCAACAGGTGCTGGCCCCGGGCCTTTGTCAGCCGGTCCAGGCGCTGCTCCAGGCGGACCACGTCCTGATCGCCGATGCCATGGATGCGGGCAGCCAGCTCCTCGCCCACCCATTGCGTGAACTGCACAGCCTCGGTGAGGGCGCCGCCGAAGGCGCCACCCAGCCGGATGATAGCGGCGGTCAAGCTGTCGATGCTGGCCTTGACGGCAGGGTCAGACAGCCGCTCGTTCAGCTCATTGACCGCGTCCCGTGCGCCATCGAGGCTCCCCTCGCCGCCGCTAACCAGGTCGTTCAACGTGTTTTTCAGGGCATCGATCGAGCCACCGAAAGTGCCCCGCGCCGCCGCTGCGGCGCCGCCGTAGGACTCCTCTAGCGCCTGCAGGATGATCCCCTGCGCCTCCGCCGTGCGGCCGGATGCCTCCAGCGCCTCCGCCATGGCCTTCTGGGCGTCGGTGAACCGGAAACCCTGCCGGCTGAGGGCGGTCAAGCCCTGGCTGGGCACATCGAGAGCGCGGCCGATCGTCTCGGCTGCCGACGTTATGGACATGCCCGTGCGCGCTGCCATGTCGATAGCCGACTGCAGTGCGCGGGGAAACTCCTCACCGACGATGCCGGTGAACGCCAGCAGGTTCGTCTGCGCCTGGGTGATGTCTCCCGCGGCCATACCGCTGGCGGCAGACATCGATGCCGCCATCTCGTTGAGCTGGTCGCGGTTGTAGCCGGCGGCCTCGCCCGTCGACTGCAGCACCGCCGCCAGCTGTGCCTGCTCCTGCTCAGCCTGTCGGGTTTCCGAGACGAACTTCGCGAAGATGCCCCCAGCCGCGATCCCGCCAGCCAAGAGCCCCAACTTGGATACCAGCCCGCTGACGGACTTCGACAGCCCATCAAAACCCTTGGCGGCACTGCGGCCTGTCTTGTCCGACTCCGACTGGACCTTGCGCAGGGCATTGACGACTTCAGTCACCCCCTCAGGGGTGAGGCGCACGCGCACTTGGGGTTTAACGGCCATGCTGCTCTCTCAAAATTCCGGGCAGTTGGGGGGCTTTCGGAGACCGTTTGACGTGGGGCGCGGTAGCCGCCCAAACAGTCATTTCGTGGCGATAGCCATGCAGCGCGTCGGTTTGCAGTAAGTCGACGTAGGCAATCAACACCTCGGCGAGCGGCCACGCCGCCACGGCCCGGGCTCGATCAAAGTCGAATGCCGCCACCCGTCGGACGATGTCCGACCACTCGCCCAGGCTTAGTGCGCCGCGGTCGATGGCCTCTCGATCGCGCTTCGCTCCCCGGGTAAAAAGCTCGGGAAAGAGTTCAGTGAGCGAAGCGCGCGCCTGAAAAAACCGATCGACACCTCAAGCGCCAGCGTCATGACCTGCTCCCTGTCGGCCTCGGTGTCGCACAAAGCAACGTGCCGGGCGACCTCGCGCGCGATGTCCGGCGTCCACTCCCGCTCGGTCATGCCGACAGGCAGCAGGTAGCCGGCGATGAGCTCATGCGCGCGACCGCTGTCGATCAGGGCCGACTGCAGCCGAGCCAGATAGGTGTCCGCGCCATCACCGTCCATGGGCATCACCCGGTCGATGCCGGTGGCGCGGATCAGGCGCATCAGGTAGTGATCGAGGAGCACCGTGCGGCGCCCCATGTCCACCACCCGAAACTCCCGCCCGCCCAGGGTTACGGTCGAGGTCACGCCACGATCCTCTGCAGCGATCCGTAGGGTTCGTCGGGATGGGAGGCATCCGTCAGGATCGCTCCGGACAGGGTGAAATTGCCGTAGTCGTCACTGATCAGCGCCAGCTCGCCAGCGGGCGCGATATCGACGCGCCACAGTTCCAGCCGGTCCCGCGCGCCAGCACCGTCCTGGTTCACATCATCCGCAAGGTAGAGCACGCGGCAGATCTGCTGGCCGACCTTGCCCATGCGGATCTTCTGGATGCTGACCGCTGCCTGCGTGAAGTTTACGGAAAGGTCGTCACCACTCTGCACGCTGCCATCGGGCCGGATATACAGCACCCCATGCTCCGTGTTGATGTCGTAGTCCGTTCCCGCAACCAACGTATTGGAGCCCTCGGTAACAGTCACCGCAGAGACCCGGCGTGCATCGAGATCGTAATAGCGGCCGGGCATGACATCGGTCAGGCTGGCGCTGCCAGGGCCTGAGGATTGCGATTGAGGAGCTGGCTGATCACCCAGGAGGATCAGCTGCAGGTTGAACAGCGTCATCTCCTGACCCGTGATCGCCATCGTGAATGAGGTCTGGGTGGTGTTGCGGGCGATCAGCGGCGACCCCTGCTGGGTGCGGCTGTAGGCCTCGATGCGCTGCTGCTCCGGCGTGATGCCGATAGCGGTGCAGTTGCCGGCGAATTGGTAGCCGCTGAACTGGCCATTGGCGTCAGCCAGGTCCAGCAGAAGGGAACCGCGGCCGAGTTTCAGGTTTTCGCCGTTCGCGGGAAATGGCATGGTCGTTCCTCCGGGGATTATCGGGCACCGGCGATTGCCGGTGCATCAGGGCTGGGATGGATCAGAGCCGGCGGAACGCCAGCCAGGTGCCTGCAACCAGCGAGATGGGCGCGCCGGCCGCGTGGTAATCGTCAAGCACCTCGCGCACATCCACGGTGCCGAGGGCGTGATAGTCGTGCCAGATGATGATGCCGCCGGGCCGCACCCGGGCCATGGCCAGTGCCGTGTCCTGCTCCACCCCAGCACGGGAGTGGTCGCCGTCGATGAACACGGCGTCGCAGGGGGGAAGATCGTCCGCCGTGAGGTCATGCGAGCCTCGCGCCCGCACCAGCAGCTCGACGCGCGGGTCATCCCGCACCAGCTCCCCGGCAATGGCCGGCACCTCACCGCGCTGCACCTTCTTCTCGGTGACATAGCCGGGCGGCACGTCGATACCGATGTATCGGGTAATGCCGTCGACCTCGCGCAGGATCGCTTTGGCGGTGCGACCGCTGTTGATGCCGAATTCAACCACTACCTGGGGCGACACACTGCGCACCAGCGCGCACAGCACCTCCAGCTCGCCCGGGTTCATGAACCGGGCGGGCAAGCCCGTCCAGTCAATGGCGCGCAGCTCAAGCTGCGATTGGGGGACGGCAGGTAAGGCCATTCACAAACTCCTCTAGGCGGCGTTCGGCCACCGGCAAATCGATGCGCTTGTCGCAGCCGTGCTCCTTGCTGAAACACTCGCACGGCCGCGCAGGCTCGATGAAATGGTTGTTGCTCCACCTGTGGTGGTAGAGCCGGGCCGACTCGTGCCCGCCGAACACACCCACCAGGGGTGCGCCCACCGCCTGCGCCAGCACCAGCATGAAGCCGGGCGAGCACCAGACCAGCGAGGCCATGGTCGCCAGTGCCGCCAGCAGCTCGAACGAGAGCTCACCGCGGTGACAGGTCACATCGGCGCCGATATCGGGGGTCACTGCCCACTCCACGCCGGGCACCAGATCGGCCACGCTCACGACGAAGAACCGGTCGCGGATCCGGTTCAGCAGGCGGACGTAGGCGTCGGGGTCAGGGTTGCGGGCATGGCATCCAGCCCATTCGGTGCGCTCGACCAACGGGCGATACAGCAGCAGCGGCCGATCGGGCCGATAGCGCGCCAGCCACTGCCGGGCGCAGTCCGTCCAATCGCTGGGGATAGGCATCCGAATATCCTCAGGCGCCACCACCAGATCGCTCTCCGCCGCCATCGCCCCCAGGAAACTCCCGGCGGTACGGATGCCCTCATGGGTGTACCAGATGCGCTGGCGGATGGTGCCCACCGGCGGCCGCCCGGGGCTGTAGGACAATTGCTCCCGCGCCACATTGGCCAGCTGGGTGCGCAGCCGGGTGCGCGGCGGTAGCAGCCGCAGATCCGGGCCGCGCATGTCGTGGTAGACACACGGCCAGGGAGTCTCGAGCCAGACCCGGTGCGTCTCCAGCCAGGCGCGCACCAGAGCACGCTGGTGCAGGTTGTCGCCCAGCCCCAGCATGCCCCTCACATACAGCGATGGCCTCATGCAGCGGCGCCCAGAGGGGGAAAGAGCGCCGCCAGAGGGCCACCCGGGGCGCGAACATCCGCATCGGGGGCGAGCTCGATCAACCGTCGCCACTTATCCAGATGCCCATCCAGCGGCAGCCACTCACCGCTGGAGCGGGCTGCCGGGTTGTGGAAATAGGTAGCGCCGGTGTAGCAGTCCATGCCGATCACGATGATCGGGGCGCAGCCCATGAGCCACGCCAGCCACGCGCCGAGGACGCCCGATCCGCAGCCCGGGTGGTCGTCAACCAGGTAGTCCGCCCATGGCCGGATGCTGACGATGGGAGCGCCCAGAGGGCGCAGAACCTGATCCATCGGCATCCGCGTGGGTCCATGCCGGCGATCGAGGCTGACGATGTAATCGCACGGTGTGAGCCGGAACCCATGGTCGTTGGCGCTGATCGTCACGGCCGCAGGACACCGCCGCCACTGCTCCGGCGCCGACGGCCCACCGCCGATCACCACCGCGGGGCGCCCCGCGTGACGGCCGCGCAGGACCTCCACCGGCTGCTGGTCTGGCATGCTCAGTGCGCGCGCGTCAGATCAGCACGGGCCGACTGGTACGGCACCGCGAGATACAGCGTCGCCGCCACCGCATACCGGTCGCCGACCCGGGCGGTTTCCCAGGTGGTGCGTTGCTCTACCACCTCATGCGCCAGGCCGCCGAACGTGGCCGCCGCCAGCGCGCGGACGGCCCAGGCGAGCATGGGCTCCACCAGATCATCCAGATCGTCCGGTTCCTCCGAGACCGCCAGCGCCTGCACGGCCATCGACAGCTGGCGGCGAACAATCGGACCGCGGGGCCCACCCACCCCTTCGACTGGCTCCTCGGCCATGAACACCGCCAGCCGGGCACAATCGAGCGGGTCGCCCGGCACAAAGCGGCGGGTGGATGCCTCTGGAACGTCTGCTGGACGCCCCGCATTGAGAGCCGCCACAACGGCATCGCGGATCGCAAGCCGGCGCGTCACAGCAGGGCTCCCAGTTCGAGGATGACGTGACCGGTTTCATCACCGGTCTCGGGCACCCGGCGAACGAATCGAAACCGACCGTGATCGACCACCGTGATCACGGCTTGCGGTTGCAGCGCCGCGATGTCGGCCGTGATCTGGCAGGCGAAGGAGCGCTCGAAGCCGACAATGCCGCCCTCGATGAGCTCCACCTCATGGTATCGATCCCTGAAAATGCCCGGCACCCGGGTTGTGCCCAGCAGCAGCTCTTCGCCGATCTCGTCGAAGATCTCGGCGTCGAGCTGCTGCATGAGCTTGGCCAAGCTGGCCATCAGGTGCCGCTACCGATGTCGCCCGTGATGAGCACGTTCGGGCGCGTGCAGTAGTTGAGGGCGTTGGACTGACTCTCCAGGTGCCGCCCCTTACCATTCGGCATGGCGTACTGCTTCGCATAGCGCGGCAGGCCGTTGGTGTTCACCGTCTCCTCGTAGTCGGCCGGGGCATAGACGGTGCGCCACAGGCCCGGTACCCCGATCGGGAAGAAGTGGACTTCATCCGGATCGATGAACGGAGTGCCGCCGACGCCACCACGGTAGTTCTCGAACGTGATGCCGCCATAGTCGAGGGTCTCGAATGCGGCGTTTCCGCGCAGTTGCGAGGCCTCGGCCTGGTTGAGGTAGGTCTCGCGCACCTCTTTCGTGGCGATCATCGCATCCCAGAAATTGTCGCCGGCGAACGCATAGACCCGCTGATAGGGGATACCGCCGAGCGCCGCGGCGATCGAGCGCACCACCTGCGTGCATTTGGTTCGGATCGCCCCGGTCGAGGCGGTCGAACCGCTCGGCAGGCTGAAACCGACCACGGACGGAGGAGAGACACCGAATTCCGTGAACAGGTTGTAGAGCGTCGTGCCATTGCCGTTGAGGATGATCCCCTTCACGGCACCGATCCGCTGATACTCCAGGGTTGGATCGATGTGCAGTTGCACATGCTCCAGCAGCCGCTCGTTGACCCGGCCCATGATGGTCTGCACCTGGCTCTCCTGGCCAAACGCCCGCACACCCTGCACCTCCTCGGCATAAACGGCGTCATCGACCTGGTAATGCGGGATGCCCAGGATGCGCGCATTGCGCTTGTCCTTCGGCAACGTGACGCCGGGGCCACCGCGGGGGGTGGGATCGATGATGCGGAGTTCGCCTGCGATCTCCTCGATCATGATCGAGGTGGTGGCGACACCACGCTCATTCCAGTCGATCACCTGGCCGGCGCGCCCAGGGATGAAGGGTTGCTTGTTGATCGCGTCGGTGAGCGCCAGCACCCCGAACGCATTGCCATTGAACACATCCAATACGGACATGGTATTTCTCCTCTATCGCGAGCAGTGAAGAGTCACGCAACTGCGCGACGTGGGGTTAACGAACGACGATGCCGAGGGCGGCCAGTTCGCCGATGGCGGTGTTTTTGTCTCCGTCGCTGATGCCTTCAGGCCAGACCAGCTCATGGCCATTCACCTCGGCATCACGCACCACGGCAGCCACCAGTAGATCGCCAGCGGAGGCATCGGAAGGCGCGAACAGGATGCCGGCCGCCGATTCGGTGCCATCGGAGGAGCCGGTGTCGAGCGCGGCATAGTCGCCATTGCTATCCACCCCCAGCACCGTGCCCGCCTGCAGGTCCTCGCCGGAGCGCAGGGTCACGTTTTCAAAGGAGCGGTTGCCGTTGGCAATGGAGAGGATGAAACCGCCGGCATGCGGATTTTCAGTCAACGTGGTCATAGGGATTTCTCCTGAGTCGGCCGGGCGCTCTGCCCGGCATCGCGATTACTTGCCCTGGGCCGCAGCGCGACGTTGGGCGTAGATGTTGCTCGCATCGATGCGCACCGATTCGGCAGAGCCGGCATCCACCTCTACCGACTTGATGCCGGCCGTGCCTACCGCCTCCATGGCGGCATCGAGCGGAGACCGGACCGGCGCGGCAGTGGCCTGCGGCGACTTTTCCAACAGCGCCACGGCGCCATCAACGGCCATGTCGGTCTCGAAGGCGAGGTGCTGCGCCATCTGTTCACGCCCAGCGGCATGCTCGCTGGTCAGAATTGATTTCATGCGAGTGCGCTCGGCGGTGGCGCCCGCTTTCATGCCGTCGGCGGTGGCGGCGGTACGCGCCTCCTGCATCTCGGCCTCGGAGTAGGTTGCGGCGTCAGGTGCACCGCCCGTGTTTTCGGTTTTCATAGATTGCGTTCCTTTTTTGGGGGTGCGGCTCGCGCCGCGGGGAGTACTGCGGTTCTGCATTTCCTTGAGAAGGTCACGCCCGGCCATCACGCGATCGACCAGCCCGGCGCGCAACGCCTTGGCGCCGCGATACACCGCGGCCTCAGTTTCGCGGACCTGCTCCGCATCGATGCTGCGATAGGCCGCGACCCGCTCGATGAACAGGTCGTAGAGCTGAGAAACCTCAACCTGCAGCTTGGCGCGGTCAGCGGTGGAGAGCGGTTGGAACGGGCTGCCGAGCAGCTTCTCGGCGCCGGCGTGGATCTGAGTGATCTTGACGCCGGCTTTCTCCGCCGCGCCGGTCAGGTCCTGGTGCGTAAGGACGACACCGATCGAGCCAGCGAGGCCTGTCTCGGTCGCCACTACCTCACTCGCCGCCGATGCCAGCCAGTAGGCGGCGCTGGCGGCGGCATCCGATAGCAGCGCCACCACCCGCTTCGTGCCGGCCACCTCGCGGATTTCGGAGGCCAGGTCGGCGACGCCGCCTGCCTCCCCGCCGTAGCTGTTCAGGTCGAGCAGGATGGCGTGCACGTCGCCGTTGGCGGCGGCGGATCGCAGCTGCTGGGCGATGCCCTCGTAGCTCTGCACGCCGGAGTTGGTGCCGAGCCATGCGCCACGGTTTACCAGCGTGCCGGTGATCGGCAGGATGGCAACGCCCTGATCGATGATCATCCCCATGCTGCGCTGAGTGCCCTCCCAGCGCCCCACAGACGCTGCCGGCTGCATCAACGCGTCATCGGTGGGCCTGGACAGGCCTTGCACGCTCAGGCGCTGCTGGAGCCCCCACACGACGGCCTGCAGCTTGTCGGGGGAGATGAGCAGCGGAACATTGAAAATGCGGGCCGCGATGTGAGGCAGCCCGGAAACAAAAAGCCCCGCATCATGCGGGGCCTCGACTACTGCGCTATCAGTCGTCATGACGTGGTGTCCTCTGTCGGTGATGCCGCTGGCGTCGGCGCCAGCATGGCGGCCGGATCGATGCCAAGCTCAGCCATGCGGCGCTGCTCCTGGGCGCGCTGCTCCAGCAGCTCTTCCCAGTCCTCACCGCGCTCGGCCGCTTCTTTCTCCAGCGTGGTCAGGCCCATCGAGTACTCGACCTTGGTGGCGTTGGCCTCCTTGAGCGGGTCGATATGGCCACGGCCGGGGCCGATCCAGCGACAGCGGGTCCAGGCGGTTTTCGCCTCCAGGTAGGTAGGGGCGCCGGGCGGCGTTGACACACGCCCCTTGTCCATCGCCTCTTCCAGCCATGCGGCATAGATCTGGGTTGCGAACCAGCCGCCGATGAAGTGACGGCGACTGGAGAAGAAGCGCCAGCCCTCCAGCATGGCGGCGCGGGCGCTGCTGTAATTCGATTTACTGTAGTCCCGCGACATCTGCTCATAGCTGAGGTTAAGGCCACCGGCGATATGGCGCAGCGTCGCCTCCTCGAACTGGCTGAATGCCGCGCTGGGATGTTGCGGGGAGAGCAGCTTCAGCTCCTCGCCGGGGAACAGGTGGGGAATCTTGACCCCGTTGTAGCGGACGTTGCCGCCCTTGTGCCAGGTCGCCCGGTCTTTCATGTAGCCGTTGACCGGGTTCCCGCCACCCACACCCATCGCGGTTCCCACCGTCTGCCAGTCCATGGAGGACTGGATCACCGCGGCATACATGGCGTTGAGGATCGCTGCCTGCAGGGTGACCTGCTCGAACTTTTCGAGCATCTTGAGTTTTGCCAGAACGGAGACGATGCCGTTTTTCCCGCGCGTCTGCCCCGCCCGCTCCTCCTCGTAGACGTGGACCACCATGCGGCGTCCCCATGGTGTCTCCCGGGGAACGCGCTTCCACTGCACCATGCCGGACTGCAGCGTATCGCCGGGGATTCCGGAGCTGATCCAGTAGCCTTGGGGCGCGCCCATCGCGTCGAGTTCGACGCCCGCACGCAGGGTGTCACTATCCGGCCGCCCCATCGGGTTCGAGAGCCGGGCCGGATCGATCAGCTGCACCGCGGTGCGATACCGAGCTCCCGGACGATCCAGCCATTCGAGGGTCGCCAGGATCTCGAACGAGTTGAGATAGCTGCGGTACCCCTGCGCGAGGATCGCGGAAAACCGTTTGCGACGGGAGGCGTCACAGTAGCAGTCGATATCATCGGCCCACTGCCGGAATTCGGTCTCGACGTGGCGCTCCCACTCCGCCGCCCACTCCGCCGACAGGCCCAACGCGCGGTAATCCGGCTTTGCCGAGAGGCGCAGCCCGGAGCCGATGATGTTGTCGAGGTGGATCTGCACGGCGCCCGAGGTGAGGCCGTGGTTTCGGATCAGATCCTGGGTGCGGTTGCGGAGCGTGTCCAGGTCTGGCAGCAGCGCGCCATCTGCCGAGCTCGGCGACGGCATCCAACTCTGCAGTTCCGGTGCGATCAGATCCGCCCCGTAGTGCGCGGACGACGCGCTGATCGGGTTGCCGCGATGATCGACCAGGGCAGGCATGTTCACCAGATGACTCCAAAGGGCCGGCGGACGGAAGCGCCGCCCGTGGCGCCGCAGCCGCACTGCGCCTCGAGCTGGCTGATGTAGGCGCGCAGATCCGCGACGTTCGCCTGGGTGTAGGTGACGCGCCGCTCACCATACTGAACGGTCTGACGGTGCTTGCCCGTACTGATGGCATGCAGGGCAGCACGCGCCTCCGCCAGATACGCTCGGCATTGTTCTGTGGTCAGGCAGCTCATCCGTTCAACATACTCGCAATATCAGCCAGGGTTTCCTGCGGCCGGGCCGGTGCAGCAACGCTGCGCTGTGGCTCCGCCGCCCATTCCGGCGGTTGACTCCAATCGATCTGCTCCGCACCGAGGATGATCACCGCGGCGCGGTTGTAGACATTGAGGTCGAACGCCTCGTTGGCGGCGCCGGCCTTGATCCGGTCCCACCCCTTCTTGCCGCGGTTCTCCGCGGTGAGTTCGTCGAAATAGCTGTTGTCCAGCCACTTCGGCAGGTGCACGTAGCCTGGGCCCGGCTCGGTGCGGGCCAGATCGCCGGCAACAGCATCTTTCAGAACGTTGGTGTTCAGCAGGAACACCGGCACATCGCCCCGGCCACCAGCGACACGATCGCGGCGCGCCCGGGAGTCCGGCCAAGTTTCCTGCACGCGCGGTGTGTTGATGCGCCCGTCGCCCTTCACCAGGCGCAGCCGCCCACCGAGCTCCCGACCTCGCAGCGAGCGCCAGAACTGGTAGGCGTTCGTGGTGACACCCTCCTTGCCGCCGGAGTCGCACAGGGTGATGACTGGCGCAAGTCGCGTTTCCGGGCTCCCATCCAGCGCGTACTCGCGCAGCACCACCTCATCGATCAGCACCTCCCAGTCCTCGACGTAGGAGGCCGGGTCAATGGCGGCGAATCGGTCACCCTCCGGCCGGCGGCTCGCCGTGATGTCGAAACGGGAGACGAGCCAGCGCTCGAGGCCGACGCCCCACCCCCACACCTCGACCACGAACCGGTGGGCCTGCACGTCGACCGCAGCGGTCAGGAATCGGACACCCTCCGGCACCACCCCGGCGGGCCAATCCTCAAGTCGCTCCACGAATGCCTCCGCCGTACGGCGCTTGGCCAATGCGCGCGGCGTGTGCGGCGCGGAAAAATCGACATTGAGCCGGGTTTTCATCGGCTGCTCGTCGCCGGTGCGGACATAGGTCAGCACCGCCTGCAGGTAGCCCAGCAGCATGCTGTCCCAGCGCTGATAGGTTGCGCTCACCCCACCCTGCCAATAACTGGCGATGTTGGTGCGGCGGCGCTCGCCGGTGATGGTTCCGTCCGGCTGGATCGTCTCACCCTCATGCACCCAGCGGCCGGCAGCATTGAGCACCGGCTTCTGATCCATGGTGTGTTCCGCGCCGCAGTGGGTACACGGCACCCGGGCGAACTGGTCCGCCAGCGCCATCAGATCCCGCTGGGTGACAAGTTTTTCCAGCTCCTCGAACGGCGGCAGCGCAAATGCCTCGACGCCCGGCCGCGCTTCGAAGAACTGGCCGCAATGCTGGCAGGGCCAATACCAGCGGGCGCGCGACCCACTGTTGTACAGCGCCAGCAAACCGAGGGCAGGCGGCGCTTCATGTGGTGTTGCCGGGCGCCACTGCGGATCGAGCACATCCTCGCCGGGACTCGACTCCGCCAGGCACTTGCCGCGGCTCATGTAGGTCTGGATGCGCTTGTACGCCAGATCCCACATCGGCCCCTCACCGTCGACGTTGTCGCGGTTGGTGGGGCGGTCATAGTCCGTGATCAGGACATATTTCAGCGTTTTGCTGGAGAGCTGGCTGACGGCCGGCCAGCCCAGCTTGAGCACCATGCCCGAGCGGAAAAACTTGTCGAAGGTGTTGTCATCCTTCGCACGGGGGCTGATGCGCTCCAGCATCTCCGGGCTGTGCCGGATCGAGCGATCGATCTCCTTGCGGGAGAAGTCGCGGGCCGTGTCCTGCGACATCTGCACCAGCAGGGTGTCGCCCGGGGCGCAGGTGACGATGTAGCAGATGCCGCCCAACAGCAGGCTCATCGTCTTGCCGGTGCGGGCCGGGCCGACGTAGATGATGCCCGTGTAGCGCCGGCTCGACAGCAGGTCGAGCGGCTCCAGCATCATGGGCACCATCTCCGGGTTCCATGACCCCTCGTGATCGCGCAGATAGTTCCCGGCGGCGGCGCTGGGGGTCATGCGTCGTGGCGGCCGCACCAGCTCCGCCGTCCCGCGCGTCACCTCACGAGCGGTCGCGAATGGCGCCACCAGCATCGGTGTCCTCCTCGACCAGGTCGGCGTAGAGATCGTCGCGGAGCCGGTCGATGGTCCGCTCCATCGCCTCCAGCTGCTGGGGCGTGGCGCCGACATCCCGCTCCACGATATCGGGCAGGGTGTCGCAGAACTGCACCAGCCGCCCGAGGATCCGGGCCTGCTCCCGCTCCACTTCCATCCGGGGCACCAGCTCGCCGCGCTCCTGGCCAACCTTCATTTTGTCCAGCTCGCCCTGGTAGTAGGCGCGTCGCTTGAATGGGTCGAGGTCATCGGGATCGAAGTCCTCGCCGCCCGGCAGGAACAGCAGCTTCAGCACATCGCGCATGCGGTATACGGGATGCCCGCCCCGCTTGCCGCTTGGCCTCAGCCGCGCCTCATCGATGCGGCGCGCGATGGTGCCACGATCGAAGCCGGTTTCGTCCGCCATCTGGCGCAGGGAGAGCAGCACTCCCCGGCTCAGGTCAATAACCTTGCTCATGGCGTCAAAACACCGGCTTTTACAGCGCGAAACCGCGTCAGCAACTCACCCCTGGTGGAGGCATAGGGGGCCTGAAAACTGGCTCTGACCGGGGTCCGAATCACCA
>JALNZZ010000186.1 GCA_023229065.1 Porticoccaceae bacterium
CCGGCCAAGATCTACGCCAACGAAGGCGTGGCCCAGATGCTGTTTTTCCAGTCGGACGAGGTGTGCGAAGTGTCCTACCGCGACCGTGGCGGGAAGTACCAGGGTCAGCGCGGAGTGACACTGCCCAAGGCGTAATCCTTGCTGCGGCACTGTGCAGCAGAGGCATGGTGCAGCAGCAGATTGTCCAAGCGTGGCCCGTCGTCGTGACAGGAAAAGCCCGAGGAGAGAGCTTATGGACAGCTATCAAACCCTGGCAACACTGGCTATCACTTTGCCGGTGCCGTTCAGCAACTGGGCGGCCTCTCTGAGCGAAGACCTGTTGGTTCTGGTGCGACCGTGAAGCGCGCTCGCACCTCTTCAGCCCATACACCTTCAGCTCGCAGCCCTCGGCTGGTGGCCATGGACGCCCTGGCGCGTCGGGAGCACTCTCGTTATGAGTTGATGTCTCGCCTCTCCGAGCGCTTTGATCTTGACCGCGAAGAGCTGGAATTGGTGCTGGATAAGCTGGAACAGGACGGCCTGCTCAGTGACCGCCGCTTTGCCGAGTCTTTTGTTCGCTACCGCGCCGGGCGCGGGCAGGGCAGGGTGCGTATCCGCTACGATCTGCGCGCCCGCGGGGTGGGTGATGAACTGGTTAGCAGCGCCCTGCAGTCCGAGAGCGTAGACTGGTATGCCTTGGCCGCCGATGTCCTGGTTCGCCGTTTTGGCTCCGCTGCACCAGATAATTATCCGGAGCGGGCAAAGCGGATGAGGTTTCTGCAGCAAAGAGGCTTTTCAAGCGATGAAATTCAGGCTGCACTGGAATCGTTGGGAGAGGAGGGATAGCTTTCCGGGGATAGCTTCCTGGAGATAGCTTCCTGGGGCAGAGGACAGGGTAAGACAGAGTACCTTAAGACCGCCCAAGGGATAAAAGGCTGCATAAATCTGTCCTAGCACGTGGTGGTGGATGGGCCGCCAGCCGAGGCTGAGAGGAAGTTGCAGGTATTCGATGGTCGATAAAACCCGATTATTGTTGTTTGCTGTAGTGATCTGGGCAGTACCTTTGAGCCTTTGCGCGGCAGGGTTGCGACTGGACGCTGCCGACCGGCAAGAGCGCGGTGGCCGGGAAGGTGCTATGGAAGAAGAAGCGCCAGGAGCAGTGCGTCAGGGCTGTATCGCCAGTTACTTGATTCGCCGTGTATCGTTCGACAACGATCGCACTGGCATCCTCGAGCTGAAGGGCAAGCAGCGCATACGACTGACTCTGAGAAATGCCTGCTCGGGTATCCGTTTCAATGGCTATGTACACAAGCCGGTAAACCGCCGTTTCTGCGAAGGGGATATTTTGCGAGTCATGGGCTCCGGCGGGTTCTGTGTAGTGGACTCACTCACGCCGCTGGCCGACGACGAGACGCTCGAGGCCGAGGAGGCAGCAGCTGGCGAGCATTGATCCGCTCCAGGACAACCCCTCTGTATTAACGTGTGCAAGTCTCATCATGGAGTTGCGCGGCGCTTTCTTTTACACTTGCCACCCTTGAGTGCCGCGCTGGATCGCCCAGATCCGCTGCGGTATGGAACGCAGATACCCAGGACCCGCCGCTATGGATAAACAGTTACTCAGCATCCTTGTCTGCCCGGTGAGCAAGGCTCCCCTGGAATACGATCGGGAGAAACAGGAACTGGTGTGCCGCGCCAGTGGCCTGGCGTATCCGATTCGCGACGGGATACCGGTGATGCTGGAATCCGAAGCCCGCCAGCTAGGTGCCGATGAAACACTCGGTGCCAACCATCGCCGTTGAGTCTCCCTCATTGCTACCAGGCCATTGACGACAGGATTCTGTGATGACTGAAAAATCGATCTTTTCCCGCATTATTGACGGGGAGATTCCCAGCGAGATTGTCTACCAGGACGAGCTTTGCTTTGCCATCAAGGATATAGCCCCGAAGGCACCGACCCATCTGTTGCTGATTCCCAAAAAGCCGATTCCGCGCCTGATCGATGCCGAGGCCGACGACCAGGCTCTGCTTGGCCACCTGATGGCAACGGCGGGCAAAGTGGCCCAGGCTGCCGGCATCGGAGATGCCTTTCGGCTTATCGTCAACAATGGTGCGGGCGCTGGCCAGACGGTTTTTCACCTGCATCTGCACATCCTCGGCAATATGATCATGGGAGAGGACTCGCTTGGCTTCTGATCGGAGCTTTGGCCCTTTCAAGTGCCTCGGACAGTATCGCCGAGCACAGAGCCCGCGAGCCTGAAGGGCGCCACCCACACCGAGCGTGTCGCCATCCAGCCCTAATGTGAACATCAACCAAGACAGTGAACATGAAAAGTAGCGCAGCCATTCGCCAGGCCTTCCTGGATTTTTTTGCCGCCAAGGGCCATGCCGTGGTGTCTAGCAGCAGTCTGGTACCCCACGATGACCCGACTCTGCTGTTTACCAATGCCGGCATGAACCAGTTCAAGGATGTGTTCCTCGGCTTCGATAAGCGTCCCTATACCCGCGCGACCACTTCGCAAAAGTGCGTGCGTGCTGGCGGCAAGCACAATGACCTGGAGAATGTCGGCTACACGGCGCGCCATCACACCTTCTTTGAAATGCTGGGCAACTTCAGTTTTGGCGACTACTTCAAGCACGATGCCATCCTGTACGCCTGGGAGTTTCTCACCTCCGCCAAGTGGCTGGGCCTGTCTGCCGATAAGCTATGGGTCACTGTCTATGCCGAGGATGACGAGGCCTACGATATCTGGCACCGGGAGGTGGGCATACCCGCTGAGCGGCTGATTCGTATCGGCGACAACAAGGGCGCCCGCTATGCCTCCGACAACTTCTGGATGATGGGGGACACCGGCCCCTGTGGACCTTGCACCGAAATTTTCTACGATCACGGCCCCGATATCTGGGGCGGGCCTCCCGGCTCACCGGAAGAGGACGGCGACCGCTATATCGAAATCTGGAACAACGTATTCATGCAGTACAACCGCGATGAAGCGGGAGTGATGCATCCGCTGCCCAAACCCAGCGTTGATACCGGCATGGGATTGGAGCGTGTCTCTGCAGTGTTGCAGGGTGTGCACAGCAACTATGAAATCGATCTGTTCCAGGCCTTGATCAAGGCGGCAGCGCAGGAAACCGCCACCAAGGATCTCGACAATCCCTCCCTCAAAGTCCTTGCAGATCATATCCGCGCTTGTGGTTTCTTGATCGCCGACGGTGTAATTCCCAGTAACGAGGGGCGTGGCTATGTCCTGCGCCGCATCATCCGCCGCGCTATTCGCCACGGCTACAAACTCGGTGCCCGTGCCCCTTTCTTCCACCGCCTGATGCCGGAGCTGGTGGAGCAGATGGGAGCGGCTTACCCCGAGCTGGCCGATTCTGAGGCGCGGGTGACCGAGGTTCTGCGCCAGGAAGAAGCACGGTTTTTTGAAACCATCTCCCACGGTATGGATATTCTCGACCAGGCCCTGGCGGGCCTGTCGGAAGGTGCGGAGCTGGATGGCGAAACTGCTTTCAAGCTCCACGACACCTACGGCTTTCCCCTCGACCTCACCGCTGACGTGTGCCGCGAGAAGGGGCTCCAGGTGGATGTCGAAGGCTTTGAGAAGGCGATGGCTCGGCAGCGCGAGCAGGCCC
>JALNZZ010000187.1 GCA_023229065.1 Porticoccaceae bacterium
CTCCTCGGAACCGCGCCTGTGGATCTTCGACCTCGCAACCCAAACATTGTTGCTTGAAGAGCTGGTGGCCCACGGTCGCAACTCTGGCGACAACCTCGCCACCGACTTCTCCAACCGCGAGGGCAGCTATCAGTCCAGCATTGGATTGTTCCGCGCCAGCGAAAGCTATTTCGGACGCCACGGCTACTCCCTGCGCATGGATGGCCTCGAACCCGGCATTAACGATTTCGCCCGCCAGCGCGCCATCGTTATCCACGGTGCCGACTATGTAAGTGCCAGCTGGGTAGAGCGCCAGGGCCGCATCGGCCGCAGTCTTGGCTGTCCCGCGGTGAGCCGCGATGTGGCTGACCAAGTGGTGGATACTCTCAAGGATGGACAGTTTGTATTTTCCTACTATCCTGACAAGGAGTGGTTGCGCTCGTCGACCTATCTCAACTGCCAGCCAGAGCGCATTGCCGCCACGGTCGCGTCACTGGAGGTGGGCGGCGGCTGAGTGCAGAGGGCGCTTGCTGGGGCACTGTTTATCCGCCGCAAGGGAGCCAAAGACCCAAAACAGGGACCCAGGCCGCCGTGCTCGACTTCCCCCTCCCCCTGAAAGCCGACAGTTGAAAATCGGGCGAGCTCAACACCAGCCTCACCTACTTAAAAATCTGCCCACAACGATCTCCAGGAGTCTGTCACCATGACCAACCGCCTTGCTTTGCCGGTCCTACTTGTCAGCGGCGGCCTTGTCTTTTCTCCCCTCGCGCTTGCCGACATTGAACTCGGCGAGGGCCTGGCCCTGTACGGCAATGTGCGCGGCGGTTATTTCAACCTGCGCCGCGAAGACCGCGATGGCAGCAAGGACACCCGCGAAGACTGGCGGGTGCGGGTGCGGGCGGGCCTGCAATGGCAACCCGCCGAACGCTGGACCCTGGCTGCGCGGTTTGCCGGACGTTACTCCACCAACCAGGATGACCACAGCTTTGCCCTCGACTGGCATGCCACCAGCCCCACCGGATTGGCGCTCGGTGAAGCCACCCTCGACGAAGCCTATGCCGCCTATCAGGGCGATGGCTGGTCCCTGAAAGTGGGTCGCTTTCAAGTCAGCCACGAACTCGACGGTGTGGCGAAGAAAGGGCTGGATCGCAATGACAGCCCCAATACCGATATCACCTGGACCGATGGCGTGCAATGGCAGATGGATCTTGCCGCCGGCTGGCAAGCCACCGTGGTGGCTGATTACAACGACAGGGAGGGCCCCTCCAACGCCCGCCACAAGCCACTCGACTTCAGCGCCAGCAACGCCCGCCTGTCGGGCTTTGCCGCTCTCGAAAATGCCGAGCCCTGGGGCGTCGTGGTGCAGCGCAGCTTCAGCGTCACTTATCTGCCCGACGCCCTTTATGCCCGTGGCCTGGATGGTTCCGCTGGAGACTACAGCGCGTTGGCGGCGCGCACCGCGCTGCAGTGGCCCCTCGGCGACAATGGCTCAGCCTTCCTGCTGGGCCTGGAGGCCGGGCACGCGTTTGATACGCCACGCCAGGCCACCATGGGGCTGCCAGGAAGCGGTGACAGCGACGGCCTGGCCTGGCAGGTCAGCTTCAACCTGATGAATCTGGTGCCCGGCCACAGCATCGGGCTGGTGGGTTCCCGCGCCGATGCCGGCTGGCTGCTGTCACCGGACTTTATCCCCAACAGCGAGATGGTGGAGGTACGCTACCAGTGGCGGGTCGACAAACACCAGAGTTTCGAGGCGCGGCTGCGCTATCGGGAGGATCTCGACAAGCTACTCAGTGTCGCCAGTGAACGGCAGGATACCGATTTCTACCTGCGCTACACCTACAAGTTTTGACGGCCGCCCCTGCGCCCGGCGTATTTCAACCATCAACGTCCGCAGCGAGGGTCGTATGCCGTTTCGTGGTTGCCCCGATGAGCACAATGCGGCTACAGTAGGGCAGAAGCCACATAACGACAATCTGGAGCAGTCATGCCGTTCTCCCTAGATATCCAGCAGGAACTCCGTGTTCTGGCTCTATTCAACCCCGCCTCCACTTTGGAAGGTATAAAGGTCCATCACAGTGCCAACCAAGAGTCTATTGCCGCGACTCGCCGGCTGTACGACAAGAGCCTCATCACCCAGCCGGACGGGGGCTACCTCACCTCTCTCGGCCAAGAGGCAGTACGCCATCTGGACGGTTTTTTGACCATACTCAGCAGTACACTGGAGCCCACAACAGGTCCGCCATCGGCGACCCTGTAAACCAAAGAGCACTGACCGCGATATACTTACTCGCGGAGTGTAAACGTATCATTTCAATTTTAACGCTATCAATTTCAATACCAGCAGCGCAGACACTGTCCGCCTCAAGCTCGCAAAAGCGCCCCAGCACCACAACAAAAGGATCAGCACCATGAGTGAAACCAGTCAGTTTGATATCAATAAAGTCATTGCCGACGCCAAGTCCGTTATTACTAACCCGGTGGGCTACTACCAATCCATGCCCAAGACAGGCGGTTTTACCGAGCCACTGATTTTTGTTGCTGTCATGGCAGCTATCATGGGTATCATCACCGCCGTCCTGTCCCTGTTCGGCTCCAGTGCAGCAGGAGTGCTGGCCGCCGGCTTCAGTGCCATCATCCTGATGCCGATCTTTGCCGTTATCGGGGCCTTTATCGGCGCCGCCATCCTGTTCGTGATCTGGAAGTTGATGGGCTCGCCGGAAAACTACGAAACGGCTTTTCGCTCGCTGGCAGCGATCACAGCCATTTATCCCATCATCGCGGTGCTTTCCATCATTCCCTATGTCGGCACCATCGTCGGCATTATCTGGGCCACTTGGCTGCTGATCGAAGCCAGCGTGGCGGTGCACGGTCGCAACCGTCAAACCGCCAGCATTGTCTTTGGCATCCTCGGCCTGCTGATGCTTATCTCTAATGTCTCCACCGAATATGCCACTCGCAATGCCGTCAGTAAGCTTGAGCAATACCAAAGCAGCTTTGAACAACTTCAGCACATGGATCCCGATGAGGCCGGACGCAAGCTGGGTGAGTTTCTCAAGGGGATCGAACAGGGCATGACGCCTAAGGAGTAATCGGCAGAACCCAACTCACCTCATGGATAACGCCTTTCACCGAAGATTGAAAGGAAACTATAAATCCGTGAGGCTGAGTATTTAAGTCCGGACAAAAAAAGCCGGCGCCCCAAGGGCGCCGGCTTTTTAACGTAAAGACAACAGTCAGACCAGCTTATTCCTCGCTGCCAGCTTCGCCGTTACCTTCCTCTTCCAGAGCTTCCTTGATGGACAGCTTGATGCGGCCGCGGTTGTCCACGTCCAGCACCTTCACTCGCACGCTCTGGCCTTCCTTCAGATAGTCGCTGACCGCGTTAACGCGCTCCTCGGCGATCTGGGAGATGTGGACCAGACCATCAGTGCCAGGCATAAAGGTAACAAAAGCACCAAAATCCACTACCCGGGCTACCACACCATCGTAGATACGGCCGATCTCCGCTTCCGCTGTGATGCCTTCGATGCGGTCGATCGCGGCCTTCAGGCCCTCGGCATTGTCACTGTAGATGCGGATGGTGCCATCGTCCTCGATATCAAT
>JALNZZ010000188.1 GCA_023229065.1 Porticoccaceae bacterium
AGCGGGTTCACGCTGAATTTGTGGCCTCAGCAGAGCGCAGTGGCGTCGCGCTGCACTATCGGGAATTTTCCGATCAGGATCTGGAGGCGGTCTTTCGCGAAGGGGCGATTCCGGTCATTCTGATCAGCACTTACCGCCTCGATGGCCGCAAGGCCCCCCACTGGGTAACCCTCAGCGGCTTTGACGACGACTGTCTCTATGTGCATGACCCCGACCCCGACCCGGAAGAGCAGTCTGCCAGTGGCCTGGACAGCCAGTACGTGCCCATCGCCCGCGGTGACTTTGTGAAAATGTCCCGCTTTGGCCGCAGCCAGCTGCGCACCGCGGTAGTGGTGCGCAAGCTGTAACTGGCTATAGGGAGTGCTTGCCGAACCGGGGGAGTGACTGATTACGCGATATGGCGCATCAGCATGGCGAATTCAGCATCACCAGCCTGGGTCAGGGGAGCAGGCAGTGGGATGCGCACCGTGTGCCCTGAGCCAGGAGCGGCATCGACGGCAATACCGTCGCGATTTTCAATAGCCTCAAGGGCAAAGCTGAGGTTGCCGTTGGGGGTGATCAGCTCCAGAGTGTCGCCTGTCACGAAGCGGTTTTTTACCTCGATCGTGGCCCAGCCGCGGTCGTTGTCAATCTCCCGAACTTCGCCGACGAACTGCTGATTGGGGTTGGTGGACACGCCCTGTTGATAGTTTTGATAGTGTTCGGGCACATGGCGGCGATAAAAACCTTCGGTGTAGCCCCGGTTGGCGAGGTGGTCGAGCTGCGCCATCAGCTCCATATCGAATTCGCGGCCGGCAGCAGCTTCGTCGATGGCGCGGCGATAGACCTGTGCAGTGCGCGCTACATAGTAATGGGATTTGGTGCGGCCCTCGATTTTCAGCGAATGGATACCCATGGCCACCAGGCGCGGTACATGCTGCACGGCGCGCAGGTCTTTTGAGTTCATGATATAGGTGCCGTGCTCGTCCTCGTAGGCGGGCATCAGCTCGCCGGGGCGATTCTGTTCCTGCAGTAGAAAAACGGGGGCCTCGTCGCCGCCCCGGTCGTCCATGTTGCCGTCGATCCGGGGTGTGCTGTCCGGTGTCCAGATCTGAGCGGCCTGCACGGCGGCATCGACCGGCACGATATCACCGGTTTCGGTATCCCTGGCTTCGTGGGCCTGGTACTTCCAGCGACAGGCATTGGTGCAGGCGCCCTGGTTGGGGTCGCGGTGGTTCATGTAGCCGGATAACAGGCAGCGGCCGGAATAGGCGATACAGAGCGCACCGTGGACGAATACTTCCAACTCCATGTCCGGACATTCGTCGCGGATTTCGCCGATTTCGTCGAGCGACAGCTCCCGCGACAGGATGACGCGCTTGACGCCTTGTTTGCCCCAGAACTTTACGGACGCATAGTTGACGGCATTGGCCTGCACAGACAGGTGAACGGGCATGTCCGGCCATTTCTCCCGCACCAGCATGATCAGACCCGGGTCGGCCATGATCAGCGCGTCTGGCTGCATGTCGATCACCGCTTCCATATCCCGCAGGTAGGTTTTCACCTTGTTGTTGTGGGGCGAGATATTGCTGGCGATATAAAACTGTCGACCCTGGGCGTGAGCCTCGGCGACAGCATCGGCCATGATATCGAGATGATTGAACTCGTTGTTGCGCACTCGCAGACTGTAGCGGGGCTGGCCAGCGTAGACGGCGTCGGCGCCGTAGGCAAAGGCGTAGCGCATGTTTTTTGCTGTCCCGGCAGGGGACAGCAGTTCGGGCTTGAACGGCTGGTTCATGGGGCGGTCTCCTGGCTCCCGCTTGCAGGGCGAGGCTGGTGATTCGTGGGGGGCGCGATTTTAACGTTTCTGGTCACAAAATGCACAGAAATCGTTCGCGCCTCCCACTCCCAGAGGCGGGTGACAGGTGGCCGGCCAGGTACTAGGCGCTGAGCGGCTCCGCCGCGCTGAACAATTGGTTGAGCTCTGCGTCGTCAGCGGCTGCCAGAGCTTGCTCCAGCCAGTGATAATAGGTTTGCAGGCCTACTTCGTTGCGACCGAACTGTACCTGGGGTAACAGACCGGAGGAAAGAGCCACTTGCTGTTTGCGCGACATGGGCAGGTCTTCTTCACCCACTACCCGCTGGATGAAGTCCACCAGCTCGCGCACCTTGGGCTCGCTGTCGGCATCGGGCTTGTTTTCAGTGAGGTAGGTCTGGATGGTCAAGGAGGAGTCCGGCGTGTCGCCCGGAATGACTTGCGAAATCACCATGATCCGCTCACCGGCCACAAAGCAATTGAGGGACACGTTGGGAAACACTATCCATTCCCCGAACAACAGGGCATTGGTAGGCCATTCCTGTTCTGGCAAGCCCCTGAGACTGTGCAGGCCATCCTGCTCGACGGAGTTGGCTGACATCAGCCCCAGACGCTGGTGAGGGCCATGGAAATAGTATTGCGCCAGATTGCTGATGGTGGGGCCGAAGGTGTCTCGATGCAGCACGGGCAGGTGGTAGAAGTCCATGTGGGCATCAAACGCTAGCTTCCAGTTGGCGCCGGGCAGGGTGCACTGGTGGTAGGGTTGCCAGTGCTCGAGATCGAAGCCCGCCAGCAGGCCGTCGACGCCGTGGAGGAAACTATGGATATCAAGGGTCGAGGCCGGATTGAGTACGACCCAGATCAGTCCCGCACTCTCCAGAGCGGGCAGGCTCACCAGGCCGAGCTCGGCCTTGTTTACGTCGCCGTAACTGGCCTGTGATGCGACGCCCAGCAATTGACCGGTGTTGTTAAAGGTCCAGCCGTGGTAGGGGCAGGTAAAGCGCGCTGCTTTGCCACAGCCTTCGGCGAGTTGGCTGCCGCGGTGAGTACAGCTGTTGAGAAAGGCTCGGGCCTGACCGTCGGCACTACGCACAAGCAGGACCGGCACGCCGGCAACTTCCAGCGCTTTGTAATGGCCGGGCTCGGGCAGCTCACAGCTGGCCGCCAGCATCAGCGGCACACGCCGGAACAGCTGCATATTTTCCTGTTCGAAGCGGCTTTGGTCTGAGTAGAGGGACGCTGCCAGGCTGAGAATATCGGGAGCCAAATCGATGGTGTTGTTGTCCAGGCGAGCGAGCATGTCGCGGGCGGTGTGGACCAGGGTTTGTCGGTGCTCTTCTCGCATCGTAGTGCTCCTGTTGTTGGTATATATGGGGTTATTTATAACAAAGTCATTTAATGCCATCAACCTTTTTCGAACGGATGAGTTAGGATAAGTTGCTTAACCACTCTGCAGGGGAGGCAGACAGTGCCCCGTATCGTCAATCATGAAGAGCGCCGCCGCCAGGTAGCGCGTGTTGCCCGCGACCTGATTTTGCAGTGCGGCATCGACAACGTGACAGTGCGGGAGATCGCCAGCCTGGCGGGCTACAGCACGGCGGTGGTGTCCCATTATTTTCGCAATAAAAAGGAGCTGATGTTCCTGGTGTTTACCGAGACCCAGCGCCGTTCCGAGACACGGTTTCGCGCTGCTATAAACGCCGGGGTGCCTGTACTGGAGGGCTTGGAGGCTCTGTTGCCACGGGATGACGAGAGCCGTGATTTTTGGCGGGTCTGGTTTGC
>JALNZZ010000189.1 GCA_023229065.1 Porticoccaceae bacterium
CTGCAAATTTCTTCTTCATAACAATAACTCCTGTTGGTCAGTCAAGTAATACGTCTGTATACCCGTATACGCGGCAAGCTTTCATCACCAGCTGGACTTTCACCACCGCCTGAGAAATAGGGCTCAAACGCTGAACCCCATATTAGCTCCGCTGTTCAAAACAGAAAGTACGTAAATCTGTATAAACCCAACAAAAAATCAGATCAATCGATCGTCGACTATCACCGTGGCGCCGAGTTTAAGCACCCAAGGCCACACGCAACTGTACGGACAAACCACCGTGACATAGCCCCATAGCACTCACGCAACTTATATTTGGAGAGAGAGCCGTTATGCAGTAACCTTCCCTGGAGAACCCGTACAATCCACCCGCCAAAGAGCGCCGAGGGTTTGCCCCAGCTCAAGAGCAGTGTTTCTAAAGGAGTAATGGTATGAAAGGCTTTGTAGAGAATATCGAAAAGCTGACTATCGAGAACGACAATTACCGCAAAGTGCTGTATACCGGCAAGCACTTGCAACTGGTGCTGATGACCCTCCAGGCGGGCGAGGAAATCGGCCGCGAAGTCCATGAAGGCCACGATCAGTTTTTCCGTATCGAAGAAGGCAAAGGTCGCATCGACATTGATGACAACAGCTATGACGTACAAGACGACGATGCCATGATCGTCCCCGCCGGTGCCTGGCACAATGTTGTCAATACCGGCACTGCTCCGCTGCGTCTCTATACCCTGTACGGCCCGCCCGAGCACCGCGACGGTGTACTGCACCCCACCAAGGCCGATGAGAAGGAAGAACACTTCGACGGCACTACCACCGAATAGTCCCTTAGCTCACCGGTTTTTTAACAGACCTGCCAGTACAGGTACCTCGGCCAGGGCGCGCAAGGCATCGTTGAGATGGGTACAGCCAGCAGTCCTGGCCAGCTGCTCGGGCACTGCGTTTCTCAACTCTCCCACCGGGACACCCACCAACCGGGAGAGGTTGAGAATAGCAGCAGGGCAAGAGCTGTACGGCAAGGTTCCGGGCGAGGCTGCGATAGAAAGCAACTCAAAACTCGTCGGATCAACACTGCCGCTGAGGCGATATTCGTGAACGGCTACCCGTCCACCAGCGGGGTGAGTGGCTGAATCCTGGAAGCCCGCCTCAATCCGCAGCACGTCGTCACACCAGACATCGATATGACGTGCGCGCCGAAAGGCGACACCCTGATTATCCGGCAGTGCATGCCAGCTATGAGGATCATCCGGCAATGGCAGCTCCACAACCGGGGTCGCGTTGTAGCTGGCGCGCGGCGTACCGTCCTCGTTCAGGGAGCTGGCCCCAGGGCGAAAGCCAATGCAGACACCCTCCAATACCGGACGCGACCATCCCTTGCCATCGGCAACCCGCAGCTCGCCGTCCTCCCAGAGGTTTTTCCACTGAGTCCACCCCCAACCCGCCACCAAACTGCTGCCAGCGAGATCGTCAATCAACAGATAAAGCGGTGTGCCCGCGCTCTTCTCCGCTGGCAGTATGCTGTTGAGTGCCTCCCGCAAACGGCCTCCACCGCGGGCACCTACCAACCCCTCAATACCTGTCCGCGGTGGTTGGGACTCAATACGGCTGATCGTGCGGTCGGGCTCGATATCAGCACTGAGGGCATCCTCAGAGGCGATCCGTACCTCGCCGCTGCGCAGCGTGATCAGGTCGCGCCCGCGACCAGCGATACGCATGACTGTCCCCGGCGCATTGAGAGGCCAGGTAACGTCAATGGAAGCTGTGCGGCGCACTGAACCCAACCGCCGTGGCGGAACATGGCCATGGGGGCTGCGGGGCGCTGTACCGGGCTCATCCGGAGGACTGGATGGGAAAGGGGCAACAGGGAGATCATTCATAGCTGTCGATTCCGTTTTGGCAGGTTTTACTCCGGCTGACAGATCAGTGTAAAACCACTCTTACGCTTCAATGATCCCCCTGAGGGCCCTGAGATGCAAGTTTTGCTCGCCATAGATAGCGCATAATACCGCGCAACAACATGCCTTCAATCACTTGACTAAAGGTAATCTGCAGTCTAAACCTTAAAAAAATTGCTGCGACCCGAGCACGCCTGGAGCTCGATACAGGAACGGTAAGAACCATGACTCAATGGCAAGGGACGAGCTCCACATCCAGACCACAAAACCACCCCAACAAAGGCCGGACACAAGGATCTGAACAAAGATGTTCTGTCACAAGAATTCCTGCACTACATGCTATAGTGACGGCGCCTTTTCCTGAGAAAACTGTTTTCTATTTCTTTATCCCACAAGCCCAAAAGGGAGTTTGCCATGGACACAAAACCAAGCAAAACAAAATGCTCACCTCTACCGCCCGCCACCCGCTGGGTAGCCACGGCCACTCTGAGCTGTGCGCTGCTTCTGGCAGCTTGCGCAGGTAACCCACCGACCTCCGAACTCGCCGTTGCCTCACAAGCAGTCAACGCCGCCGACACCGCAGGCGGAACTCAGTATGCGCCAGTGGAAATCCGCACTGCACGGGACAAGCTTGCCGCGGCGGAAAGAGCCTTGGCCGACAAGGACTACGACAAAGCAAGACAACTCGCCCAACAGGCAGAGTGGGATGCCCGTGTGGCAGAACGCAAGGCGCAGGCTGAAAAAGTGCAAAGAGCATTGCAGGATGCTCAGCAGGCCGTCGAAGAGCTGCGCGAGGAGACTTACCGAGGCCTTCAGTAACAGCGTATCCGTTTTATTTATGAAACGAACAACAAAGGATTATCACCATGCGTAAGCCCATTGCCGTCATTACCCTGATAGCGACCAGCCTGGTGCTGGCTGCCTGCAGCTCTCAGCCCAACCAACGTCTCGAGGAGGCGCGGGAAAGCTTCAACCAGCTCCAGAACAACCCCAAAGCACTTGAATTGGCTCCCCTTGAAACCAAGGATGCCGAAGCCGCTCTCAAGAGAGCAGACAAAGCCGCCAGTGGTAGCTCTGACACCTCGGAAGTGAACCATCTTGCCTATTTGGTGAATCAGCGTGTAGCGCTGGCAAACCATACAATCGCTCTCAAGGATGCCGAGCAGCAGTTCAGGCAAGTATCGAACGAACGCGCCCAGGTTCGCCTCAGCGCTCGCGATGCGCAAATTCAAAACCGCGAAGCCGAGCTGCAAAGCCGCGAAGCACAACTTCGTGCCAAGGAACAAGAAATACAGGAGCGCGACGCGAGAATCCTCCAGCTGCAAGAAGAGCTGGATGCCAAGAGCACGGAGCGTGGCTCTGTAGTGACCTTCGGCGACGTGCTGTTCGATCTCAACAAGGCTGACCTCAAGTCTGCAGCAATGGCCAATATCCAGCGTCTGGCTGCAGTTCTTCAGGAACAACCAGAGCGCAAGATCCTCGTCGAAGGATTTACTGACAGCACTGGGTCCGACAGCTACAACCTTCAGCTGTCGCAGCAGCGGGCAGACTCCGTGCGCCATGCACTGGTGGCAGCTGGAATCGACCCAGCTCGCATCACGACTGCGGGTTTAGGCAAAGCACACCCCGTGTCTGACAATGACACTCCCGCGAGTCGGGCGATGAACAGGCGCGTTGAAGTCAC
>JALNZZ010000190.1 GCA_023229065.1 Porticoccaceae bacterium
CTGGCTCGATAAAGATCTGGTGGCTGGACTTGTCGGCAAAACGTACCACTTTGTCCTCGATGGAGGGACAGTAACGCGGCCCAACTCCTTCGATCACACCGGTGTACATCGGCGAACGATCCATACCACCGCGAATAATCTCATGAGTGCGCTCGCTGGTGTGAGTCACCCAGCAGCATACTTGGCGGGGATGCTCCGCAGCACTGCCAAGAAATGACATCACTGGCACCGGATCATCGCCCCATTGCTGTTGCAGAGCGGTGAAGTCGACAGACTTGGCATCAATGCGTGGCGGCGTTCCTGTTTTGAGACGCCCCACCCGGAAGGGCAGTTCGCGGAGACGGTGAGCCAAAGCGATGGAAGGCGGATCGCCAGCACGCCCCCCGGAATGATTTTGTAATCCGATATGGATCACCCCGCCGAGAAAGGTCCCGGCCGTCAAGACCACCGCACCAGCACGGAAGCGCAAGCCCATCTGGGTGATCACACCAGTGACCCTGTCTCCCTCCATCAACAGATCATCGACCGCTTGCTGGAAAATCCAAAGATTCGGCTGATTCTCAAGAATATGGCGCACGGCAGCCTTATACAACACACGGTCAGCCTGAGCGCGGGTTGCCCGCACTGCTGGTCCTTTGCGGGCATTGAGTACACGAAACTGGATGCCGCCGCGATCCGTGGCTCGAGCCATAGCACCGCCTAAGGCGTCGATCTCCTTGACCAAATGGCTTTTGCCAATCCCGCCGATAGCTGGGTTGCAAGACATCTGGCCGAGGGTCTCTACATTATGAGTAAGCAGCAGGGTTCTACAACCCATGCGAGCGGCAGCCAGACAGGCTTCGGTGCCGGCATGGCCGCCGCCGATCACAATGACGTCGAACTGGTCTGGATGCAACATGACAGGGTACCTCCGCAGGGGCCGGGATTATACGCGATGAAAATACCTGGGTGGTGAAATTTTGATCAAATGGATTTTGCTGCTTTTTTAAAAAACTTCCTGTTTAACAATCTTATTTATTCTCTTATATATAGAAAGATTGAATTTGAAGCTGTTATAGAGGGCGTCCAAATCTGTGGATAATCGATAAAAACCCATGTTAAACAAAAGGTTGATTGATTTATAACAGGTCTGTGATGGTCTGGGCAGCTTGTCGGGGGATGGGGTAATTAGCTGTGGATAAAAACGCAGTTATGCACACAATCTGGTTTGGTTGTTTTTTGACCACTTTTTACACACCTGGATTAACCAGGTTTTGCAGGGGATTTCCACAGGTTTGTTAACGGTTTTGTTATTTGTTTGATTTTTTGTTGGTTTTCGGTGGTGTTTTTGTTTATATCTTGTGAATAACTTAGGTTTGCCAGGGGCGCTTTTTTTGATTAGAATCGCCGCCCTTTATCGCGCCCGTTCAACAGGATTTTCCCATGAAAAGAACTTTTCAACCCAGTGTTCTCAAGCGCAAGCGTGCCCACGGCTTCCGCGCTCGTATGGCTACCGCCAACGGTCGCTTGGTCATCAAGCGTCGTCGTGCCAAAGGTCGTCACCGCTTGGTAGCTTGATAGGCCTAGCTAGCCTGCCCCGGCCTGCGGAATCGTGACCGTGCCGGCGGTGACTTTTGACAAAAGCAAGCGGCTTCTCAATGCCTCGGCGTTTCAGGCCGTGTTCGACCGTGCCCAGTACAAAGTCGGTCATCAGCACTTTTTGATACTGGCTGTCCGCACTTCACTGGGCCACCCTAGATTGGGCCTGGTGATAGGCAAGAAAAATATCCGTCGCGCAGTGCAGCGCAATCGTGTCAAGCGGGTGGTGCGTGAGACTTTTCGGCTCAACCTCGACTCTCTTGACTCTCTCGATATCATTTTTCTTGCCCGCAAGGGCTTTGACACCCTGCAGCCGTCACTACAAACCCGTATCATGAGTGAAACCTGGCAACGGCTAGCCGCCAAGGTGGCAGACAAGTGAAAACGGTACTAAAAGTAGTCATTCGTGGCTATCAGCTGATGTTGAGCCCCTTGCTGGGCCAAAATTGTCGTTTTTATCCAACCTGTTCTTCCTATGCACTTGAAGCGATCGATGCTCACGGTGCTGTTAAGGGTTCCTGTCTTGCCGTGCGGCGTTTGTGCCGCTGTCACCCGTTTCATCCGGGAGGGGTGGATCCTGTTCCCCCCGTGACTTCCGATTCACCCGCCCCTCAGGCTGATTTCGAGACGAACTGATTATGGATTGGCAACGCAACCTGTTGATCAGCGCTATGGTGCTGGTGTTGGCCCTTCTTTACATTCGCTGGAACGACTTTCAGGCGGAGCACCGGCCTTTGCAGGAGAGCTCTGTCCGCGAGGCGGTAGTGGTACCAGAAGTTGCAGTTCCCTCAGTGCCAACGAGCGAAAGCGAGGGGGCTATCCCCCAGGTGGCGAGCGAGGCGGGTACGGCTGAGGTCAATGCCGCTACTAGTCGGCTGGTCACTGTTACTACCGATGTGCTTGAGGTAACTATTGATACCTATGGTGGCGACATTGTCCGCACTGCCTTGCTTCAGCATCGGGAAGGGTTGGATCCCGGTTCTGACCCTCTGGTGATTCTCAACCGTAGTTCCAACCATACTTATATTGCTCAGAGTGGTTTGATCGGGCCTGATGGCACTGATAGCGAAGGCAAGCGTCCGCAGTTTGTCGCTGAGCAGGATAGTTATACGCTTGGGGCAGGGCAGGAGTCGGTGGTGGTACCATTGATGTACCGCCAGGGTAGTGCCCTGATTACAAAAGAGTTTGTCTTGCGGCGTGGCGACTACCTGCTGGATGTGAATTACCGTATCGCCAATCACGGCAGTGACGACTGGCGCGGTCACTTCTTTGCGCAGATTCAGCGCGATACCTGGGAACCTCCCGCCGGCGATGGCTTTGGCATGCAGCCTTATTTGGGTGCAGCTCTCACCACTCCGGATGAGAACTACAAGAAAGTGAAGTTCAAGGACCTTGCCGACAGCCCTTTTACCACTGAGAAGGTAGGCGGCTGGGTGGCGATGCTGCAACACTATTTTATTAGTGCCTGGGTGCCGGACCAGAATCTGCAGCATAGCTATGCTCTGCGCAAACTGGGCAACCGCGATCTTTACACTTTTGGTCTTACCTCGCCGCAAACCCTTGTTGCTCCTGGCAGTGAGGAGACGATAACCGCTAGTTTTTATGTTGGCCCCAAGGATCAGCATCGCCTTGCTGAAATCGCGTCTCATCTCGATTTGACCATCGACTACGGTTGGTTGTGGTGGGTGGCCAAGCCTATTTTTGCGCTGATGACCTTCATCCATAGCCTGGTGGGCAACTGGGGCTGGACGATTATCCTCCTGACAGTATTTATCAAGCTGGTGTTCTACAAGCTGTCCGCTACCAGCTACCGCTCGATGGCCAAAATGCGCAAGCTGCAGCCGGAAATGGTGCGTTTGCGGGAGTTGTATGGCGATGATCGCCAGAAGCTGTCTCAGGAAATGATGGGCTTCTACAAGCGAGAGAAGGTCAACCCCATGGGTGGCTGCCTGCCTATTCTGGTGCAGATGCCGGTCTTCATTGCTCTCTATTGGG
>JALNZZ010000191.1 GCA_023229065.1 Porticoccaceae bacterium
ATACTCAGTATGCCCTGGCGCAGATACGGGAACGCTCGGAGGTCTTCTTCGCCCGCAGCTTCTTTACCTGGGCGCATCGCAAGGTGGTGGAGGCCGTTGCCGTGGGGCTGGCCAACGGCGGCGCGGTGGACGGCTATGTGTGGGAAACCCTGCGCCGCTCCCATCCTGAACTCACGTCGAAAACACGGGTAGTGGAACAATCGCCCGAATTTGGCTTTCCGCCCTTTGTTGTCCGCGCATCCCTGCCGGATGCTGATTTCGCTGCGCTGCGGCGAGTCCTGCTCGCCATGCGTAATGATGGGGAGGGAAACAAATTGCTCACCCAGCTCAATCTGGACGGGTTCATCCCAGGCGAGCGCAAGCTGTTTGATGGGATTGCCCACATGGCCGAGAAAATGGCAAACCGGCCATGACGCATTTCGTACGCGACCTCAGCCTGCGCTACAAGATTCCCTTGCGGGTGCTCATGCTCGCCAGCATCACCGCCATCCTGGTGACGGCATCCATCCTGTTCCGGGTGTATGACGAAACCCGCAACGACCTGCTGCGCCACGCCGAAAGCATGGGACGAGTGCTGGCCAACACCCTGGTCAGCCCCATCACCCATGACGATGTCTGGCGCGCGTATGAAATCATCAATTCGCCCTTTCAGGGGGGAGGCCTGGATCGGACCCAGGCCGCGGAAACCATCCTGGTACTGGATACACGGGGGCTGGTTTACGTTTCCACCCAGCCAGTCCAGTACCCCATGCTGTCTGATCCGGAGCGGCTTGATCCTGAATATGCTGCAATCAGTGATCTGGCGATGAACCGAACCGATGTGAAATCTAGCGTCATCGACCCTCCCAATTCCAGCAGGCTGTTTGTCACCATTCCCATTACCTCCGAAGAGGCACGTCTGGGAACACTGGTCATGAGTTATTCCAAGGATCTGTTCATGCCCCTCTTCATCGGCATTGCCCAGCGTGCTGCCCTGATGACCCTGCTGGCGCTTGTGGTGCTGCTGCCCATCGCCTGGTACTGGGGACACCGCATGGCGGGACCGCTGGTCCGGCTGGCAGGATGCATGGACCAGATCGGGCACAGCGTGCCGGAAAACCTGCATTGCGACCTGTTTGAATCGCATGACGAAATCGGTCGTGCCGGAGCGTCCTTCAAGCGCATGCTGAAGGAACTCAAGGAAAAGGAAAGCCTGGAGCAGGAAATGATGGCGAGCGAGCGACTGGCGGCGGTGGGCCGGCTTTCCGCAGGGATCGCCCACGAGATCAACAATCCCCTTGGCGGCATGCTCAACGCCATCAACACCTTCAAACGGCACGGATCGGGCGATCCACACACCCTGAAAACGCTTTCGCTGCTGGAGCGCGGCCTGACCCAGATCAAGGATACCGTTGCCGCACTGCTGGTGGAGGCCAAGGTAGGAAGCCACCCGCTGTCGCACCGTGACATCGAGGATACGCGAACCCTGGTAGCTGCGGAAGCTGCCGGGAAAGGGATAGCACTTCTTTGGGAAAACGACATTGCCGCCGATCTGCCGCTGCCTTCCACCCTGGTGCGGCAAACACTCCTCAACCTGTTGCTCAACGCCATCCACGCCGCGGACAAGCGGGTCGAATGCCAGGTATATCGCGACAGCCGTAGCCTCACCCTGGTGGTAAAAAACGACGGCGCCCATATCTCGGAAGAGGAGATGCCCTACCTGTTCGAGCCTTTTTCGCACCTGAGCCGCAATGGCCACGGCCTGGGATTGTGGATCACCTACCAGATCATGCGCCAGTTGAATGGGGGCATCCTCGTAGAAAGCGCACCTGGTGAAACCCGTTTCGCCATTACCCTACCCATACAGGAAGAACCATGAGTAATTCAACAACAGCATCCCTGTGCCTGATCGAGGATGACGAGATCATGGGCGAATCGCTGCTCGACCGCTTCGAACTGGAAGGCTACAAGGTGGATTGGCACCGCACCGCCAAGTCGGCTCTGGCAGCGGTTGGGCACAAGGACTACGCGGCAGTGGTGAGTGACATCCGCCTGCCCGATGGCAGCGGAGAGGAAATCTTCATCCGCCTGCTGGAACGCGGCATCAGCCTGCCGCCGTTTCTCTTCATCACTGGCCACGGCTCGATCGACCGCGCCGTGGCCTTGCTCAAACTGGGCGCCGCGGACTACATTACCAAGCCCTTCGACCTTGGCCAGTTGGTAGAAAAAGTGGGGGTGTTGTGCGGCAACCACTTCTCCCCCTGCGAAGAGGATAGTTGCCGTCTGGGCGTCTCGACCGCCATGCGCCAGATCGCTCAGACTCTGCCCCGGCTCGCCCAGCATGCGCCCACTATTCTCATCACTGGTGAGTCCGGCGTGGGCAAGGAAGTGATCGCCCACGAAATCCACCGTCTCGACCCCAAAAATAAGGAACGCCCTTTTGTCGCCGTCAATTGTGGGGCGATCAGCGAATCGCTGATCGAAGCGGAACTGTTCGGCCACGAAAAAGGGGCATTTACCGGGGCAATCCGCGCGCGTAAAGGGATGTTCGAACAGGCCGACGGTGGCACGCTTTTTCTCGACGAAATCGGCGACACCCCGCTGGCCATGCAGGTCAAACTGTTACGCGCCGTCCAGGAGCGCAGGATCGTGCGCGTCGGCGGCAGCAATGAAATTGCCGTCAACTTGCGGTTGATTTGCGCTACCCACCGCGACCTGCGCAAGATGGTGGAAGAAGGCGCTTTCCGCGAAGACCTTTACTACCGCATCCACGTCATTCAAACCAAGATACCGCCACTACGGGAACGGCGCGAAGACATCCTGTGGTTCGCCCACCGCTTCCTGGAGGAGCAGGCTACCAAGGGAGAACGCAAGCAGCTTTCCCGCGCCGGTGAAGAAGCCTTGCTCGCCCACCCCTGGCCCGGCAACGTGCGGGAACTGCGCCACGCCATCGAGCGCGCCTCGATTCTCACCCCCGGACCGCTGCTGGAGCCGGAAGCCCTGTTCGAGCAGGGTGAACAGCCGATACTTGAAGACGACAACCGGGAACTCGGCAGCTACCTGCAAGGCTGTGAAGAACGTTACATCCGCGATGCCCTGGCGCGTAACGACGGCCATCTCGGACGCACAGCGGAAAGCCTCGGTATCAGCCGCAAGAATTTGTGGGAAAAGATGAAAAAGCTCGGGATTTCTTCTTCTGACTAGCAGCCTGTCGGGCTTGATCCGACTGGCTGCCAGCCTGAGTCCGCCATACCAGGAACACGCCATGTTTGCCGCTAATAAAGTTTATTAAACCGTTTAAAACTGCGCTTGTCGGTTCGCTCCGGGCTTCGCCCTCCGCTGGCCCCCTGAACTCAAACGTTCACAAAAACAAAACCGGGGCTTGCGCCCTGGTTTCATATACGACTTGACCCGATAAAACTCAGGCGAAATTCGCGTTGAAAGGACACTGTGGTGGAAATAATGATAGACAAGAACAATGGAATACCGATGAGCACGGCACCCAGCAACAGCCAGCTTATGGTTGTCCCGTCTTGCAGGCTTTGCATATAGGCATTTTTC
>JALNZZ010000193.1 GCA_023229065.1 Porticoccaceae bacterium
GCAACCACTCGACGAAGCCTGCGGAAGATAGCCTTGAGCTGCTGGCCAGCTACGATCTTCCCGAAGTGCAGGCCGATTTCGTGCAAGTGGTGGCGGACAATGGTCTGGCAGTGGATCTGGCCCTCACCGGTATCACCTGTGCCGCCTGTGCCTGGCTGATCGAACACCACTTGAGCCGGGTCGAGGGCGTGCGCTCGATTGTGGTCAATGTCTCCAACCACCGCAGTCGCGTGGTGTGGGACCCGGAACGTGTTTCCCTGAGCCAAATTCTGGCTGCCTTCGAAGAGATCGGCTACGAAGCCCGTCCTGCCGGCGATGCCGCTGCAGAGAAGTCGAGGGCCAGAGAAAGTCGGCTGTTCTTGCTGCGTCTGGGAGTGGCTGGGCTGGCCATGATGCAGGCACACAGTGCAGCCCTTGGACTCTATTTCGGCGCTTACACCAGTATCGAGCGGGAATGGGAAATCATGCTCCGCTGGGCCAGCATGATGGTGACCCTGCCGGTGGTGCTCTTTTCGGCCCAGCCCTTCTTTATCGCCGCCTGGCGCAGCCTTAAAACCCGTCATTTGGTGATGGACGTGCCGGTGGCGTTGGCCATCGGCCTCGCCTTCGCTGCCAGTGTGTGGGCCACGCTCACCGAGAGCGGCGACGTGTATTTTGACTGTGTCACCATGTTTGCCTTCTTCCTGTTGCTGGGGCGCTACCTGGAGATGCGGGTGCGCCACCGCAACCAGTATTTGGGGGGCAGCCAGCAGTTGATACCGCCGGTGGCCATTCGCCTGGACAGTGACGGCGAGACGCTGACACCGGTCAAATCCCTGCGCACCGGCGACCGTATCCGCGTCGATGCCGGTGCCACGATTCCCTGTGACGGTGAAGTGGCGAGGGGGTACAGTGCAGTGATCGAAGCGATCCTGACCGGTGAGCAGCAGCCGGTATCCAAACGACCAGGGAGCCCTGTCAGTGCCGGGACCATCACCGTCGATCACCCGTTGGAGGTGATTGTTCACCAGGTAGGTGCCAGCACCCGGCTGGGCGCTATTCTCGATTTGGTCGAGGGTGCAGGGGCATCGAGGCCGCAGCGTTCGACAGTGGCTGACAGAGTGGTGAACTGGTTTGTCGGCATCGTGTTGGTGGTATCGCTGGCGGTGTTCTGGGGGTGGTGGCTGGTGGCTCCCGACAAGGCATTGTGGGTAACCCTGTCGGTGCTGGTGGTGACCTGCCCCTGTGCACTGGCTTTGGCCACACCCACGGCCCTGACGGTGGCGACAGGCGTATTGCGGCGGCGGGGCTTCTTGATCCGCGACAGCCGGGTGCTGGAAACATTGGCGCGGGCGTCGACTGCAGTGCTGGACAAAACTGGCACTCTCACCCAGGGGAATATGCATATCAGCGGGGTGGAGCCCCTGGCCGAGTTGACCAGCCAGCAGACGGTGGCGCTGGCTGCGGCGCTGGAGAAAGGCTCCACTCACCCCATCGCTCGGGCCTTTGCCGGCAACGATGGCCCTTTGCCTGTCATCGACGACCAGCGGTTTACTGTGGGACAGGGTGTTGAAGGTGTTTATCAGGGCCGTATCTGTCGCTTTGGCAAGCCTGTTTTTGCTATGGCGTTATCCGCCAAGCCGTTACCTCCTTATCCCGATAGTGAGGGCCGTTGGTTGCTGTTGGCCGATGAGGTCGGGGCGCTTGGCTGGATCGGTGTTGAAGATGCTCTGCGTCCTGGGGTCATGGCCGCCATTGGCCGGCTCAGGGAGCTGGGGCTGACGGTCGAGCTGCTCAGCGGCGACCATCCCCGCACCGTGGAGCAGGTAGCGGAACAGCTCGCTATCAGTGACTGGCAGGGCGATGCCAGTCCGGAAGATAAACTGGCACACATTCGCGATCTGCAGGAACAGGGGAAGATCGTGTTGATGGTGGGTGATGGTATCAATGATGTGCCGGTTCTCAGCGGTTCTGATGTTTCGGTAGCCATGGGTGACGCGGTAGATATTACCCGCCTTCATGCCGACAGCCTGTTGATGTCGGGCAATCTGCATACCCTGGCGGATGCGGTGACAGTGGCGCGTCGTACCCGCGCTATCATTCGTCAGAACCACGGCTGGGCCATTGGGTATAACCTGATCGCCCTGCCGCTGGCTGCCGCTGGCATGGTGCCACCCTGGCTGGCGGCTATCGGTATGTCGGTCAGCTCCCTGGTGGTAGTGCTCAATGCGTTGCGTTTGGGGAGAGTGGAGCGGGCCGTGCGCGCCGCTAGCGTGGACTTATCGGGGGAGACTGTAGTGTCGGGAGCGGGGAGCTGATATGGGCGGAGCGGGGAACTGATATGGAGAGTATGTATTTTCTGATTCCTGTCTCGCTGCTAATTTTAGTGGGTGCCACCGGGGTGTTGATCTGGTCGGTGTACTCAGGGCAGTACGATGACATGGAGCGCGAGGGTGAACGGATTCTTCAGGATGACGACTTGCCGGTGGCGGCAGAGCAGCAACAAGCCGACAGTGCGGATGACGACACCGAGAAGCAGCCCGTAGAGGGAGCAGAGCGCGGTGATTGATCCTGCAGCATTATCTCTGCTGGCCATGGTGGGCATCGGGCTGCTAGGGGCTGGCCACTGTATCGGCATGTGTGGCGGTATAGCCACAGGGCTGGGGCTTGCCAGTGGCGAGCGCCCCGGGCGTCTGGTGCTGGGTTACAACCTGGGGCGGGTACTGAGCTACGGCATGGCTGGTGTGCTGGTGGCTGCTCTCGGCTACTGGGGGCGCGAGTATCTGGCGCTGGGGCCCACCTTGCGCATTGTAGCCGCCATCATTCTGATACTGATGGGACTGTATCTGGCCGATTGGTGGCGGGTGCTGGTGCATCTGGAGCGCGTCGGGAGCCGCTTGTGGCGATTGATTCAGCCGCTCGGACGCCGCTTGCTGCCGGTGCGCAGCCTGCCTCATGCCCTGCTGTTGGGGATGGTGTGGGGCTGGCTGCCGTGCGGGCTGGTCTACAGCGCACTGGCCTACGCTGCTACCGCGCCATCGCCCTGGGAGGGTGGCCTGATGATGCTGGCCTTCGGCCTGGGCACAGCACCGGCCATGGTGGCTGGCGGGTTTTTTTCCAGCCGCCTCCGCGTACTATTGCAGGGCTTACTGCTGCGGCGGGTGATGGCTGTACTGATGATTCTGCTGGGTGTCTGGACACTGCTGGGTGTGCATGGCCATGGCGACCACAGCGGCGATCATCACGGTGACCATGGGCATCAACCTGGAATGGGAGAGCACCGCGATGCTTTGGGTGAGGGGGCGGCTGATCAAGTACAGCCTGCTTCAGGTGTCGCTGATGAGCATCAGCTGCAGGGCCACCATCACCACCACTGATTTTTGTTGAATAAATAGATTATATGGGCATATTACGCTATGACGTGGCAATATTGACTTGTCCCAAGCATGACGGGGATCATGCATAAAAACCGCACCTACTGCTATAAAGGAGCAAGTAATAGGTGCCATGTAGAACTATAGACAACAAGGTTTTAATACCC
>JALNZZ010000194.1 GCA_023229065.1 Porticoccaceae bacterium
TGTGGCTGGCAATTGCGCGGTGCCGGCCTGGTGCCCGAAGGGCTCGACACCCTTCATATCTCCAGCCGCGATCCCTACAGCCCTTTGGTGATGGACTTGAATCGCACCCTGCGGGCGGCCAATGTGCGGGTGACAGCCAGCGCCGCCGAGGCACCTTACGCTCTGGTGATCCTCGATCAGCGCAGCGGCGTGCGCACTGCTACCGTCAACGCCAATGCCAGGGTGTCGGAGCAGGAGCTGAGTGAGGAAGTGGAGTTTCTTATTGCCGACCGCGACGGCACTGTTCTGCTGCCGCGCTCGACGGTACTGGTAGAGCGGGTGTTCGAGTACGACGAAACCAACGTGCTGGCCACGCGCGACGAAGAACAGTTGATACGCGGCGAGATGCGCCGCGACCTGGTCAACCAGATCCTCAACCGTTTTCGGCAGATCCAGGGTGTAAATGGTGCGCCTGCGCCCTGAGCAGCTATCCCAACATTTAGCGGGGCAGTTGGCCCCCTGCTATCTGGTCTGTGGCGATGAGCCGCTGTTGGCGCAGGAAGCTGCCGATGCCATCCGCGCCGCTGCGCGCGCCAACGGGTTTACCGAGCGAGAGTTGTTTCATGTCGATGCCAGTTTTGACTGGCAGCGGGTACTGTCCGAAGCCAGCTCCCTCTCCCTGTTTGCCGAGCGCAAAATTCTTGAAGTGCGTATCGCCAGTGGCAAGCCCGGTGACAAGGGCTCCGCTGCGCTGCAGGAGTATTGCGCCAATCCCAGTGCCGATAACCTTTTGCTGGTGATCACACCCAAGCTCGATGGCAGTGCGCTCAAGACCAAGTGGGCCAAGGCCCTCGACGACACCGGCGCTATCATCCAGGTATGGCCGGTGGAGGCCCGCCAAATGCCCGCTTGGATTGGCCAGCGCCTCAAACAGGCGGGTATTCGCGCCAACCGGGCGGCTGTCGATATCCTCGCTGACCGGGTGGAAGGCAACCTGCTGGCGGCAGTACAAGAAATCGAAAAACTCAAATTGCTGGCACCCGAAGGCGATATCGACGCGGATACCATGTCAACCGTGGTGGCCGACAGCGCTCGCTACAGCGTCTTCACCTTGGTGGACAAGATCCTCGAAGGCGACCCCCAGGGCGCGGCTCGCAACCTGCGCGGCCTGCGTGAGGATGGCACCGACGCCATCGTTATTCTCTGGGCCCTGGCTCGCGAGCTGCGCACGCTCATCAGCTTACTGGAAGCAGGGCATATCTCCGGCGACCTGTTGCGTAAACAGGGCGTCTGGCCCAAGCGTCAACCACTGGTAAAAGGCGCTCTACGCCGCCTCAAACTGCCCCACTTGCGGCTGTTGCTGCGTCAAAGCGGGGCTGTCGACCGGGCCATCAAAGGCATGCGCAAAAGCGACCCCTGGGAGGACCTTGCCTCCCTGGTGTTGGGGTTGGCGGGGACGCCGGCTGTCAGCCCGCAGAATATTCGGTTGGCTATTGGAGAGTGATGGCGGTGCGAGGTAATTCGCACTGGTCGATATCACTCAATATTCTGCACCTGCTCCCGCATCTGCTCAATCAGCACCTTCAACTCCACGGCGGATTGAGTGGTATCGATGGCGATGGACTTGGATGACAGGGTGTTGGCCTCGCGGTTGAGTTCCTGCATCAAAAAGTCGAGCCGGCGGCCGATAGGTTCGTTGCTCATCAGTACGCGCTCAATCTCGGCGAGGTGGGCTTCGAGGCGGTCGAGCTCTTCATCGACATCTGCTTTTTGGGCGATCAGGACGACTTCCTGTTCCAGCCGTTCAGGATCAAGGCTCAGTTGCAGTTCCGCGACCCGCTCGCTGATACGGCGGCGCTGGTGATCGAGAATGTCTGGCAGCAGGGTGCGGACCCGGTCTGTTTCGCTTTTTAGAGCAGTAAGCCGCTGGCGGATGAAGTCGGCGAGTTTGGCACCTTCGATAGCGCGTATTTCCATCAGCTGGTCGAGGGCGGTGGTAAATAGCTCTCGAGCACAACTCTTGAGTGCTTCGCTGTCCACCTGGCGCTCTTCGAGCACACCTGGGTGGGCGAGAATGTCCATGGGGGACACTGGCGAAGCATTGGGAATCAGGGCGGCGATATGGGTGGCGGCGTCGATATATTGGCGGGCTAACTGTTCATTAATGGCGACGCCATCCCGGTCGCGGTTGAGGACCAGTTGCAGTGTGCAGTCTACTTTGCCGCGGTCGAGGCGGCGGCGGGCGAGCTCCCGCAAGGGCATTTCCAGATCGCGCAGGGTCTCCGGAATACGCAAGGTGGTTTCCAGATAGCGGTGATTGACGGAGCGGATCTCCCAGATGAGATTGCCCCAGTCAGCTTGGTGGGAGACGCGGGCAAAGGCGGTCATACTGCGTGGCATGGTCGTGTCCAGTGGCGCATTGGAGTTCTCGATTCTAACACGGGGCCGCGACCCTCTCGGGGGAGGGTATAATGCCTTCTTTTGAGCCATTGCCAGGAATTAGCCATGACCCGTCCCAGCGGCCGCCAGCCCGAGCAGCTTCGCCCCGTCCGTATTACACGTCATTACACCAAGCACGCCGAGGGTTCGGTGCTGGTTGAGTTCGGCGACACCAAGGTGATTTGCACCGCCAGTGTCGATGCTTCAGTACCTCGTTTTCTGCGCGGCAGTGGCCAGGGCTGGGTGACCGCCGAGTACGGCATGCTGCCGCGCTCTACGGGTTCGCGCATGGACCGCGAGGCCAGTCGCGGCAAGCAGGGTGGACGCACCTTGGAGATTCAGCGCCTGATTGGCCGCTCTTTGCGCTCCGCCGTGGATCTTACCTTGCTGGGAGAGAACACCATTACAGTGGACTGTGATGTTATCCAGGCCGATGGCGGCACCCGCACGGCGTCGATCACGGGTGCTTGTGTAGCGCTGGCGGATGCCCTCGCGGTGATGGGGGCGAAAAAGCCGTTCAAGGAGCAGCCGCTGCGCACGCTGGTGGCGTCGGTGTCGGTGGGTATTTATCAAGGGGTGCCGGTGCTGGATCTCGATTACATCGAGGACTCGAACGCTGAAACGGATATGAATGTGGTGATGAACAGCCAGGGCGGTTTTATCGAGGTGCAGGGCACGGCAGAGGGAGCCCCTTTCAGCGAGGCGGAGCTGGGTGCCATGATGGCGCTGGCCAAACGCGGGATCGCCGATTTGGTGAAGGAGCAGGAAGCCGCACTGGCGCGGGAGTGACAGTGGGGGACTGTTGCCGGTTTTCAGCGTAGTGCTGAAAACCGGCAACGGAATACTTGTTACAAGTACTCGATATCGTAGTCGACAATCACTGGTGTATGGCTGGAGAAGGTGTTGGCTTTGTACATCACGGCGTACTCCACCAGCCGGGCGAGGTCTTTGGAGACCACATGCAGGTCAGTGCGCCAACCGTCACCGCGCTCTAACACACCGGATGGCCACCAACTGAACTCGTCCTTATCGGTGTTGCCGCGGCGGAAGGCATCGGCATAGCC
>JALNZZ010000022.1 GCA_023229065.1 Porticoccaceae bacterium
CTCCATCTATCGGATTGTAGCGGACCTCCATGTATCAGTATGACGCCATCGACCAGCAGCTCGTTGATCAACGGGTTGCCCAGTTCCGGGATCAAACCCGACGCTACCTGAACGGTGAGATCACCGATCAGGAATTCCTGCCCCTGCGCCTGCAGAACGGCCTTTATATCCAGCGCCTCGCGCCCATGCTGCGCATCGCGGTACCCTATGGGCTGCTGTCATCCCGCCAGGTCCGCAAGTTGGCCCATATCACCCGCACTTATGACAAGGGCTATGCCCACGTCACCACGCGGCAGAATATCCAGCTCAACTGGCCCAGCCTGGAAGAGGTGCCCGATATCCTCGCGGAACTGGCGGAAGTGCAGATGCACTCCATCCAGACCAGTGGCAACTGTATCCGCAACGTCACCTCCGATCAGTTCGCCGGTATCGCCCCCGATGAGATTGAAGACCCCCGTCCCTGGTGTGAAATTATCCGCCAGTGGTCCACTTTTCACCCCGAGTTCGCTTTTTTGCCGCGCAAATTCAAGATCGCGGTGAGCGGCTCTCAGCAGGACCGTGCCGCCATCCAGGTGCACGATATTGGCCTGCAGATCGTCAAGAACGCCGAGGGCGAAACAGGTTTTCAGGTCTATGTCGGTGGCGGACTCGGTCGCACCCCCATTATCGGCAGTGTGATCCGTGAGTTCCTGCCCTGGCAGCACCTGCTCACCTACCTTGAGGCCATCTTGCGGGTCTACAACCGTTACGGCCGCCGCGACAACAAGTTCAAGGCGCGTATCAAGATCCTGGTCAAGGCCTGGACTCCCGAGGCCTTCGCGGCCAAAGTGGAAGAGGAGTGGCAACACTTCAAGGACACGCCCACCACCCTCACCCACGAGGAAGTGGAGCGCACCCGCAGCTTTTTCACCCAGCCTCCCTACCGGGAGCTGGACGACGCCGCAGCCGAGCAAACACTGGCCAGCCACAAGGCCGAGCACTTGGCTTTTGCCCGCTGGCTGGAGCGCAATGTCACTGCCCACAAACAGCCTGGCTACGCCGCCATCACCCTGTCCCTCAAGCCCACTGGCGTGCCCCCGGGCGATGTCACCGCCGCCCAGCTTGAGGCGATTGCCGACCTGGCCGACAAATACAGCTTTGGCGAGATCCGCACCACCCACCACCAAAACGTAGTGCTGGCAGATGTGGAAAAAGCGCGGCTCTTCGAGTTCTGGCAGGAAGCCAAACCCCTCGGCTTTGCCACCCCCAATGTCGGCACCCTGACCGATATGATCTGCTGCCCAGGCGGTGATTACTGCTCACTGGCCAACGCCAAGTCAATCCCGGTCGCCGAAGCTATTCAGCGCCGCTTCGACGATCTCGACTACCTCTATGATCTCGGTGATATGACCCTCAATATCTCCGGCTGCATGAATGCCTGCGGCCACCATCACGTGGGTAATATCGGTATCCTCGGCGTCGACAAGAAGGGCGAAGAGTTCTACCAGATTCAGCTCGGCGGCAGCTCTGAGCGCGACTCCGCACTTGGCGCCGTGTTGGGTCCGTCTTTCAAGCAGGAGGAAGTACCCGACGTCATCGAAAAAATCCTCACCCTGTTTGGTGAAAAGCGCGAAGGGGACGAATCCTTCAATGACACTTTTTCCCGCATCGGCCTCGAACCCTTCAAGGAGCGTATTTATGCCAAGGCTCATTAAGGACAATCAGGTCATCGACAATGAATGGCAGGTAATCCCCGCCGATTTCGATGCTGAGCTGCCAACAGGGAAGCTGATTGTGCCTCTCGCCCGCTGGCTCGACAACAGTGACAATACAAACCTCGCGCCCTGGCTGGGCAGCGAGGACGAGGTGGAGAAAGTTGCCGAGCAGTTGGTGCAGGCACCGCTGATCGCCATCAATTTTCCCACTTTTATGGATGGTCGCGGCTTTTCCAGTGCCCGTCTGCTGCGCGAGCGCTATGGCTACCGCGGCGAGCTGCGCGCCATCGGCAACGTTATTCAGGACCAGCTGTTCTACTTGAAGCGCTGCGGTTTCGATGCCTACGATCTCCGCGAAGGCACCGACCTGGAAGCTGCAATAGCTTCCCTCAATGACTTCTCTGTCAGCTATCAGGCCGCCACTGACACTGCCGAGCCGCTGTTCCGCAAGCGCGATTAATCCGCCACAACTACAATGCGTTAGTACGTTTCATGCCGCTGCACAGGCCCAGGCTCCTGCCAGCGGTGTGAAACGTACTGTCTATTCAAAGAAGGCATTCTTCAAAGACGGCGCGGCCCTGTCAGGCGCTGCACCCAGCGCAGCAGTAGATTATCGACACTCTCTTCAGCAGCAAAGCCAACCTTCTCCGGCAGGGACCGCCGATGGCGATAATTCACAGAAAAGACACCGGCGCTGTCCATCTGGCCGATAATATATTCATCGCTGGTAATGACCTCATCTACCAAGCCCAGAGTCTGGGCGCGACTTCCCAGCCACACCTCGCCGGTAGCGATGCTGTCGACATCCACCTGCGGCCTGTGCTCTGCGACGAACTGCTTGAACAGAACGTGGGTTTCTTCTAGATCCTCAACAAACTTTTCACGGTCCTTGTCAGTATTTTCACCAAACACGGTCATTGTCCGCTTGTGCTCTCCAGCGGTCAGCACTTCATAATCGATATCATGTTTTTTCAATAGTCGATAAAAATTAGGCAGCTGGGCGACAACCCCGATAGAACCCACAAAAGCAAAGGGTGCGGCGATAATTTTATTGGCCACACAGGCCATCATATAGCCACCGCTGGCCGCCACCTTGTCGATACAGACCGTGAGAGGAACTCCGGCCTTGCGGATGCGGTCGAGCTGGCTGGCGGCCAGACCGTAGCCGTGTACCATGCCACCACCACTTTCCAGCCGCACCACCACCTCGTCAGCCGCCGTGGCCTCGGCAAGCACGGCGGTGACTTCCTCCCGCAGAGAGCGCGTCGCCGACGCTTTCAAATCGCCGTGAAAGTCCATCACGAACAGGCGTTTGCCGGCCTTGCCGCGCCCCTCCTTTAAACGCTTCTTCTCCTCGCGCCGACGGGCCTTGAGCACGGCCTTCCTCTCCTCCGCCGACAGCAGGCCGCTGGTCACAATATCGCGCAGGCGATCGTACTGTTTATTGAGAGAGCGGATCTCGAGTTGCCCCGGTTCACCGCGGCGCCCGCGAGTGCCAACGGCGGTGACCATCGCCACAACAATAAGCAGCATCACCAGCAGCGTCATGCTTTTAGCAAAAAAAAGCCCGTAATCAGCTAGAAATTGCACGGGTTATTACCTCAGTCAATAAAATTGGAAATGGCGCCTTGCCTTGCGATGGTGCGCTCAGTCACCATTGCGGGTCCGACAACGTTCCACAAAGGTACGAATCAGATGCCCCGCCAGGGAAAAACTGCCGGGGATTTCTGGCAGGTTGCGATAGTGAAACCAGTGGGCTTCGGCAATTTCGACATCGTCGACCACGATATTACCATCCGCGTAATCGGCAAAAAAACCGATCATTAGCTGCCCCGGAAAAGGCCAGGGCTGGCTGGCAAAGTAGTGTAATTCACCCAGCTGCAACCCGACCTCTTCCATCACTTCGCGACGCAGGGCTTCTTCCACAGATTCTCCCGGTTCGACAAAACCTGCCAGAGCGCTGAAAAACGAGCCCTTCCACTGTGTGTTGCGAGCCAACAAGCACTCGTCGCCACGCACCACAAGCGCCATGATGCAAGGGGATAAACGGGGATAATAAGACTGCCCGCAGGCACTGCAGGCGCGGGCGCGCTCACCGTTGAGCAGAGTGGTTTCAGCACCACAATTACCGCAATAACGGTGACTGCGATACCAGTCAGTAATTTGCAGAGCACGCCCCAACAGGCGGAACAGGCCATCAGAAATCTTGCCCAGATAATTGCCGAGCCCCACCGTGTGCAACTCGAGACCGGCGAACTCGTCGGCGTTGATTTCGAGGGCGTAGCAGCGCTCGCCATTGTAATGGCCCAAATAGTGGATCGTATCCAGCTTGTTGATCTGCCAGGGTAACTGTTGATGGCTCCACAGTGGCTTATCGGCACCCGGCGGCAACACCAGTTGATTACCGGCAGTTACCACCACCAACCCCTCCAGGGGCTCAGCGACTCTGGCATCGCCGATCAGAAAGACATCATCTCCGGCATTCACGGCAGCGCAGCCTCCAGTTCTGACAAGTGTTCCGCCGCTATTACCAGCACAAAATCGGTGTGCTCGCCAGTGCGGCTGTTTTGAAAGTAATACTCCAGAGCTACCACAGCATCGGCAAACGTCGCCAGACTGGCGGACACCACACTACCTGCCCCCAGCGCAGTCGCCACAAAATCCCGGCAGCGCCTGGCAATACCCGCCACTCTCTCTTCTCCCGCCAACAGGGCTGCTCCCCGAATTTCGTCGAACTCCGTCTCAAGAGTGACAGCGATATCGTCGCCACCTCGTTCTGTCGCAATGTCGTCGATCAGGTCCTTGGCAACACTCAATTTGCGCAGGCACTCACTCCACACAGCGCTGATGCTGGACGCCACCAGTTTTTCATCCACGACATCGTCAACACTGCGCCTGTCCAGCTGACCCAACAATCCGTGCAGAGCAAAATTTTGCTCCCGAATGTGCTGCAACAGACACTCCAGATACAGGACGGTATGCACAATATCCCGCAGCAGCTCAGTTCGTTCTGGCCAGTTGACTCCGGCCTCGAGTATATCCAGATGGTGACCCTGCAGACGGGAGGCTGCGCGGCCCAAGCTATGGCTGCGACACAGCTCCGCAAGTTCCCTGAGCTGGTCGGCAAATACCGTGTTTTCATCTGCCACCAGGCTGCCCTGACTATCGAGGTGCTCAAGTAGCGCATGGATAACACCGAGGTGACCTTCCACATCCTGCACGATACTGGCCAGGCTCTCATTGTCACCATCGAAGACAACCGTGCGGGCCTCAGCAATATCGCTATCGGTAAAATCAAAGCGTGGCGCGCCGCACCATTCACTGATTTCAAGAGCAGTGTTATCGCGATCGGGTACCATAGCCAGCAGAATGGCGAAGGCTCGCCACAGACCGAGCGGGTAAGGAGATTTGCCGCTCGGGCCATCAAGTAAGGTTTTGAGCTGGCGCTCCAGCGCCGCTAACAAGCGTATCCGCACCGGGTTGAAGGCGAGAGATCCCCGCGCCATGGCACTGGTGACACTCTCAACCAGTGACCAGTACTTCACCTCGGCCGATGAAGTGAACAACAGCTGCATTCTGGCTGCTACCCGGGCCAGCACTTCCACGCCCTTCATGGTATTGGTGCCGCGCAAAATATCCAGCAATCCCACTTGATAGAGCTGCTTGAGCTTCTTGAGGGTTGCCCGCGCCTCCTCAGTCAACTCAGTTTCACCGTGAAACTGGTCGGAAGCCGGCCATTCGTAGTCCGTCAACAACTGAAACTCATACAAAGGTGGCAGCCCTTGCAAACGGCGCAAATCGGCCAGTTCGGGCATGAACAAAAAAGGGATCCTGCGGTTGACGCGGATCATATTCCGCACCAACTTGGGAATGATATTGAGGGTGATGGACAACTCCGGGTGCTGTAAGGGAGACAGGCCTTGCTCCACCAGAAAGGTCACGGTGTTATCCAGCTCTCTCACCAGGCTCGCCGCCGCCGGCATTTCCAGCAGCTGGCAAACACCCCATAGCTCATTGAAGGTTTCTTTCAGTGCCTCGTGTGCCAAAGGCGTGTTGAAGAGCAAGGATTCGGCGCTCTCCTTCAGCGCCACAACTTCGCTGTGAAGGATTGCAACGATATCGGCGGAAATCCCCGACATGCTCGGTAATTCACTGTCTGTTATTACTGTACTCGGGGCACCCGACACAATACTCCACTCCCTATGAGTGCACAGTCTTACTGGTCATCAATATTCTTACTCGCTATCAATACTAGCACCCTTTGCCCGGCCTACTCTTCTCGCCAAAGGCAATTGTCTCCTGATTTGACCGCTATGCGCGCCAACAAGGCACGATGCGCTTCCATTTCGGTAGTATCCGCGGCGATCACCGCCAAAGGTGCGCGGTCTGCAGGTAGACGGCGGATGCCTCTGACACCGCTGGAACCTTTCTCTTCACTCTTACCTTTGAGGGCAAGATCAACCTGCCCGCCGGTCATCACCAGGTAAACGTCAGCCAGAATTTCCGCATCCAACAGCGCGCCGTGAAGATCGCGCTGGGAGTTATCGACCATATAGCGCTTGCACAGGGCATCGAGATTATTCTTCTGTCCGGGGTGCAGCTGCCGCGCCATCGCCAGGGTATCGATCACCGAGCAGTAATCCTGTATCCGCCCATAGGCGCCGTTCAGCTTGCCCAGCTCGTGGTTGATAAAGCCCACGTCGAAAGGCGCATTGTGGATGACCAGTTGGGCACCGCGAACAAACTCGATAAACTCATCGACGACATGGGCAAACAAGGGCTTGTCGGCAAGAAACTCGTTGCTGATGCCGTGAACCTGGAAAGCGCCTTCTTCCACCTCCCGCTGAGGATTGATATAGCGATGGAAGTGACGACCGGTCGGGCGGCGATTGATGAGTTCCACCGCGCCTATCTCGATGATACGGTGGTCCAGGCTAAGCTCGATACCCGTGGTTTCGGTATCCAATACAATCTGTCTCATGATCTCTCTCGTTGGTCAATTCACGGCAGCTCATCGATGCCAAGATTGGCAAGGGCATCAGCTATCTCATTTTCGCGATGACCGCTATGGCCCTTCACCCAGCGCCATTCAATGCGGTGGCGCTGGGCCTGCTCATCGAGTGCCTGCCACAGGTCGACATTTTTTACCGGTTGCTTGTTGGCAGTGCGCCAGCCCTTCGCTTTCCAACCCTGCAGCCACTGGGTAATACCCATACGCACATACTGCGAGTCGGTGGTCAGTACCACCTCACAGGGCTCCTTGAGTGCCGCCAGGGCCTCAATGGCGGCCGTGAGTTCCATGCGGTTGTTGGTCGTATCCGGGGTACCACCGTGGAGCTTTTTCTCCTGGCCCGCGTAGCGCAACAACGCACCCCAGCCGCCCGGCCCCGGGTTTCCACGGCAAGCACCATCGGTAAATATCTCGACTTTTTTCAAACTGAACTTCCTGTACTAAATAGAGGACCGCGGGCATCACCTGGCCGGTTTGCCAACGTCAGAGTCGCTGCGCTCCTGCTCAGGCAGACTTTGTTGCCTGACACGGGTACTGTCACCCAATTTGACCGGCGCAATACTCCGCGGTAGCCAAGCTGGCGTCCAGGCAGACACAGGACGCGCGACCTGCTTGCGGGCGACAATCATATAATACCCCCCCACAGGCAGACCGCTTTTACGCAGTAAGCCCTCACCGCGATGCAAAAATCGCAACAGGCGACGGGACTGCAACGGTGCAGCAAAGCAGCCGTAGTGGACCACCTCGGTTTCGAAACCGAGCAAGCGCAACCAGTCCTTGACCCGCCACAGACTCAACATGCGACAGTGCCACAACTGGTTGCGGCTAATCACCCGCATGGGCCACTTAAACAACCCCATCCAGCTGCACGGATTGTAGCCGAAAACCACCAGGCAGCCGGAGGGAGCTACCACTCGAGCGGCCTCGTTGAGCGCTTCGTGAGGCAGCTCACAGTAATCGAGTACATGGTGCATCAGCACCACATCGATGGTGTTGGTGGGCAATGGCAAGGCATCAAAGTCGGTGATCGCCGCACAGCGCGCCGAAGTCAGATTAGAAAGGGCAAAACGGTGCAGCTGCGGGCCATCTGCCAGCAAGTCCAGCTCGCCGCAGACCTGCAGTAGCATAGCGCGAAAACCGGGGTGCAAACGCAGAGATTCATGCAGATGCTCTCGCTCCATGGCCAGCAGCTGCTCACCAGCGGGCGACTGATACCAGCGCTCCAGAGACTCGGCAAGCGCATCCGGCAGCGGTGGCCGGGCCATAGCGGCGAGGCCACTGCGTACCCGGTTGATCAAGGGTTTCACCACACAGCCATCATCATATCGGGTTGGGGTGTTATGATGAGCCATCCATCCCCATGACACAACCGACTATCACAACGCCAGTGCCAGGCTGATGTACGCCTGGTCAATACGCCAGCGGAGATGCCATGACTGTTCAGATTCATACCGTTCCTGCCTTCAACGACAATTACCTGTGGCTGCTTGCGAACCTGGCCAGCGGCCGCGCTCTGGTAGTGGACCCGGGCGACAGTACGGCGGTAACAGCAGCCTTGACACAACTCGGCCTGACCCTGACGGACATCCTCGTCACTCACCACCACCCGGATCATATCGGCGGTGTCGACGCCCTCGTGGCAGAGTACAACTGTGCCGTCCATGGACCCCATTCAAAGCGGATACCGCAAGCCACCCACCCCCTGCGCAACGGTGACCGACTGGCCCTGCTGGGGCTGGAATTTGAGGTGATAGAGGTTCCCGGCCATACCCTCGACCACATCGCCTATTTCTGCTCCCAGGGAGCCGACGGATACCCCTGGCTGTTCTGCGGCGACACGCTCTTTGCCGCGGGTTGTGGGCGTCTCTTTGAAGGAACGCCAGCCCAGATGCACAGCTCTTTGACCCGGCTCGCCGCTCTGCCCCCTGCTACCCGAATCTATTGTGCCCACGAATACACCCTGGCCAACCTGAACTTTGCCCGCGCCGTCGAGCCCGATAACCAGGCACTTCGCGAGCGCCAGGAGCAGGTGCAAGCACTGCGAGAAGCAAACATACCCAGTGTGCCCTCCAGTCTCGCGGAGGAGCTCGCCACCAACCCTTTTCTGCGCTGTAACGAGCCGGCTGTCGCCGCTGCAGCCGCTGATTACAGCGGCGAACCCCTGCACTCCAGCACCGGGGTCTTTGCCGCTGTCCGCCGCTGGAAGGACAACTTCTAATTACCGCACGTGCCAGGGTCTGCTCACACGACTTAAAGACTCTAAGCGGTTCCTGACAGAAAGGCAGTTTCGGGTTTACCCAACTGTCGAGGCAGGGGTAGAATCGGACCACCGAAAAAATGGGGAACCCGGTGAGAACAATTTTTCTCTTGGCGGCCTGTGTGCTGCTGATACTGACAGGCTGTGCGCAGCAATCCCAGCGCAGCGAATCGGGTGCCGTCAGCGGCAATAAAAAAAGCATCAGCCACAAACGCATTCCCTCTTCCGGTCAGCGTGACTCCCGGCAACGCAGCGAACAACCCGACGACATCTGGCCTATTATCGAGGACGGTCTGTGGTTCAGTCATGACGTGCCCGATCGAAAAGTCCAACGCTATATCGACTGGTACACCGACAACGACAGTTATTTTGAACGCACCCTCACCCGCGCCAAACGATATATGCCCTATGTGGTAGCCAAGCTGCAGGAGCACGAGCTGCCCATGGAGCTGGCCCTGCTCCCCTTTATCGAAAGTGCTTACAATCCTTTTGCTTATTCCCACAGTCACGCCTCAGGGCTATGGCAGTTTATTCCAGGTACCGGGCAAGAAATGGGCCTGCGTCAGGACTGGTGGTACGAAGGCCGTCGCGACATCATCGACTCCACCGATGCCGCCATCCGCTACCTGAAGATCCTCAACACCATGTTTGACGGTGACTGGCTGCTCACCCTGGCCGCCTATAACAGCGGCCCCGGCACTGTCAGCCGCGCTATGGCGGCCAACCGCCAAAAAGGCAAGGCCACTGATTTTTGGTCGCTGCCCCTGCGCGATGAAACGCGTAATTACGTACCCCGACTAGTGGCGCTCGCCAAGGTGCTCAGTGACCCTGAGCGCTTTGCCATCAACCGCCTTTCCATTCCTGTCGAGTCCCACTTCACCGTGGTGGAGATAAAGGACCAGGTCGACCTTGCCCAGGCTGCCAAGCTGGCCAATATCAGCGCCGATGAAATCTACAATCTCAACCCCGGCTTCAGCCGCTGGGTAACACCGCCCAACGGCCCCTTCCGGATTTTATTGCCCCGCACTCACGCCACTGGCTTTGCCGACCTTCTCGCCCGCACTCCACGCCAGAATTGGCATCCAGGCGGAGAATACGTGGTCCGGGCCGGGGATACTCTGGGCCGCATCGCCGCCAATCACGGCCTCACTGTCAACGACCTGACCCAGTTAAACCAGCTCGACACCACTCACCTCCAGATCGGCCAGGTACTGCGTCTGCCAATCTCCAGCACGGTCGCCAGCCAGCTGACAAAGAATGGCGCCGATAGTCCGGCAACAGCCCCTCGCCACTATCAAGTGAAAAGCGGTGACAGCCTCTGGAGTATCGCTCGCGCTCACAATACCAGGGTGCAAGATCTACTGGTCTGGAACAACCTCAACAGCGACGCGCTAATCTCACCCGGCCAACAGCTGAAGTTAGGACCAGCCGCAGGGACAAACACCCCGGCCAAGAGCCAGGTGAGCTACCAGGTCAAGCGCGGCGACTCCCTGTACAATATTGCCCGCCGCTTCCAGGTCGAGATTCACGACATTCTCGCCTGGAACGATCTCGGTCAGCAGCAGGTCATTCACCCCGGTCAGAACCTCACTCTGTTTCCCAGCCGGTAAGTCATGCTTCGTGCTGGCGCCATCGCAGTGGTGGCCGCCTGGCTGCGGCGCCACTGTCGCCCATGATGGCCACAGGCCTGCATTCGCCGGGAAACGGCAAACCTCGTGGAACAGCTCTCAAATCTGATTCGCTCTGTGAATTGGCCGGCGCGGACATAAGTTCGCGCACCGGTGTTACATCGCAGTCATTATTGGCCAGCCGGTGTTCCGCCCGGCCAATAATGACTGTCCGGCAGGGCCCGGGCACCGAAGATCGCCTGGCCGACGCGCACCACGGTAGCACCTTCCTCAATGGCGATCTCAAAATCACCAGACATGCCCATCGATAACTCATCCAGCTCAATGCCGGCGGGGGCGCTCTGTCGCAACTGATCACGCAAGGTACGCAGAAGTACAAAGCACTGTCGTACCCGCTGGGCCTCGCCAGAGAACACTGCAAGCGTCATCAAGCCGCGCACGCGCAGCGCTGAAAACGCAGGCAGCGCATGAATAAAACCCTGTACATCCTCGGGTGCCAAGCCGTACTTGCTGGCTTCGCCCGAGGTGTTGACCTGCACGAATACGTCCAGCGAGCGCCCTTCGATTTGCAAGCGGCGATCCAGTGCCTCAGCCACACGCAGGCTGTCCAGCGCCTGAAACTCGGCGGCGAAGCGTGCCACCAGCTTGGCTTTGTTCGTTTGCAAGTGGCCGATGATTGACCACTGCAAGTCGGTTAAGTCCTGCATGGCCTCCCACTTGCGATAGGCTTCCTGGACCTTGTTCTCACCCAGTACCCGACAGCCCGCGGCATAGGCCATGCGCAGGCTGCTCTCAGGCTTGGTCTTGCTGACTGGCAGCAGGCGCACTGTTGCCGGTTCTCGGCTAACACGGCGGCAAGCCGCGTCGATACGCGCCTGTATGGCCGCCAGGTTGCGCCGAAAATCGTCAGCCGTGACACTCTCGGGATACCTTCCGTGTTGATCGTGCTGGGTCTGTGTGTCAAAAGGTTCTGTCATCTGTTGCTCCCTCCTGCCCGGGGTTCATGGCGAATGCTCGCCTCGGCAGACAGCTATTAAACGCTGTATAAACCATCGGGCCAACCATCACCCCAAAATGCAGTCGCCCAGTGCCCCACAGTGACAAACTCCCCAATATACGATGGGGAAGTCATAGTGAAATAAAAAACCCCGGGAGAGAGCTCCCGGGGTTTTGAATTGTTAGCCGATCGGAAAATCTTACTTGATCTTGGCGTTGGCCAACAAAATGTCCTCGTAAGCTCGCCATTCGCGAGCCAGCATCATCTGCTCCAGTGAGCTCTCCAGATTGCGGCGCTCTTCGGCGGCCAGGGTGCTGGAGTCGCCGGTGTGGATACGCGACAGAGAATAGACAACCACATCGCCACGGTTGGTGACCACTTGTCCGGCTCGCGGCAGGTCTGTACCCGGCTGAGCAAAGACTGCCTGCAGCAGAGTGGGCTCTACCGGGGCGTCAAAACGGGTCGCCTTGAGCACCACCTGCCAGTCCAGCTCCCCCTCGAGGGCCAGTGACTCGATGGTGGCACCCTCACGGGCTTTGGCCAGCAGGGTGTCCGCCTGGGCCCTCGCCATCTCCTCAGCACGGCTGGCTGAAAGGGTGGCGACGATGCTGTCACGCACCTCATCCAGGGATTTGCGGCGCGCCGGATGGTGCTCACGCAACTTCACAACCACAAAATGCTGGTCCTGCAGTGTCAATACTTCACTGGCAAAGCCGTGCTCTAACACATCTTCGCTGAAGGCTGCGGTAACCACCATGCCGTTAGCCGCAATACCCTCTCCGCCCCCTCGCGAGAAAGGCTCGGTGGTCGCAGACTGCAGGCCCAGCTCGTCGGCCACCTCCGCCAAATCCTCAACGTGGAAGGTTTTCTCTTTCAGCTCTTCCACCATCCGGGGCAGCAGTTCACGACTGGCCAGCGACACAAGCTCGGTGCGAATACGCTCTCGCTCATCCTCATAAACCGGCAGGTCGACGTCACGACGCTCTTCCAGACGCACCAGGTGCACACCGCTGTCTGTCGTCACCGGCTCAGAAATCTGGCCCTCTTCGAGGGTCTCAAGTGCTGTTTCAAAGCTTTCTGGCAGTGTTCCAGGGGCAAAGACACCCAACTCTCCCCCTTGCTGGGCACTACCGGCATCCTCGCTGAATTCGCGCGCCAGATCAGCGAAGGCTTCACCTGCGGCGAGACGCTCCTGGATCTGGGCGATTATCTCTTCGTGACCACCATCAGGCTGTTCACTGAGCTGGATGTGAGAGATACGCCAGCGCAGTGTATCCTGGGCCAGGGCCTCAACTTCAGCATCAAATTGGGCGCGAATCTCTGCCTCTCCCACCTCTACGCTGTCCGTCAGGCTGTCGGGCTGCAGCTCAATATAGTCGAGAGTGACTTTTTCCGGCTCATCAAACTCAGTACCGTGTTCACGGTAGTACGCCGCCACCTCTTCGTCGCTGATTACAATGTCATCTGCAAAGCTGGCGACAGGGATCCTCAAATAGTGAAAATCCCGCTCTTCCAGACTGAGTGCAATGAACTGCTCCAGCTCTACCGGTGTAGCAAAGGTGCTGGCGAAGATACCGCCCATGAACTGGTTGGCCAGCAGCTCCCGCTCCACTGCCTGGCGATAGGTTCTGGGTGTGTAACCCATACGACCGAGGGTGTATTCATACACAACAGGGTCAAAACGGCCATCGCGGCGGAAAGCATCCTGGCCCACCACGACATCCCGAAACGTACGCTCCGACACTGCCATGCCCTGCTTGCTGGCCACCTGGTTGATCAATGTCTCGCGAATCAGGGCATCGAGTACAGGCCCGCGCAGCTGCTCATCCCCCAGCATAGTGGGGTCCAGCCCCTCAAACTGGTTGAGGATCTGCTGGCGGCGCATAACAATGCCTTGCTCCACCTGAAAGTTGCTGATTTCTTCACCGTTGACGCTAACCGCGCCGTCAGCAGCTGGATCGCTGAGAAACAATGAGTCAATACCAAAAAGAGCAAAGGGAATGGCCAGAATGCCCACCACCACCATGGCGGCGCCTCCCCTGAGCTTATCCCTGAAATTCAGAAGCATTGCGAATTCCTGTGTCGGTTGATTGCCTGGCTCAACACTACCGCCAGATTACTGGCCATTATCCCATCACTACAGACCAGCTGACAAAAAAAAGGCGCACCGAAATGCGCCTTTTTTAACATGAACCTGTCGAATCAGTTAACTGAGTCTTTCAGCGTCTTGCCAGGCTTGAAGCTGGGCACATTGCTGGCCGCAATCTGGATTTCCTTACCGGTCTGGGGGTTACGTCCGGTGCGAGCGGGACGATGCTTGACGGAAAAGGTACCAAAGCCTACCAGGGCAACCTGATCGCCTTTCTGGAGGGCATCCGTCACAGACGCGATCAGAGTATCGAGCGCTCTGCCAGCGGCGGCTTTGGAGATATCAGCGCCTTCGGCGATGGCGTCGATCAATTCAGACTTATTCACTTTATTCCCCTTTTGTTGGAAATGGTTGTAAATGATTGGTTATCGAATGCGCCGACAAACCGGCGCACAGCGGGACGGCCCGTACGCTCAATACTACGGACCCACGGACCCACGCTTTATACCAACGCCCTCAGGAGCGGTCAAGCCTGGAGCGGCCTCCAGGCCCATACTAGTGCGCACTGACCCGAGATCCAGCGCCCGCTTCTGGTGCAGAGCCGGCAACCGGCCCCTCGTAGTCTTCGTCGCTGAGCGGCTCGGGTAAATGCTCGAGAGCCAGCTGCAACACTTCGTCGATCCACTTCACCGGATGGATGTCGAGATCCGCCTTGATATTGTCGGGTATTTCCTTCAGATCACGTTCGTTCTCATGGGGAATCAGTACCGTCTTGATACCGCCGCGATGGGCCGCCAGCAGCTTCTCTTTGAGACCGCCGATGCGCAGCACCTGCCCGCGCAGGGTAATTTCCCCTGTCATGGCCACATCGGCGCGCACTGGCACACCGGTGAGCACTGACACGAATGCCGTACACATGGCGATACCGGCACTCGGGCCATCCTTGGGCGTAGCACCTTCGGGAACGTGCAGGTGCAAATCATACTTGGTGTGGTTGGCCTTGGCGATACCCAGCTGCTGAGAGCGACTGCGCACCACAGTTCGCGCTGCCTGGATCGACTCCTGCATGACCTTTTCCAGCAACCCGGTACAGATGACGTCGCCCTTGCCTGGCACGGCGGCGGCCTCAATGGTAAGCAGCTCACCCCCCACCGAAGTCCAGGCCAGGCCCGTAACCTGTCCCACCTGGTTGTCTGACTCGGCGCGACCGAAGTCAAAGCGGCGCACCCCGAGCAGCTCTTCGAGCCCTTCCGGTGTCACATCATAGGTGGCATTGGAACCCGCTTTGACATGGTGGGTGACGACCTTGCGACATATCTTGGCGATCTGTCTTTCCAGCCCCCTCACACCTGCCTCGCGCGTATAGTAGCGGATGATGTCGCGCACTACCTCTTCGTCAATGGTCAGCTCACCATCTTTCAAGCCGTTAGCCTTGAGCTGCTTGGGCAGCAGATACTTGAGAGCGATGTTGGTCTTCTCTTCCTCGGTGTAACCGGGGATGCGGATTACTTCCATCCGGTCCAGCAGCGGGCCGGGGATATTCATGGAGTTGGCTGTACAGATGAACAACACCTCGGAGAGATCGTAATCCACCTCCAGGTAATGGTCGTTGAACGTGTTGTTCTGCTCCGGGTCCAGTACTTCCAGCAGTGCCGAGGCGGGGTCGCCGCGATGATCCATCCCCATCTTGTCGATCTCGTCGAGCAGGAACAAGGGATTCTTGACGCCCACCTTGGCCATTTTCTGCACCAGCTTGCCGGGTAACGAGCCGATATAGGTGCGGCGGTGACCACGAATCTCGGCTTCGTCACGCACACCACCGAGTGACATGCGCACAAACTTGCGGCCCGTGGCTTTGGCAATGGACTCGCCCAGGGAGGTCTTACCCACGCCGGGAGGACCGACCAGACACAACACCGGCCCCTTGAGCTTCTTCACCCGCTGCTGAACCGCCAGAAACTCGAGGATGCGCTCTTTGACCTCTTCCAGACCGTAGTGGTCCTCATCGAGCACTTTGCTCGCCCGGGCGATGTCGTGGCGCACCTTGGAACGCTGCTTCCAGGGGACGTTGAGCATCCAATCCAAATAGCTGCGCAGCACCGAAGCCTCAGCAGACATAGGCGACATCATCTTGAGCTTGTTGAGCTCGCTGCGGGTCTTGTCCAGAGCAGCCTTCGGCATGCCGGACTCATTGAGACGCGTCTCCAGCTGATCGATCTCATTCTGGCCGTCCTCCATATCGCCCAGCTCTTTCTGGATGGCCTTCATTTGTTCGTTGAGGTAGTACTCGCGCTGGCTCTTCTCCATCTGTTTCTTGACGCGGCCACGGATGCGCTGTTCGATCTGGAACAGGTCGATCTCACCCTCAATGAAGCCAAGCAACATCTCTACCCTGTTCTTGACACTGCCTTCCTCAAGGATTTCCTGTTTTTGCTCCAGGGAGATGCTCATGTGGGTGGCTACAGTATCGGCCAGGCGATCGATTTCCTCGATGCCATTGAGGGTAGTAATCACCTCTGAAGGGATCTTCTTGCTCAGGTTCACGTACTGCTCGAACTGGGAGACAAGAGTGCGCATCAGCACATCGGCTTCCCGCTCGCCGAGCTCTTCCTCATCGAGGATAGAATAGCTGGCGACAAAGTGCCCCTCTGACTCGTGAATATCACCGAGCCGCACTCGCTGCGCACCCTCCACCAGCACCTTGACGGTGCCATCGGGCAGCTTGAGCATTTGCAGGATATTGGCCAGGGTGCCGACACCGTATACTGCCTCCGGGGTCGGATCGTCGTCGGCAGCGTCCTTCTGGGCCACCAACAGAATCTGCTTGTGCACGCCCATGGATTCTTCAAGGGCGAGGATGGATTTCTCCCTCCCCACGAACAGTGGCACCACCATCTGCGGGTAAACCACTACATCGCGCAGCGGCAGCAAGGGAAGAGCTTTGGGGAGTCTGTCCGGGGTACTTTCTTGACCCATATCAACCTCAACTGTCAGAAGACCCAAAAGCGGGTCAGTGAGTACGATATGAGGCCAGACTAACAGAAAACAAGGTGAAGGGAATCAGTAAATGCGAAGAATTCTTAACAGGAGCCAGAAAGGGGTAATTGAACAGGAGATGGGCACTGGCCCACCTCCTGTTTAGCGCCTTCAGTCGTCGCTGGCAGCGGCTTTGGGTTGCTCAGTGCGCTCATAGACGATCAGCGGCTCCGACTCGCCACGAATCACTGCACTGTCGATCACCACCTTGGCAACATTGGTGCTGGAGGGAATGTCGAACATGATGTCCAGCAGCACGCTCTCCAGAATCGAGCGCAGGCCGCGAGCGCCCGTTTTACGGCTCAGAGCCTTCTCGGCGATGGCTTCCAGGGCATCGCGACGCACATCAAGCTCCACACCCTCCATCTCGAACAGGGCCTGGTATTGCTTGATCAGAGAGTTTTTTGGCTCCAGGAGAATGTTGACCAGAGCGTCTCGATCCAGCTCCTCAAGAGTGGCGATGACCGGCAGGCGACCGACAAACTCGGGAATCAGGCCGTAGCGCACCAGATCCTCGGGCTCGATGGTAGCCAGCAGCTCACCGATATTGGGCTTGTCGGTCTTGCTCTTGACCTCGGCACCAAAACCGATGCCGCCCTTCTCGGAGCGATCCAGAATCACCTTTTCCAGTCCGGCGAAGGCACCGCCGCAGATAAACAAGATATTGCGGGTGTCTACCTGCAGGAATTCCTGTTGTGGGTGCTTGCGGCCTCCCTGCGGAGGAACAGACGCCACCGTGCCTTCGATCAGTTTCAGCAGTGCCTGCTGAACACCCTCGCCAGAGACATCGCGAGTGATCGAGGGATTGTCCGACTTGCGGGAAATCTTGTCGATTTCGTCGATGTAAACAATACCCCGCTGGGCCTTCTCCACATCGTAGTCGCACTTCTGCAGCAGCTTCTGGATGATGTTTTCCACATCCTCGCCCACATAACCCGCTTCAGTGAGGGTGGTGGCATCGGCGATGGTAAAGGGCACATCCAACAGGCGGGCAAGGGTTTCTGCAAGCAGCGTCTTACCACTGCCTGTGGGCCCAATCAGCAGGATGTTACTTTTACCCAGTTCGACCTCGGAGCGCCCCGGTGCTCCCTGCAAGCGCTTGTAGTGATTGTATACAGCTACCGCCAGGACGCGCTTGGCACGCCGCTGACCAATCACATACTGGTCGAGGATATCGTTGATCTCTTGAGGAGTCGGCAGCTTGCTGCCGGCACCAGAAGCGGTACTCTCCTGAATTTCCTCAGAAATAATGTCGTTGCAGAGATCGACGCACTCATCACAGATGAATACAGACGGCCCGGCAATCAGTTTGCGCACTTCATGCTGGCTTTTGCCGCAAAAGGAACAGTAAAGCAGTTTCCCGTTATCGGCTGACTTGCCTTGGTCGCCCATGGCTACCCCTTACAATCTTCACGTCAAAACAATGGGTTGAGTGACAAAAAGTGACAACCCAATAGCAGGCTAGCCTATTTTAGGGTCTTTTGTCCAGAATCTGGTCCACCAACCCGTAGGCCTGGGCCTGCTGGGCATCCATAAAATTATCGCGCTCAGTGTCCAAAGCGATCCTCTCGAGAGGCTGACCGGTGTGCTCAGCCATCAGGCGGTTGAGCTGCTCGCGAATCTTGAGAATTTCCTGAGCATGGATGTGGATATCAGACGCCTGACCATGGGCACCGCCACTGGGCTGGTGAATCATTACCCGCGAATTGGGCAGGCAATAGCGCTTGCCAGCGGTGCCGGCAGTCAGCAGAAAAGCCCCCATACTGGCCGCCTGGCCGATGCACATGGTGCTCACATCGGGCTTGATGAACTGCATGGTGTCGTAAATAGACAGACCTGCCGTTACCGAGCCGCCAGGGGAGTTGATGTAGAGATGGATATCTTTGTCCGGGTTCTCTGACTCAAGGAAGAGCAGCTGAGCGACCACAAGGTTGGCCATATAGTCTTCAACTGGACCGATGAGAAAGATGACCCGCTCTTTGAGCAGCCGGGAATAAATATCGTAAGCGCGTTCCCCTCTGGCGCTCTGCTCGACCACCATGGGCACCAGCCCACCTGCGGCGTGGATATCCATTGCTGACATCATAAAGTACTCCCGAACTGGATGGTGTGTGATGACACTGACGGGCATTGTATCCCGCAGGGAGAGCTTGGCAAGCGCCGCAAGGGCACTTGCCAGCAGGCGAATGGCTTTGCCGGGGCCTTATTCGGCGCCCTCTTCTTCCTCGCCTTCCGCAGTCGCGGGGCGGTCGGGCTGAACAGCTTCTTCGTAACTACAGGCCTGCTCTTCGAGCGCGGCACTTTGCAGAATATGTTCTACCACCTGGTCTTCGAGAACGGCGCTCTGGACACCCACCAGCAGCTGCTGGTTGCCGTAGTAGTAGCGCACTACCTCCTCCGGCTCCTCATAAGTGGCGGCGATCTCCTCGATCTGCGCCCGCACCTTGTCGGCGTCAGCCTTGATGCCGGCTTCCTCGATCACTTTGGCAACCAGCAGGCCCAGGGCGACACGACGCTCAGCCTCGGCGCTGAAGAGCTCGTCAGGGAGCAGGGATTCGTCAAAGTTCTGGCCACCGCCAAACTGGGACAGCATCTGACGGCGCAGAGCACCAACCTCTTCCTTGACCAGCGCTTTGGGCAGAGCAACCTCGTGCTTGTCCAGCAGCTGGGTCATCAGGCGGGTCTTGACCTTGTTCTTGATGGCGTTGCGAAGCTCGCGCTCCATGTTGCTGCGCACTTCGGCACGGAATTTTTCCTCACCACCCTCAGTCACGCCAAAACGGGCGAAAAACTCGTCATCGAGTTCTGGCTGCTGCTTTTCCTGTACCCCGTGGACAGTGATTTCGAACTCCACGGCGGCGCCCTTGAGGTCTTCGGCGTGATAGTCCTCGGGGAAGGTTGCATTGATGGTTTTGGTATCACCGGCCTTCATGCCGACGATCCCGGCTTCGAAGCCCGGGATCATTTGTCCGGAGCCGAGCACCAGATTGCTGCCGGTGGCTTTGCCGCCCTCGAACTCTTCGCCATCCTTGCGACCGGTGTAATCGATTTTTACCTGATCGCCGTCGGCTGCAGCGCGCTCAACGTCGTGCCAGGTCGCATTTTGATTGCGCAGCACATCGATCATTTTGTCGACATCGGCCTCGGTGACTTCGGCGACAGGCTTGACGACAGACAGAGAAGCGAAATCCTGCAGTTCGACCTCGGGATACACTTCGAAGCTGGCAACAAACTCAAGGTCTTTGCCGGGCTCATCGGTGAGAGAATCAATGCTGGGCTGACCGGCCGGGCGGACGTTTTCTTTGCTGATGGCATCCTGAAAACTTTTGCTGACCACTTCGCCGACAACTTCCTGGCGCACACCGGAGCCAAAGCGCTGACGCACCACCTTGAAGGGAACCTTGCCGGCCCGGAAACCATCCAGGCGCACAGTCTTGGCGGCCTTCTGCAGGCGTGCGGTCACCTCGTTTTCCACCTGATCAGCGGGGACACCTACGGTCATCCGACGCTCGAGCCCGGATACTGTTTCTATGGAAACCTGCATGGATTTTCCTCACCTGTAAACTTTAGGAAATCAATTAAATGTGGTGCGAGAGGGGAGACTCGAACTCCCACAGGTTGCCCCACTGGAACCTAAATCCAGCGCGTCTACCAGTTCCGCCACTCTCGCTT
>JALNZZ010000195.1 GCA_023229065.1 Porticoccaceae bacterium
CGGTTACAGCCCCAGCCAGGAATTTACCCGCGACGCTTGGGCGCTGACTCACGAAGGCAGCTGGAGTTTCGGCAACAGCTTTGTGTCGCTGGCCTATGTGGAGACCAATAACGATGGGCGCACTCTGCCGTTTACGGTGGCAGAGCGCCAGCATCTGCTGGAGATGATGAATGGCAGCGGTGCCTATGCCGGCATGGATGTCGATGCGCGCAAGGACCTTGCCGAGGCGACCTTCCTGCCCCGCCCCAAACGCACCCTTGAAAGTAATCAATATACACTCGATGCCAAGCTCGATATGCCCTTCCAGTTGGCGGGTCAACATATCGCGGTAGTTGGGGGGCAGGTTATCCGCGGTGAGCTGGAGGACGGTGTGTTCGGCATGGAGGGCGGCAACCCCGGCGAAGTGCAGGATCATAATATGTGGTCCCTGTTTGCCGAAGATACCTGGTATGTCATCGACCCCCTGGCGATCACCTTTGGCTTGCGCTACGACGACCACGAAGTATTCGGCAGCCATGTCAGCCCGCGTCTCTACGGTGTCTACACCATGAGCGAGCAGTGGACCCTGAAAGGTGGTGTCAGCACCGGTTTCAAAACTCCCAAGACGACCCAGCTTTATGACGGTGTGACCGGTTTTGGCGGCCAGGGCACCTCGCCCATGTTCGGTAACCCGGATCTCGACCCGGAAACCAGTGTTTCCACTGAGTTTGCTGTCTATTGGCAGCACCCGCGCGGCCACAACTTCAACGCTACCGTGTTCCGCAACACCTTTGACGACAAGATCGCTTCCCAGCCTTGTGGCGGCGGTACCTCACTCACCTGCTCCAGCACCGGTGAATACGCCGATCTCGGTTATTCCACCAGCAGCAAGACAGTCAATATCGACGAAGTGGTGATTGAAGGCGCTGAGCTGGCTGGCCGCTGGCATATTCTCGGCAATCTGGCGCTGCGTGCCAACTACACCTACACCGATAGCGAGCAAAAAAGTGGCGCCAACAAAGGCCGGCCACTGGGTAACAGTGCCAAGCACATGGCCAATGCCACCCTTGATTGGCAGGCGCTGGAACGGCTGAATATCTTCCTGACGCTGGAGAGCCGTTCCAAGCGCTACCGCGGCGAACACGTCATCACTGACAAGGCGCTGTACTACAAGGACTACGAGGTGCTTCACCTCGGTGCCAGCTTCCAGGTCAATGATCACGTCACGATCAACGCCCGCGTCAATAACCTGCTGGACAAGGACTTCACCACTTACCGCACCGAGTTTCGCGATCTGAATGGCGATGGCGACTATCTCGATACCGGTGTGGGTGGCAGTGGTCGCAACGAAGCGCTGTTCTTCGACGACTACAACAACAAGGATGCGGCGCGCAGTTTCTGGCTTAGCGTCAACGTCAACTTTTAAGGGAGAGGGTTCCTCGCAAGAGGAGAAGGGGCGGCACCGCCAGCAAGGCGGTGCCGCAATAGTGAGGAGAGGTACCGACGCTGACAGCGCACGGTTTGGAGTTGAGTATCGGAATGTGACGTTGCGACCCTGGGCATTTGTCTGACCCAGATCAGATGAGAATGAATTATCAATTGATACATCATTTGATAATTATTATCATTCGCCTCCAATCCGGTTAACTGCCCGGAGGGATCGACGCGCAACTAACGATACGGCGACAGCCGATGGGGAGAATCTTCATATGACACCAACCTTTCGCATCAATACTTTGACCGCAGCCGTTGTGCTGGCCGGTGCAAGTGGTCTTGCCATGGCTCAGAACGAGCCGGGTCAACTGGACAAGGTGGTAATTTCCGCTGCCGGCTTCGAGCAAAAGGTGACCGATGCGCCTGCCAGTATCAGCGTGATCAGTCAGGAAGAACTGCAGCGCAATCACTTTACCAACCTGGCTCAGGCCCTCGAAGGCGTGGAGGGTGTGGATATCCGGCAGGGTACGGGCAAGACCGGCGGGCTCAATATCAGCATGCGCGGTATGCCTTCCGAGTACACCCTGTTCCTGATTGATGGTCGTCGTCAGAACACCGGCGGTAACGTCACTCCCAATGGCTTTGGCGAAACCGGCAACAGCTTCCTGCCACCGCTGTCCGCCATTGAGCGGATTGAGGTGGTGCGCGGTCCCATGTCGACCCTCTATGGCTCCGATGCCATGGGCGGCGTGGTCAACATCATCACCAAGAAGGTGGCGGATCAATGGGGTGGCTCGGTATCTCTCGAGCACACCTTTCAGGAAGATCGCGACTACGGCGCCGACACTCGCACCAATTTCTATGTCAACGGCCCTCTGGTAGAAGGCCTCGCTGGCCTGGCGGTGCGCGGCACGCTCTATGATCGCGAGGAGTCCGATTTGACCTTCAACGACAACAGTGTGGTGAGCCGTCGCGGTGCAGCACCGGTGGATGGTCGTAACTACAGTATTGGTACCCGGCTGACATTAACCCCTGTTGCTGGTCATGACTTCTCTCTCGACCTTGAGCGCAGCCGCCAGGTCTACAACAACGACGAGTGCCAGCTGGGCAACCTCGATGGTTGGAGCAGCGGCAGCGCCGTCTCCGGCTGTAACACAGAAAACCCCGACCAGATCAATGGCTACACCGATGAGCAGCGCTTCGAGCGCGACCAGATAGCGCTGGCCCACAGCGGCCGGATTGCCTTTGGCGTGGTGGACAGCAGTCTGACTTACAAGACTACCGAAACCCTGGGGCGTACTATTCCCGGCACTCTGGGCGTGGCTTATACCGGCTTCCCCTCCATCGTCGCGGGCAATGATCGCAAGCTGAAATCGACCGACCTTGTGTTTGATACCAAACTGGTGGCACCGGTGGGGGACAGCCACTTGCTGAGCATTGGCGGCCAGTGGTGGGATGCGGAAGTCGAAGACGGCATTGCCACCAAAACCTTTTCGCAGACTTCCTGGGCGCTGTTTGCCGAGAATGAGTGGCGCATTATCGATACTCTGGGGCTGACCGTGGGCGCACGCTACGAACACCACGACGCCTTTGGTGGCCATGTCAGCCCGCGTGCCTATCTGGTGTGGAATCCCATCGACCACTGGACTTTCAAGGGTGGGGTCAGCCGCGGTTACAAGACGCCCAGCGTCAACGATCTGCACGATGGCATCAACGGTGTTACCGGGCAGGGTGCAACAATTACCATCGGCAGTCCCCGCTTGGATCCGGAGATCACCACCAATACAGAAATTGCGGTGTACTACGACAATCGGCGCAATTTCAACGCTAACGTCACCGTATTCCACAATGAGTTCGAGGACAAAATCACCACTGGCACCCCCCTGCCCAACTGCCATTGGACTGTCGATCCCAACCAGCCCGGCTGTATCGATCTGGGCAGTGGCTTCACTCAGCAGAATTTTGCCCAGAGCATCAACGTCGACGAAGCCGTAACGCAGGGCATGGAGCTGGCCGGGCGCTGGCGCTTTGCTCCCGC
>JALNZZ010000115.1 GCA_023229065.1 Porticoccaceae bacterium
TCCCGACCACCTATTCCTGTCATCCCGACCACTCTATCCTGTCATCCCGACCAGCGGGAGGGATCTTGACCGCCGAGGCTTAAGATCTCTCCACTACGGTCGAGACGACAAAAAGCGCCGGATCTCTCCCGTTGGTCGAGATGACAAAAAAGCACCGGTCGAGATGACAAAAATACTGGCTGGGATGGCATGGTATCCCAGCTGTTACTTTTTTACTGGGAGGGTGCACCCGACTCCAGAATCAGCTCCATGATCTGCGCCCCCAGCAACAGGTCGCTGATCTGGCCCAGGTGTTGATTGCGCACGTTGCCGAAAGCGTCGATCAACACCAGCGTGGGTGTGCCCTGCATCCCGTAGGCACGCATGGTTTGCGGAATCCCGTCGCGGCCGTCGGGGAGGTCGACGCCGACCGGGAAGGATAGGCGGTACTCGTAGAGGAAGGCCTCCAGAGACACCGGTGTCATCGCCGCATGGTGTTCAAACACCGTGTGCAGACCGATAACAGCAACCTGAGAACGGGGAAAGGCCTGATATACCCGCTGCGCCTGGGGCAAGCCGTGCATGACGCAGCCGGGGCACAGCATCTGGAAGGCTTCGAGCACCACCACCTTGCCGCGCAGTGCTGCCAGGCTCGGTGGCTGCTCTACATTGAACCACTGCTGGACCTGCCATTCGGGTGCGGGAGCACCTATCTTCTTGTCCATGCGACCTCCAGAGCTCTAGCGCGGCCGAGTATTCTGTCTAGATGGGTATTCTGTATAAATGTAGTTCACTTTACCCAGGACTGCGCCCATGGTTTAAGAGCGCGATTTACAGGCACAAAAAAAGGAACCTTGCGGTTCCTTTTTTCAATGATTTACAAATTTCAGAAATCCATAAACCATAATTTGGAGCGGGATATCGGGTTCGAACCGACGACCTGTACCTTGGCAAGGTACCGCTCTACCAACTGAGCTAATCCCGCGTTTAACTTTTCAATTGTCATCGCTAGTTTACACTAAGCGCTGATTTTACGCTAATTTGGCGTCCCGTAGGGGAGTCGAACCCCTGTTACCGCCGTGAAAGGGCGGTGTCCTAGGCCTCTAGACGAACGGGACCTTAACACTTTGACCGACCCGCTTCGCTGTTGAGGCGTTGCGTTGTCTCGTCGTGAGGCGCGCATTCTAAGAGCGAGTACACAACCTGTCAACACCGATTTTTTATTTTTTGCTTTTTTGTGGTGTTTTCGCTTTTTTCCGCAGCCACAGAGCTTTTTACCGCAACTCACCGCAACACTCCCTACAACAAATAAACCAGAAAGAAGCGGCCAGTCCATAGCCCGCTATAGTACCAGATTCAGGCGCTATCTGCCTCTTCCTTCTCACTGCCCTGCTCGGGAACAAAGTCCAGCGACACAGAGTTGAGACAATAGCGCAGCCCGGTGGGCGCTGGCCCATCTTCAAAGACATGGCCGAGATGGCTGCCGCAGCGGGTGCAGGTGATCTCGGTGCGCACCATGCCGTGGCTGAGGTCGGGGGTCTCGGTGATGTTCTCCTTCACTGCCGTCTGGTAGAAGCTCGGCCAGCCACAGCCAGCATCGAACTTGGTGGAGGCATCAAACAACAGTGCGTCGCAGCAGATACAGAAATACTGGCCGGGTCTGTCTTCGTTGTTGTAGAGGCCGGTAAAGGGCCGCTCGGTGCCTTTCTGGCGACAGACGGCGTATTGCTCCGGGGTCAGCCGGGAGCGCCAGTAGTCATCGCCTTTGTCACGCCACTCATCAGTCATGAATTATCTCCTCTGCTAATCGTAAAAAACTTAGTAACCCAGGGTTTACAGGCGTTTTCGCCACCCTTTTTTCCGTTACAATGGCCTCTTTTTTGCTATCGGCGGCCGGGAACCATCATACCTATGCAGCACTTTCAAAAGTCAAACAAATTGAGCAATGTTTGCTATGACATTCGCGGTCCCGTGCTCGACCACGCCAATCGCCTGGAGGATGAGGGCCATCGCATCCTCAAGCTCAATATCGGCAATCCGGCTCCGTTTGGCTTTGAAGCGCCCGACGAGATCCTTCAGGACGTCATCCACAATCTTGCCCAGGCCCAGGGCTACTCCCATGCCAAGGGCATTTTCTCCGCCCGCAAGGCGGTGATGCAGCGCACCCAGGTGCAGGGCATCCCCGATGTGGAGATCGACGATGTGTTCCTCGGCAACGGTGCCAGTGAGCTGATCGTAATGGCCATGCAGGCGCTGCTCAACCCCGGTGACGAGATCCTGATTCCGGCGCCGGACTATCCCCTGTGGACAGCTGCCGTCACCCTGGCGGGGGGCACCCCGGTGCACTATCTGTGCGACGAAGCCAATGAATGGCAGCCGGATATGGCCGATATCGCCGCCAAGGTCAGCGGCAGAACCCGCGGCATCGTGGTCATCAACCCCAACAACCCCACCGGGGCCGTTTACAGCGAAGCCATGCTGAGCCAGATTGTCGAGCTGGCCCGCGAGCATGACCTGATCATCTTTGCCGACGAAATCTACGACCGCATCACCTACGATGAGGCCGAGCATATCCCGCTGGGACGGCTCGCTACTGATGTGCTGTGCATCACGTTCAACGGCTTGTCGAAAGCCTACCGGCTGGCGGGGTTTCGTTCCGGCTGGCTGGTGGTGAGCGGTGCCAAGCACCGCGCCCGCAGTTATATCCAGGGCATTGAAATGCTGTGCTCCATGCGGCTGTGTGCCAATGTGCCCGCCATGTACGCCATTCAGACCGCTCTCGGCGGCTACCAGAGCATTGAGGATCTGGTGTGCCCGGGGGGGCGGCTCCACGAGCAGCGAGAGCGGGCCTACCAATTATTGACCGCTATTCCCGGCGTAAGTTGCGTCAAGCCCAAGGGCGCGCTGTATATGTTCCCCAGGCTCGACCCGGATGTGTATGAGATTGCCGACGACGAGCAGCTGATTCTGGATCTTTTGCTGCAGGAAAAGATGCTGCTGGTACAGGGCTCCGCTTTCAACTACCCCGACAACAATCACTTCCGCATTGTGTTTTTGCCCCGTGAGGATGACATCGGCGATGCCGTACAGCGGCTCGATCAGTTCCTGGGGCGAATGCGCGCTTCGTAGCAGGTCGGGGCACGGCACTCATCGGTGTCCCCGATAATGTATGTCATCCCGATGCAGCGGGAGGAAGCTGATAGATTTTTATGTCATCCCGACCAACGGGAGGGATCTTTAGCCACCGAGGTATCAGATCTCTCCCGCTGGTCGAGATGACAGAGAAGGTTGGTCGGGATGACAGAGATCGTGGCCCGGGACAGAGAAGGTGGTCGAGATGGCAAGCTATCACTTCAAGCGGCTAGCCTGGTGACAAGTTGCTGCCCGGGGCGGCCAGTGGGTAGAGGATGGTGTCGCGGTAGCCGGTGATGATGCGGACAAAGCCTGTCAGCTGCCGGTCCAGCTCGGGGTCGTTGGTATCCAGCAGCAGTGGCCGCCCCTCCAGGGCGGTTATCTTGGTCTTGGTAGCGACCACCAGCAGCCCTTCGCGCCCTACCCGGCGCAGCAGTGCCGGCGAGAGTTGCTGGTTGCCGCGCCCCAGCAGCAGGCCCTGACCGCCGATGGGAGTCAATACAATAACGGCCTTGTCGTATTCGTCCAGCAGGCGCAACAGGGCGGTTTCATCGAGGTCAGCGCCGAGTTGGCGACCATCGGCTATGGCGTCCACCCCCAGCAGGGTCGCCTCCATACCCAGGGATTCCTTGATGGCGCGGGTGGTGGAGCCCGGCCCCAGCAGATAGAGGACGCCCGGCTCTATCAGCTCGCTGATTTCTGCCGCGATATCGTCCAGCACCAGCGCTTCCACCTCGCGGCCGCCGTCCTTGACCCGCTGCACAAAACTACCTGCCTCGGGCACCGTCATTTCGCCATAGGAGCGAATGCGAATATCTCCCTTGGCAAGGGCCTCTTCGTCCATATCCCGCACAGTCTGGTCGCGGACATCCACCAGTTGACCGCTCAGTAGCAACTCCAGCACCGTCGCCGCGGCTTCGGGAGTGATGGCAAACACGCCGGAGTGCATTTTGACCCCGGCGGGAATCCCCAGCACCAGCTGTCCCGGTGCGATGACGGAATAAATATCCCGCGCAGTACCATCGCCGCCCGCGAATAGAATCAGATCCACGCCAGCGCGCTGAAAGGCCTCTACTGCAGCCATAGTGTCGGCAGCACTGGTGTTTTTAGCGCTGGTACTCGCTGTTTCATCCAGGCCGGGGGCGACGGTGTAGTGAAACCCTCGTTCTGCCAGCAGGGCCTCTCCCATAGGCCCTGGCGCGGTGATAAAAGACAGCCGTGCAGCGTGCTCTTGCAACTGGTTTAGCACCCTCCCCGCGCGCTCCGCACAGCGCTGCGCCCCCACCGCCAGCTCCGCAGGCAGGTGATCGCTGCCCTTGAGCGCCAGCGGGCCACCAAGGCCAGCTCGGGGATTGATGACAAAGCCGATGGTCAGCATGGCACAGCTCCGGTGGTGAACCCCGCCGCCTGCAGCTGCCGACCCAGCTCTGCTGGCAGTGCATCGGCCAGGGCAAAATGACTGAATTCCCGCCGCCAGGGGTAATGCTTGCGCAAGCTGTCGAAAGTTGCACCGGCAAGTTCAGGCGCTGCGTCGGCAAGCGCCTGGCGCAGCGCCTGATCATCCCGGCGCGGATCGTAGGCAGCAAGTACCAGCTCGGGCAGTGTGGAACTAACACTGCAAGCCAGAGCCTGTGGCGCCGCAGCCGCACCGATCAACTGCGCCAGCAGCGCTGTCAGAGTGACTGGCTCACCCTCCCCCAACCAGTGCCTCAAGGCCTCGTGAATCATCAGCGAGCCGCGCAGGCGGCCTTCAAGACTGTAGCCGGCGATATGGGGCGTCCCAAGAGCCACCCGATCCAGCAAGCGAGTATTGATATGGGGCTCGCCTTCCCAAACGTCGAGGACGGCGCGCAGTCCCCGGTCAGAAATGGCCTCCAGCAGCGCGCCGTTATCGACTACCTCGCCGCGCCCGGCATTGAGCAGTACCGCTCCTGGCTTGAGCCGAGACAGCGCATGGGTATCGAAAAGATGCCAGCTGGGATGGGGCCCGTCTCGAGTAAGAGGTGTATGGAGGCACAGAATATCGGCGTCGAGGGCCTCATCAAACGTCACCAGGGGCAGGCCGCTGGCGACGTCGAGAAACGGATCAAAGCACAGGACATTAACGCCAAGCGCCGTCAGACGGCGGTAAACACCGCCGCCCGCATTGCCACAGCCGACAATCGCAATCGTCTGCTGCACCCAGTCGGGCTCCACCGCCGACAGGGCGGCGATAACATAATCCGCCACCGCGGCAGCATTGCAGCCGGGGGCACTGGCCCAGGTAATGGACTGTGCCGCCAGCCAGGACAGGTCGAGGTGGTCGGTGCCAATGGTGGCGGTACCGACAAACTTTACCCGGCTGCCCGCCAGCAGCCTGCTATCCACTTTGGTGACCGAGCGCACCAGCAGAATATCGGCATCAGCTACCAGGGCCGGGCTGATTCCGCGACCTGGCGCTGTTATCACTTCGCCGAAACCACCGAACAACTCCTGCACCAATGGCATGTTTTCATCGGCAATGATTTTCATGGGGCGAGGTCCTGATAGCGATCCGGATCGAAGGGTGCCTCGACGCCATAATGCGCCGCCAGCCGCTCGACAAACAACCGTCCCCGCGGCGGCATACCGCCCTCAATGCACCACTGTCGGGCCTGCGTTGCAATGGCATCGAGAAACGCCACTGATGGCCCTCTGCTATCGGGGTCCGGCCCACTCAGGTTGTCGGCACTGGGACGAAATACTCGCCCCGTCGCCGCCGTAAACAGCCACTCCAGAGCCTGGGGTTTCACCTCTACCTGCTCAAAGGCCTGCTGCTGATCGCGGGTGCGACCGTCGGGCTGATACCAATAGCCGAAATCCACCAGTTTACGGCGCGCCTCACCCGCCACGCACCAGTGGGCGGTTTCATGCAGGGCACTGGAAAAGTAGTCCTCCCGATAGATGATGCGGTGGTGGCGGTGGTCTTGATCGGCGGGCAGGTAAATGGGCTCGTGGCCACCCCCAGTCAGCAGCGTGTTCCAATCGTTGAAAAATGTCTCGGCGAAGAGTTGTTCCAGCACTGCGGATTCCACTGCCGTCATCCCCAGCCACCGTCTTCGTCAAGGCAGGCGGTCGCTTCCAGCCAGGAGAAATAGCTCGGCGAGAGGTATTCCCGACCGGCCAACAGGTGCTCCAGATACCAGCGCAGGGGGCGGATACTATCGTCGATGTGGGCGCGGTTTGCCACGTAAGTCCAGGCGTGCACTTGAGTGCCATTTGGCAGCGCAACCGGGAAGCGTTCACGGCTGTAGAAAAAAGGCGCGCCTTCAAACGGGTCCATGCGGAAAATCTGCTGTTCATCGGCCAGTCGGTAGACCACACCTTCCACTGCGTCGCCAGGGCACCAGGCGATATTGGCGCAGGCCCAGCGCGGGTCCCGCCGGGAGCGCTTATTGAAGCGCAGGGCCATATCGCCGAGCCTGCCCGGCATGGCCTCCACCACCTCAAGGCCGCGATCGGCCATGCGCGCCGGGTTCATATTGGAGCCATAAGCAAAATAATAAGACATACACTACCAAACAGCGGCTATC
>JALNZZ010000049.1 GCA_023229065.1 Porticoccaceae bacterium
GGCCATATCGCCGAGCCTGCCCGGCATGGCCTCCACCACCTCAAGGCCGCGATCGGCCATGCGCGCCGGGTTCATATTGGAGCCATAAGCAAAATAATAAGACATACACTACCAAACAGCGGCTATCGGAAAGGGTCTATTATCGCCGGCCAGTAGTCAGGTTGCACGTTTCACACCCGCCACCTTGCCGACAATGCACCCAGCAGGTAAATTGCCTGCCTTTTGAGGCGACGCCAACCCCATGCCCGATTACGCTAATCTGCTGCGCTGGATGGAACAATCCGAGCACTTTTGCCACTGGGCCGAAACCCTGCCCGGTCAGATCGATGCAGGTCTCAGCCCTCAGCGCTGGGGAGATCTGGACAGCTGGCAGCAGGTGTTGCAACAGCTGCCAGCCCTTGTGCCGTCGTCGCTGGACTTTGCCTCCGCAGTGCGGATCGGCGTCGCTGACGATTGCACTGACGAGCTGCGGGAGCAGCTGCGCACCACGCTGATGGGGCTGCACCCCTGGCGCAAAGGCCCCTTTGAGTTGTTTGGCCTCGCCATCGACACCGAGTGGCGCTCCGACTGGAAGTGGGATCGGTTAGCGCCACACTTGCCTAGCCTGGACGGCCAGCATGTTCTCGATGTCGGCTGCGGCAACGGCTACCACTGCCTGCGACTTTACGGCGCCGGTGCCTCGCGGGTGATCGGCATCGACCCCTCGCCGCGCTTTGTCCATCAGTTTTACGCTCTCAAGCACTATTGCCCCGAGGTGCCCGTCGATGTATTGCCCCTTGGGATCGAACATGTGCCCCCCGCTCTGCACGGTTTCGATACCGTGCTGTCCATGGGAGTGATCTACCACCGCCGCGATCCCGAGGGCCATATCCGCGAACTGCTGGATTGCCTGAAGCCCGGCGGTCTGCTGGTTCTGGAAACCCTGATTGTCGACGACGCCCTGGCACCTGCCCTGATACCCGAGGGCCGCTACGCCAAGATGCGCAATGTTTGGTGCGTACCGACAGCCGCCACGGTGCTCTCCTGGCTTGAATCCTGCGGCCTCGATACGCCGCAACTGGTGGATGACAGCGTCACGACCCTCGGTGAACAGCGGCGCACCGACTGGATGCACTTCGAGTCACTGGCGGACTTTCTAGACCCAGCCGATCAGACCCGCACTGTGGAGGGACACCCGGCACCACGCCGGGGCCTTTTTTTGGCCCGCAAGCCGTAAGCGAGCGGTGCCTTATTAACGCCTAAGCCAGAGACGACAGCTCCAGAGTATGGACGGTTTTGCCCAGCGCTTCTGCTACAGCCGGGTGGACAATTTTACCTCTGAAGATATTGACGCCCCGCTGCAGATGAACACTGTTCGCCAACGCTTTTTCGACACCCTGCTCCGCCATCGCCAGCACCCAGGGGCCGGTCATCTGGTTCAGCGCCAGGGTGGAAGTACGGGAGACTGCGCTGGGCATATTGCTCACGCAATAGTGAATCACATCGCTCTGGACGAACACCGGATCATCGAGATGGGTTGTTTTCGAGGTGGCAAAGCAGCCCCCCTGATCAATGGCTACGTCCACCAGCACAGCGCCGGAGGCCATGCGCGCCACTACCGACTCACTCACCAGCACCGGTGTCGCCGCCCCCGGAATCAGCACTGAACCGATAACCAGGTCTGCTGCCAAAACGGCTTTTTCTACTTCGTGGGGGTCTGCCACTGCACAGCGGATCGCACCGTCAAATTGCTGGTTCAATTGGGCAATGCGGGCTTCCACTGCATCGAACAGGGTGACATTGGCCCCCATTCCCAGAGCTGTGGCAGCCGCCTGACTGCCGACATTGCCGCCACCCAGGATGACCACATTGGCAGCGGGCGCCCCGTCGACACCACTCATCAGCACGCCGCGACCATGAGGTTTCTCAAGATAGTGAGCACCCACCTGGGCCGCCATGCGCCCGGCAATGCGGCTCATCGGCGTAAGCAGGGGCAGATGGCCTTCGTCATCGGTAACGGTTTCATAGGCGATGGCGGTGCAACCCCTGGCCAGCAACTCGTCCGTCAACTGCGGTGCCGCTGCCAGATGCAGGTAAGTAAACAGGGTGTGCTTCTCGCTCAACAGCGGGTACTCCTGGGGCTGCGGCTCCTTGACTTTGACAATCAAAGTAGCTGCGGCGTAGATCTCTGCCGCTGTCGCCAATACCTGGGCACCGGCTTGCCGGTAGTCGTCATCAGAAAAGCCCGAACCGTCGCCACAACCGGTCTCCACCACCACTCTATGGCCCTTGTCGGTGAGCGTGCGGACGACGGCGGGAGACAAGCCGACACGATATTCCAGAGGCTTGCACTCCTTGGGTACACCAATATCCATCAATCATTGTTCCTGTGTTGTAGAAAAGAAAAAAAATAAGCTCCAGGACGCGGTCATCCAGGCACTGGCAGCGGCTTGACACCCAGTGCACGGAACCGTAATCCTTTGCCTTGAAGGGGGTTTTAGGGCAAAATGCCGCCTCTTTCGCGAAAGCCGTCAGGCAGGAGTCTACAAAGAATATGGCAAAAGAAGACCATATTGAAATGGAAGGTGAGGTTATCGACACCCTTCCCAACACTACTTTCCGCGTCAAGCTGGAGAACGGCCACGTTGTGACCGCTCATATCTCCGGCAAAATGCGCAAGAACTATATCCGTATCCTCACCGGTGACAAGGTAAAGGTGGAACTTACCCCTTACGATCTCAGCAAGGGTCGCATCACCTATCGCGCCCGCTGACAGGCCTGCTCTCGCAGGCCGTAGCGGGTGGCTCAGCTCGCCTCCTCGATATCCAGTTTGATTTCGTCATCAACGGCAGTCACATGTACTGTGCCGCCCGCTGTTGACAACTTGCCAAACAGAATTTCCTCGGCCAGGGGCTTTTTCAGCTTTTCCTGAATCAGGCGCGCCATGGGGCGGGCGCCCATCTGAGCGTCGTAACCGTGGCGGGCGAACCACTCCAGCGCCTCGTCGTCGGCGTGGATGACCACTTTCTTGTCTTCCAGCTGGGCCTGAAGCTCGGTGATGAACTTATCCGCCACGGTCTTGATGACCTCAGCCTGCAAGGGGTTGAACTGGATGATGCTGTCGATGCGGTTGCGGAACTCCGGTGAGAACATCTTTTTGATGGCCTCCATGGCATCCGTGCTGTGATCCTGGGTGGTAAAACCGATCGAAGCCCGGCTGGCCAGTTCTGCGCCCGCGTTGGTGGTCATAATCAGGATGACGTTGCGGAAGTCTGCCTTGCGACCGTTGTTGTCGGTGAGAGTACCGTGATCCATCACCTGCAGCAGCAGGTTAAAGACATCGGGGTGCGCCTTTTCGATCTCGTCCAGCAGCACTACGGAATGGGGATGCTTGGTGACGGCATCGGTGAGCAAGCCGCCCTGGTCGAAGCCGACATACCCCGGAGGTGCGCCGATTAGCCGCGATACGGTGTGGCGCTCCATGTATTCCGACATATCGAAACGCAGCAGCTCGATGCCGAGTATCTCCGCCAACTGGCGCGACACCTCGGTTTTACCCACCCCGGTAGGGCCGGCAAACAGGAAGGAGCCGATGGGCTTCTGCCCTTCTCTGAGACCGGCACGGGCCAGTTTGATGGCCGTGGACAGGGCCTCGATACCTTCGTCCTGACCAAATACCACCATTTTCAGGCGCGACGCCAGATTGCGCAGCTGCTCCTTGTCGGAGGCGGACACACTCTTGGGCGGGATGCGGGCGATCTTGGCCACCACCTGCTCGATTTCGGCAACACCCACACTCTTGCGACGCCGCGACGGCGGCTGCAGCTGCTGATAGGCACCGGCCTCGTCGATGACGTCAATCGCCTTGTCGGGCAGGAAGCGGTCGGGAATATGGCGCGCAGACAGCTCCGCTGCGGCGCGCAGAGCGCCCGCGGTGAAACGCAGGTTGTGGTGCTCCTCGAAGCGCGATTTGAGACCCTTGAGGATATCGATGGTTTCTTCCACGCTGGGCTCGGCGACATCAATTTTCTGGAAACGCCGGGACAGGGCCCGATCTTTCTCGAAGATGCCCCGGTACTCCTGGTACGTGGTGGAGCCGACGCAGCGAATCTTGCCGGAGGTCAACAGTGGCTTGAGCAGGTTGGAGGCATCCATTACCCCGCCAGAGGCAGCGCCAGCGCCGATAATGGTATGAATCTCGTCGATGAACAGGATGGCTTCTTTCTGCCCTTCCAGCTCCGCCAGCAGCCCTTTAAAGCGCTTCTCAAAATCGCCGCGGTACTTGGTGCCCGCCAGCAGAGCCCCGAGATCCAGTGAGTAGACAACGCTGTCGCTGATGATCTCCGGTACCTGACCGTCGACGATGCGCTTGGCCAGCCCCTCTGCAATAGCGGTTTTACCCACCCCGGACTCACCCACCAGCAGCGGGTTGTTCTTGCGCCGCCGCGACAGCACCTGACACACGCGCTCCAGCTCCGGACCACGGCCCACCAGCGGGTCGATATAACCTTTTTGTGCCTGGACATTGAGGTTGGTGGAGAACTGTTCCAGCAGGCTTTTTTCTGCTCCGTCGCTGTCTCCGCTGCCACCGGCGACCTGGGCGCCGCTGGCATCCCCCTGCTCCGCCTCACCGGCGTATTTGGCAATCCCGTGGGAGATGAAATTCACCACGTCGATGCGGGCAATATTCTGCATGCGCAAGAAGTAGACCGCCTGGCTCTCCTGCTCACTAAAAATGGCGACCAGGACATTGGCGCCCTGCACTTCGCGTTTACCGGACGACTGCACATGGAAAATGGCACGCTGCAACACGCGCTGGAAACCCAAAGTTGGCTGGGTTTCTGTTTCGGGTGCATCGTCGTCAATCATCGGCGTAGTGGAGTCGATGAACTCGTTGAGATCGCGACGCAGCAAGTCGAAATCAATACCGCAGGCCTTGAGCACCTGAGAGGCGGAGTCATTGTCCAACAGCGCCAATAACAGATGCTCGACTGTCATGAACTCGTGACGCTTCTCACGGGCGAGCCGGAAAGCGCCGTTCAGGGTGACTTCTAGCTCTCTACTCAGCATGATTATCTCCTACTTGGGCTCTACTCGGACTCTCGCTTGCGAGGCCTGGGCTTCACTCAGAGTCGTTGGCCGGTTCAATCTGGCATATCAGGGGGTGATCGTTGTCGGTGGCATAACGGATAACCTGCTCTGCCTTGGTTTCGGCAATATCGCGGGTAAACAGACCACACACCGCTCGCCCTTCAGTATGGACTTTGAGCATAACACGAACTGCCAATTCCCGATCCATCGCAAAAAAAGCTTCCAGCACCTCCACAACAAACTCCATGGGGGTGTAGTCATCGTTGAGCATGACGACCTGGTACAGGGGTGGCTTTTTGAGTGCTGGCCTGGCTTCTTCGACCACCAAGTCGCGGGTTGGGTGACCACCATCGGAACCATGGCCCATGCTGGCATGAATACTCACTTTTGCAATCCGCCTCGTTAATATGTCAGGGGTGAATTAAATCCTATTCTAGCCTTGAAGAGCCGTTGCGGGGGAAGGAATTTTCAATGGCGGTAATAGCCAAGGAGTTACGTAGCAAAATTGTACCGCCTACCCGCCGCAACGGACGCTCTTCTTGGCTTACAAGATTCTTGACTTATAGGAAAAATCGCGCTAATAGTCTACCCCTGACCCAGCAGGGTTTGGAGGGGCAATCACCGTAACCAAGTGCGCGCCCTCTGCAACTATAACTATCACATCTGCTTTACAGGCGGGAGAACAGCTATGCCAAAGGGAACAGTCAAATGGTTTAACAATGCCAAAGGCTACGGATTTATCTTGCCGGAGGATGGAACCAGTGACGTCTTTGCTCACTTTTCGGCGATCACCATGGAGGGGTACAAGACCCTCAAGGCTGGACAGGAAGTGTCCTTTGATATTATTCAGGGCGAAAAAGGCCTGCACGCTATCAATATCACCCCGTCAAATACTCTTGGCGTGCTGGAGTCGCTGTCCCAGAGTTGAGGGCTGATACTTCAGCTCCCCCGGTTCGCTCCACCACAATCGCAGCTGCCGCTCGGGGCCTTTACCTCCTCACTGTAACCCGGAGCGTCCCTGCCCCGAGCACAGGCCTGCTAGCGCAGGCCGACGATCAGGAGATAGCGTCCAGAATACGGTTAAACGTAGCGCTGGGACGCATGGCTCTGGACGTCAATGCCCCATCGGGACGGTAGTAGCCACCGATATCGACGGGCTTGCCCTGCACCTCATTGAGCTCTGCCACGATTTCTGCTTCCGCTGCCCGCAGCTGCTCTGCCACGGGAGTAAAGCGGGCTTTCAGCTCGGCATCCGCATCCTGGTCTGCCAGGGCTTCGGCCCAGTACAGCGCCAGATAAAAGTGGCTGCCGCGGTTATCCAGCTCACCGGCCTTGCGGGACGGCGATTTATTGCTGTCGAGGAATTTGCCATTGGCCTCGCCCAGAGTGTCGGCAAAAACCTTGGCCTTGGCATTGTTTGTGACAGTGCCAAAATGCTCGAGGGATTCTGCCAGGGCCAGGAATTCACCCAGTGAATCCCAGCGCAGGTGGTTTTCCTCCACGAACTGCTGCACATGCTTGGGTGCAGAGCCGCCAGCACCGGTTTCGAACAGACCACCGCCATTCATCAGCGGCACGATGGACAACATCTTGGCACTGGTGCCCAGCTCCAGGATCGGGAACAGGTCGGTGAGATAATCTCGCAGTACGTTGCCGGTCACGGAAATGGTATCGAGCCCCTGGCGGATACGCTCCAGGGATACCCGGCACGCCTCGCGCGGCTCGAGAATACGGATGTCGAGCCCCTCGGTGTCGTGGTCCTTCAGGTAGCGCTCTACCTTGGCAATCAGCTGGGCGTCGTGGGCACGATTGGCGTCGAGCCAGAACACCGCCGGGGTGCCTGTAGTACGAGCGCGGTTGACCGCCAGCTTCACCCAGTCCTGAATGGCAGAATCCTTGGCTTGGCACATGCGTACGATATCGCCGGCTTCCACCTGGTGCTCCATCAGGACGTTGCCCTTCTCGTCCACCACCCGCACGGTACCGTCGACGGGAACCTCGAAGGTCTTGTCGTGGGAGCCGTACTCCTCTGCCTTCTGGGCCATCAGTCCCACGTTGGGCACACTGCCCATGGTGGTGGGATCGAAAGCACCGTTCTTGCGGCAATCTTCAATCACTTCCTGGTAAACACCGGCATAGCAGCGGTCGGGAATCATCGCTTTGGTGTCGTGCAGTTGCCCGTCGGCGCCCCACATTTTGCCGGAATCACGGATCATGGCGGGCATTGAGGCGTCAACAATGATATCGCTGGGCACATGAAGGTTGGTAATCCCCTTGTCGGAGTTGACCATGGCCAGTGCCGGGCCCTCTTTGTAGACAGCGTCGATATCCGCTTCAATCGCAGCGCGTTGGTCATCGGGCAGGGTTTTGATCTTGGCAAGCAAGTCGCCGAAGCCATTCTTGGTGTCGACGCCGAGCTCCTTGAGCAGCTCGCCATATTTGTCGAATACAGGCTTGAAAAAGACGGTCACGGCATGGCCAAACATGATGGGGTCAGAGACTTTCATCATCGTGGCTTTGAGGTGCAGCGACAGCAGCAGCCCCCTGGCGCGGGCATCTTCGACCTGGGCTGCATAGAAATCACGCAACGCTTTGCGACTCATAACGGCGGAGTCCAGCACCTCACCGGCTTGCAAGGCGACTTTTTCCTTGAGGACGCGCACACTGCCATCGCTACCCACCAGTTCCATTTTTACCGCGCCCTCGGCATCGAGAGTGACAGACTGCTCGCTGCCATAGAAATCGCCGGCTGTCATGTGAGCGACGTGAGTGGCGGAATCGGCAGTCCAGGCACCCATCCGGTGGGGGTTCTTGCGGGCATAGGCCTTGACGGGGGCCGGTGCGCGGCGGTCGGAGTTACCTTCCCGCAGCACGGGGTTTACGGCACTGCCCTTGACCCGGTCATAGCGCGCTTTGATCTCTTTTTCAGCGTCATTCTTGGGAGTTTCGGGGTAGTCGGGCAAATCGTAGCCCTTCTCTTGCAGCTCGCGGATAGCGGCAACCAATTGCGGCTCCGAGGCGCTGATATTGGGCAGCTTGATAATGTTGGCTTCGGGAGTCGTGGCTAGCTGGCCGAGTTCCGCCAGATCGTCGCCAACGCGCTGATCTTCGCGCAGGCGCTCCGGAAACTGAGCAATAATGCGGCCAGAAAGAGAAATGTCACGGGTTTCCAGAGCGACACCCGAAGAGCGGGTGAAAGCCTGCACGATCGGCAGCAGGGAATAGGTTGCCAGAGCTGGCGCTTCATCGGTCAGGGTATAAATGATTTTTGATGTCATAAGGCTTCCTGAGCTTCTAGAGTAAGTGACGGCGACGCGGGGATAGTGCGCACCGATATCAAGGCTGCCTCGACGAACACCGGCCTGGTTAGCCGGGACACCCTCGAGCACAAGTCCAGGGCCGAGGATAAAGCACGGCAAGGCGATCAAGCCTCGCACCGTTGGCCCGGGGACATTTCGAAGGTGTAGCCAGTTGGCAGCGAAAAGCGGACCGATCCTAGCACAGGCGGGCGCTTATGTCAGTTGTCGCCCAGCTACGGCGCCCTATAATGTGGCGCTGTCTATCGGTGCATCACCGCGACATGTGGTCAAGCGGAAAACCCGTTATCATCTGTTTCATGCCTATACTTGTCCGCTTCAACAAGCCCTACGGGGTACTGAGTCAGTTTACCGACAGCGACGGTCACCCAGGGCTTGCCCACCATATTTCCCTCAAGGGCGTGTACCCGGCGGGACGGCTCGATCGCGACTCCGAAGGGTTGCTGTTGCTCACCGACGACGGCGCACTGCAGGCGCGCATCAGCCACCCCAGATTCAAGCTCGCCAAGACCTACTGGGCCCAGGTTGAAGGGGAGATCAGCGAGGCGCAACTGGCGCAGCTGCGCCGCGGCGTTACCCTCAACGACGGGCCCACCCTGCCCGCCGAGGCCAGGCGCATTGACGAGCCCGCCCTCTGGCCCCGCAACCCGCCGGTGCGCTTTCGCAAGACGGTGCCCACCGCCTGGCTGGAGCTGATCATCCGCGAGGGGCGCAACCGTCAGGTGCGGCGTATGACCGCTGCCGTGGGCTTACCCACCTTGCGCCTGATACGGGTGCGCATCGGTGACTGGACCCTGGACGGACTCGAGCCCGGTGACTTTGCCGTTGAACAGATCGCCGCCGACGGGGACAATAGCGCCTCCACGCAGAGACTTGCGGAGCGGCAGCGCTCATCACCGCGGCGCAGTGGGGACAACCGGCGACTGTCCTCCCAACCCGACGGCAAGGCGGGCTCTCGAACTCGCGCCAGGCCTGGCTCCCAGCCAAGCCGCAAATCAGGCCTTAACCCAGGCTCAAAATCAGGCCCCAACCCAGGTAAGCAACGCTGATGTCCTACCAGATTCACCTCACTGTAGCCACCGTTATCCACCGCGACGGCAAGTTTCTGATGGTGCGCGAACGCGACCAGGGCCGCGAAGTGATCAACCAGCCCGCTGGTCATGTGGAGCCCGGGGAAACCCTGCAACAGGCCGCGCTGCGAGAAACCCTGGAAGAAACCGGCTGGCATGTCTCGCTCACCGCCTTTCTCGGTATCAGTACCTACCACTCGCCGCCCCACGACCTCACTTATTACCGGATGAGCTTTGTTGCCGATCCGCTGCAGCCAGCCCCCGGCGCGGTGCTGGACAGCGATGTCATCGCTGCCGAGTGGCTGACTCCTGAGGATCTGGCGGCAGAAGCAGAGCGCTTACGCAGCCCGCTGGTGATGAGCACGCTGGAAACTTTTTTGACCGGCCGCCACTATCCTCTCGATATTATCGACAACCTCAATGCCGGCTTTCCTCCCATCAACCATCTCGTCAACATAGCCGCGGATAAGCAGTCATGAGCAAACCCAGTGTGATGGTCGGCATGTCCGGCGGCGTGGACTCCTCGGTGACCGCCCTGCTGCTGCTCGAACAGGGTTACCGGGTCGAAGGCCTGTTCATGAAGAACTGGGATGAGGACGATGGCAGCGAATACTGCACCGCCATGGCGGATCTGGCAGACGCCCAACAGGTGTGTGACCGCCTGGGCATCACCTTGCACACGGCCAACTTCGCCGCCGAATATTGGGACAATGTATTCGAGCACTTTCTCGCCGAGTACAGCGCCGGTCGCACGCCCAACCCGGACATCCTTTGCAACCGGGAAATCAAGTTCAAGGTCTTTCTGGAGTACGCCGAGATTCTCGGTGCCGATTTGATCGCCACCGGTCACTATGTGCGCCGCCAGGACCGCGACGGCCGCACCCTGTTATGCAAGGGCGTTGATAACAACAAGGACCAGAGCTATTTTCTGCACGCCGTGGACGAAAGTGCCTTGGCGCGCTCGCTGTTTCCCGTCGGGGAGCTGGAAAAGCCCGAGGTGCGGCGCATCGCCGAAGCGCACGGTTTAATCACTCACGCCAAAAAAGACAGCACTGGCATCTGTTTTATTGGCGAGCGCCGTTTTAAGGATTTTCTCCAGCAGTACCTGCCGGCCCAACCCGGCGATATCGAAGACGACACCGGGCGGGTAATCGGTCGCCACATTGGCTTGATGTACCACACCCTGGGACAGCGCCAGGGGCTCGGCATCGGCGGTGTCAAAGGCGGCAGCGAGGAGCCCTGGTATGTGGCTGCCAAGGATCTGGAGCGCAATGTGCTGGTGGCGGTCCAGGGCGGCAACCATCCTTTGTTGTTTACCGATAGTTTGATCAGTGAAGAGATTCACTGGATCAACGGCGAGCCCGCCGATCTGCCCCTGCACTGCGCTGCCAAAACCCGCTATCGTCAGGCCGATCAACCTTGCCTGGTGCAGCGAGATGGCGCTGGCTGGCGAGTGGATTTCACCACGCCGCAGCGCGCCGTCACGCCGGGCCAATCCGTGGTGTTCTATCAGGGTGACGTCTGCCTGGGAGGCGGTGTCATCACCCGCGCTTTTAATCGCGACACTTATCACAACAGCCAGTGCAGCACTATTGCTCAGTAACCTTTTTCAACACCGACCCAGGGAATCCACCTGATCATGCTGTTCCGTAAACCCACCTCCGACCAGGCGATTGCTCTTGCCGGAGTTTTTCAGGCCTGCCAGCTGGTGGACGACCTGGCCACGACAGGTCTCTGCCAGCAACAGGATTTTGATGTCTGTATCAACAGCTTGTTTGAGCGCGACAGCGACTCGACCCTGGCGGTATTCGGCAACATCGACAATTTGCGCACCGGCCTCGATACCTTGCAGCGGACACTGGGTACCACCAAATCCGGCGAGTATGCCAACTTGCTGCGCTACGCTCTCGGCGTGCTTTACCTGCAGCGGCGACTGACCAAAGACCGCCCCAAGCTGACGGCGATAGCCGACGGTCTCGACAAGGCACAGCGCCAGGCCGAGCACTTTAGCCGCAGTCATCCCAATGTGCTGGCCAACCTGGCGGATGTCTACCTCAACACCATTAGTCAGTACAATTTTCGTATTCAGGTGAAGGGCATGCCCCAACATCTGCAACAGCCGGATATCGCCAATAAAATTCGCTGCCTGCTGTTTGCCGCTATTCGCGCCGCTATCTTGTGGCATCAGCTGGGGGGGCGCCGCGTACAATTTATTCTGCAGCGGTCGCGGGTGCTGGAGGTGGCAAGGGATTTACAGCGGATGTGATAGAATTTGGCCCCTCTCCCGCCCATCACGCAACACGACGGAACACTGCCATGCCCCTCTCCTCCCTTACTGCTGTTTCTCCCATCGATGGCCGCTACGGTAGCAAGACCGCACCGCTGCGGGAGATTTTCAGCGAATACGGCCTGATTAAATCCCGGGTCCTGGTGGAGGTGCGCTGGCTGCAATATCTGGCACAGCATTCTGGTATTGCCGAGGTACCTGCGTTCAGCGCCGCGGCTAATGCGCTGCTCGACGAGCTGGTGGCTAATTTCTGCCAACAGGATGCACAGCGCATCAAGGACATCGAAAGAACCACCAACCACGACGTCAAGGCAGTGGAGTATTTCATCAAGGAGCGTATCGCTGACAACCAGGAGCTGAATGCCGTCAGCGAATTCGTGCACTTCGCCTGCACTTCTGAAGACATCAACAACACCTCCCACGGTCTGATGCTGCGCGCAGGTCGCGATCAGGTGCTGATGCCAGCGGCACAGAACATTGCCGACACTCTGGCCGCCATGGCCGTCGACTTCGCCGCCGTGCCGATGATGTCGCGCACCCACGGCCAGACGGCCTCCCCCACCACGGTGGGCAAGGAGCTCGCCAATGTCGCCTATCGCCTGCGTCGTCAGCTCGAGCAGATTCGCAACGTCGAGTTGCTCGCGAAATTTAATGGCGCGGTGGGCAACTACAATGCCCACCTGTCTGCCTATCCGGAAATCGACTGGCAGGAGTGCGCCAAAGCCTTTGTCGAATCCCTGGGACTGGCGTGGAACCCCTACACAACACAAATCGAGCCCCACGACTGCATCGCTGAGCTGTTCGATGCCATCGTGCGTCTCAACACTATCCTGATCGACTTCAACCGCGATGTATGGGGCTATATCTCGCTCGGTTATTTCAAGCAGAAGACGGTCGCAGGCGAAGTCGGCTCGTCCACCATGCCCCACAAGGTGAACCCCATCGATTTCGAAAATGCCGAGGGCAACCTGGGGCTCGCCAATGCCGTCTTCACCCACCTGGCCCAGAAGCTGCCCATCTCTCGCTGGCAGCGCGATCTCACCGACTCCACGGTGCTGCGCAACATGGGAGTAGGCTTTGGATACTGTCAGATCGCCTTCGAGTCCATTCAGAAAGGGCTCGGCAAGCTGGAACTCAACCAGCAGCGCCTGGCGGCGGACCTGAATGAAGCCTGGGAGGTACTCGCGGAGCCGGTACAGACCGTGATGCGTCGCTACAATATTGAAAAGCCCTACGAAAAGCTCAAGGAGCTTACCCGCGGGCAAGGCATTACTCGGGACAAGATGCAGGCCTTTATTGACAGCCTGGCCATCCCCGACAGCGCCAAAGCCGAACTGCGCGCCCTGACACCCGCCAGTTATATTGGCAACGCTGTAGAGCAGGCCAGGTCCATCAACGACGGCTGTTGATTAAGTCACGAGTGGAGTGGTCTTATACCATCGTGGTATCAGATTTCTCCCTCTGGTCGAAATGACAAACACACAATCTTGTCATCCCGACCAACGGGAGGGATCTTGTACCACCGCAGTACCAGATTTCTCCCGCTGGTCGAAATGACAGACACACAATCTTGTCATCCCGACCAACGGGAGGGATCTTGTACCACCGCAGTACCAGATTTCTCCCGCTGGTCGAAATGACAGACAAAAGGCGGGCCGAAATAACAGAAGCCAAACCACACGGGACC
>JALNZZ010000196.1 GCA_023229065.1 Porticoccaceae bacterium
ACCTGGCGGATGATCTCGATACCGTTGATTTCGTCACCGTGTACCGCACCAGTGAGGCACAGAGTCGGACCCGGCGAAGAGCCGTTGAGTACCAAAACGGGGGTCGGCGAGGCGACACCTTCAAAGGTGTCCAAGGGCTTCCATGCCAGGCGCGTGTAGTTGCCGGGTGCAATGACCTCACCGAGCACCGTGATGCTGCCGTGGACCACAAGAGGCTCATGCTCGCGGCGAGGACTGAGAAAGGCCGGCAGTTCAAAGCCCAGAAACGTCGACGGAGCCTGGCTGGGAGCACTGGGAAGCTCGTTTGCCTCCAGGACAGACGGCCTGGCAAACAGCGTCAGCAGAATAGTCAGCAGCAAGAGGCTTTTCAGGTTAGCGCGAATGGGCATGGGAGACGGGATCAGGCCAGTGGTACATGCCCGGCTATTGTACGCGGAATCGATGGCGGGCGGCACTCTGATCGTAGAGGGCAGTAGAAGAGCGATCTTTTGCTTATCTGTAAAAGTAAAACCCTTTTGCATCAGCATATTATGTTTTGCAGCTGGTGTTGCCGGCTGAGAAGTCTCGTGATACAAAAAATTACCCGGCTTTTGTTGTGTCTTGGGCGACCTTGGCTATGCTGTATGAGTAACCATAGCAACAGGGCGGAGGCGACATGAAGCGGTATTTTTTTATCGGCGACAGTCTGGAAGACCTGGAAAATGTGGTAAAAGAGCTGGAAGAGAGTGGTTTAGTGCGCTCCCAAATTCATGTGCTCAGCGACGACGAGGCCGGGATGACAGCGCATGAACTGAACCCCGTCACTGACTTTATGAAAACCAACGTCGTTAACAGCGGGGTGAAGGGATTGGTGATCGGCGCTGTAGGGGCTGCGCTGGTCCTGCTGATCACCGCGATTACCGGTTGGGCTGAGGTGGTAGGATGGGTGCCCTTTCTATTTTTTGCCGTGGTGGTATTAGGTTTTTGCACTTGGGAGGGTGGTTTCCTGGGCTTTCAGGAAAAAAACCGCCGTTTCCGGGCTTTTGAAGAAAGCATCCGCAATCACCGTCATGTGCTGTTTGTGGATGTCGGTAAAAAGCAGGAGGAGCTCTTGTCCCGTATCAGCGCCCGCTATCCGCGCCTGGCTCCCGCTGGAGATGGCACCCCGGCGCCAGGCTGGATCATCAGCGGAGAGCAGGGCCTGCGCGACTTTGCCCGCTGGGGACCGTAAGTTTAGAGCCGTGTACAGCGCTAGTGGGTTTGCAGGCGCAGGGTACTAGAGGGCCCTAGGATTCAAATTGGCCCGTTCTCAGCAGCACCAGGGTGCAGGCTTCCTCGGTAGCGATACCCGCCTGTTGCAAGCGGGCTGCTATCGAGGGCGACTCCGTGCCGGGATTGAATATCACCCGTGCCGGCTTGGCGGCTAGGATGTCGTCCACCACATCGGGTAGCCGTGCTGCGCCGATATAAACTGTTACCACATCCAGAGGCTCGGGAATGTCGAGCAGGCTCCTGAAAGCGGGCAGGCCACCGATGTGATCGCCCTTCGGCGTGACGGGGAAGATGCGGTGGTGGTTGTCCGCCAGCAGTTGTTGGGCCTGGGAGGCTATGCGATCGGGGGATTCAGAAGCCCCAAGAATGGCGACATTCAGCATGTGAGCAGCTCGTTGAGGGGGACATTGAGTCGGGGCGGCGATGATGAAACGCAGGCCGCAGCACTGTCAAGTGCCGCGATGTTTGCGGATCAGATCATAGGCCGTCTGGATTTCCTGCGACCGCTCCGTGGCCAACTGGATCATATCCGCAGGGACTCCTTGCCCCATCAGTTTGTCAGGGTGATTCTCGCTCATTAACTTGCGGTAAGCCCGTTTGAGCTCGCTGTCGGTCACTGAGGGGGATACCCCGAGTGCTTCGTAGGCGGTGCTCAGCTCATCGCGACTGCTTGGGCGATTGACCCCTGCGCTCTGCTGGTGGTAATCGCGGAAGTGGGACTGAGCGCGGATCATGCGCATCAATTGCTCGAACAGAATTGGCGACAGCCCCAGCCCTGTCGCGACCTGTCGCAGCAGGCTCTCCTCCGCCGCAGATATTGGCCCATCGGCCAGTGCCAGCGACAGCAGGTAATTGAGTAGCTGGCGGGTCAGCCCCTGGTGGCGTCCGCAGTGGGTGCGGAAGGCAATCAGTTGCTGCTGTACATCGAACTCCGGCTGGGACCCTTCCTTGAACAGGGCGATGGCCTGACGGCGATGCTCGCTACTGAGTCCCATATGTGACATCAAATGCTCAGTGTGAGCCACCTCACGCTCGGAAATGCGCCCGTCGGATTTGGCCATGCGGCCCAGCAAGAGAAACACGGTGCGGAAAAAAGCTTCTTCCACCTCCTGATGCTGGCTGCTAGAGCCAGGGCGGAAGAGGTTGAGCAGGGCGCGGTCGAAGTAGTGTCCGACAATAACGCCGACGATAAGGCCCAGGGGACCGGCGGTCGCGAGGCCGATGATGCCAGCGATGATCTTTCCAAACCACATAGGTGAACGATGACTCCGTCGGAAAGTGATAGGTTGCAGTGGGAGGCTCAGTGTTAATCTGTCTTAAAGCGTTCTGTACCAAAGGATTTCAGCGTCAAGAGACACGGCAGCAAGGCAGCTTGTCGGGACAAGCTGCCTTGCTGGTGGAACACTCAATCCGCATTCTGGCTGATGGTCTGCGCTTTTGGATCACTGCCAGAGTAGGGGGAGAGTAGGGGAGCAAGCGGCCCGCAGTCAAACAAACTGTGAACTGGCGCTGACCTTTAGGCATAATGCCGCCCCATGATAGTCCTCGATCAGATCAACCTCCAGCGTGGCGCCAAAGCTCTTTTGAAGGGAGCCAGCGCCGTAATCCATCCGGGCCAGAAAGTGGCCTTGATCGGCGGTAATGGGGCCGGTAAGTCCAGTCTCTTCCAGGCCATGCTGGGGAGGCTTGCCGTGGATGGCGGCAATCTGTCGCTTCCCGGCGCCTGGCGGGTGGCCCACATGGCCCAGGAAGTGGCAGCTACCGACCGCTGTGCTCTGGATTTTGTGATTGACGGTGACAGTACTCTGCGGGATGTGGAAGCGCAGTTGGCCGAGGCAGAGTGTGCTGGCGACAACCTGCGTATCGCCACTCTGCACCAGCGTCTCGACGAAATTGATGGTTACACTGCCAGGGTGCGGGCTGAAAAGCTGCTTCACGGGCTTGGTTTTGACAATGCCGACATGCTGCGCCCGGTGAGCAGCTTTTCCGGCGGCTGGCGTATTCGCCTCAACCTGGCCCAGGCTTTAATGTGCCCATCGGAGTTGTTGCTGCTCGATGAGCCAACCAACCACCTCGATATGGACGCCACTCTGTGGCTGGAAGACTGGCTGAAGTCGTATCCTGGCACCCTGATTCTGATTTCCCACGATCGGGACTTTATCGACAG
>JALNZZ010000197.1 GCA_023229065.1 Porticoccaceae bacterium
TGGTTCAACAGCCAGTCCGGCGGCCCCTGATCCAGCTGGGTGCGTGTTTCCGCATCGAGAAACACGGCGTTGGTGGCAATGCCAAAAATACTGTCCAGCTCATGGGTAACAATGACGACCGTTCCCCTCAGGCTCTCACTGATCGCGACGATCAGCTCGTCGAGGCGCCTGGAGCTCAATGGGTCCAGCCCCGCCGAGGGCTCATCAAAAAACAGCAGCTCTGGGTCCAGAGCGATGGCCCGGGCCAGGGCCGCACGTTTCTGCATGCCACCACTGATTTCCCCCGGATAATAGTCCTCGAAACCGTGTAAGCCCACCAATGCCAGCTTAAAAGCGATCAGTTCTGCCATTTCGGACTTGCCAAGTGCACTGTACTGCTGCAGCGGCACCGCCACATTCTCAGCCAGGGTGAGATCGCTGAACAGTCCGCCCCGCTGGTAGGTGATACCCCAGTTCCTGCGCATGGCGATCTGTTGCTCTGGCGCGGCGCGAAAAAAATTCTCACCACTCACCAGAACTTCACCCGCGGCCGGCTCGGACAGGCCGATCATATGTTTGAGCAGGGTGCTCTTGCCACAACCGCTGCCGCCCATAATGACAAAAATATCGCCGCGCTTGACCTGAAAGTTGAGGTTCTCCTGCACCAGGCGCGCGCCATAGCGCATGGTGAGCCCACGCACCTCGATAACCGCCTCGGTGACCATTCCCTACACCCCCATTACACTGTAGAGAATGTTGAAGGCCGCATCGGCTACCACCAGATAGACAATGGCATACACTACAGCCCGCGTTGTGGCATTGCCAACTGCCGCCGAGGTCCGTCCGCTGAGCAAGCCCGCCTGGCAGCCCGCGACGGCAATCAGGGCAGCGAAAACAACGGACTTCACCAGACCGGTGACAATATCTCCCAGGCCCACCGACTCGCGAGCCTGGGTGAGAAACTGCATAAAGTTTACATCCATCCCCGAAGCCACCACAGCCCCTCCCACCAGGCCCACGACATTGGCGAAAACCACCAACAGCGGCATCACCAGCACCAGCGCCAACAAGCGCGGCACCACCAGGTATTCCATGGGAGACAGGCCAAGGGTGGTCACGGCATCGATTTCCTCATTGGCCTGCATGGTACCCAGCTGAGCCGCATAGGCAGCGCCGGTGCGACCGGCCATGATCACCGCTGTCATCAGCGGCCCCATCTCCCGCACCATCCCCAGCGCCACCAGGTTGGCAACGAATACTTCGGCGCCCAACTGGCGCAGCTGCACCGCTCCCAAATAGGCGAGAATCATGCCCACCAATACACTGATCAGAGCCACGATGCCGAGCGCCCGCGGTCCACATTGCTCGATAAAATAGAACAGATCGCGCAGGCGTGTCTGGCTCCGCCCTCGCACTAGGTTCAGCAAGGCCAGCACCAGCTCGCCGACAAACCTCAGGAGAGACACCGCCTCCTCCCGCACCAGGCCACCGTAGCGACCCAGCTGGGCAAATATCCCGGGAGACCTGGGTCTCGGACCGGGGTCGAGCCGCACTGCAAGCGCCAGGTTCAGAAGCTTTCGCAAACTGGAGGGCAAACCGGAGTCATCGACTGCAATAGCGCAGTTTTCACAGTGGCGCACCAACTGGAAAAGATGGGAGGCAAGCAGGGAGTTCCAGCGCAGGTCAGCGGACGCCTCCAGGAACAGCTGAGAGGGCTCGGGCCCTGCGCCATCAGTACAGGCGCGGATCAACTCGACACTGCTGACGGTGCCGGCCTCGATCCAATCACCGGCGAGGCGCAATCGTACACAGTTGCCGTCGCGGCTTACCGTGAAGAGGTGTAGGCTCTCCCTGTCAGTCACAAAGTATGTCTCGCAAACGGACTCCAAAGCCGTTGAGTATAAGGAAGCTGAGAGGTGAATGCGACGTTGTTCAACACGCCAAGGCACGAACACCAACAGGTCTACCAAGTGATTTACCAGATACCGCCCGGGCGACTGAGTAGCTATGGCATCGTGGCAGCCATGGCCGGCCTGCCAGGCCGTGCCCGCTGGGTGGGCAGGCTGCTCAGCCAGCTGCCCGATGACTCGTTGCTACCCTGGTTTCGGGTGATCAACAGCCAAGGAAAAATCAGCTTCCCGGTGGGGACGCCAAGCTACCAGCGGCAACTGGAGAAGCTCATTGAAGAAGGCAGTGCCGAACCCTCGGGGCGAATACTCTGGCGCCAGCGCCGCTGGCCTGATTATGCATCGAGATCGCGGTAGGCTGCAGGGTCGAAGCGCGGGGTGCAAACACAGAAAAACACCAGGTCGGTGTCGCCGCTATTGGCGATGCGTTGGCGGATACCGGGAGGCACCAGCACCACGTCCCCAACACCTACCTCCCGCGGCGGGAGATCACCTACCTCTACACAGCCGCGCCCGGCCAGAATGACATAGCGTTCGGCAATCCCCTCCAACAGATGCCAGCGGGTAGTGACACCGGGCTCAACCCTTGCCCGCGCAAGGGACAGGGCCGGATCCGCTACGCTGTTGGAGACCTCGACGATATGACAGCCCTCGTCAATAAAGTATTCTTCCTCAAGCCGTAGCCGACGCACACCGGGGATCATGACTCGCAAATCTCCTGCCTAGCGCTTCTTCTCCATCGCCTGTTTGAACAGAGCAGCCATAGTGCCATTGGCCTCCCTCTGGTGCGCAGGGGCTTGTTTTGCCGGAGCGCGGCGGTCGCTGCGACCCGCACTGCGTTCAGCTCGCCGCGGTCCACCGCTGCTGTTAGCCTGTCCCGGCTCATCGCCAAGGCGCATACTGAGGGCGATGCGCTTGCGATCAATATCCACCTCCATCACCTTGACCTTGACGATATCGCCGGCTTTCACTACCTCGCGGGGGTCTTTCACAAACTTTTCGGCAATGGCTGAGATATGCACCAGACCATCCTGGTGTACTCCCACATCGACAAAAGCACCAAAGTGGGTAACGTTGGTGACAGTGCCCTCCAGCACCATACCCAGATCGAGATCCTTGAGAGTCTCCACCCCCTCCGCAAAAGTGGCAGTTTTGAACTCCGGACGCGGATCACGGCCGGGCTTTTCCAGCTCCTTGATAATATCGATCACAGTTGGCAGCCCAAAGCGCTCGTCGGTGTATTTTTCCGGTCGCAGGCGCCGCAAAGCCGCAGGATCATTGATCAACCTGGCCACCGGCAAGCCGGTATCGGCAACGATCTTCTCCACTACCTGATAGGACTCCGGATGCACGGCAGAGGCGTCCAGAGGGTTGTCCGCCCCTTGAATACGCAGAAACCCCGCCGCCTGCTCGAAGGTTTTTTCCCCCAAACGCGGCACATCCAGCAGCTCGCGACGGCTTTTGAAAGGGCCGCGGCTGTCGCGCAGAGCAACGATATTCTCGGCGATGGTCTGATTCAGCCCTGA
>JALNZZ010000198.1 GCA_023229065.1 Porticoccaceae bacterium
CGTGGCTACCAGTACCGACAATATCACTCACCCTATTGCCGCTGAACGTCAGTGTCACTGCCTGTGCAGCCTCATCGCCGTCCATAAAACGGAACTTGCGAGTATAGAGGTCCATCCGTGCGCCATTAACGCTGTACTGACCTGGGCCAGTCACACGGCTTACCGCCCGATAGCCGAGTTGGTCCAGCTCCCAACGCAATTGGTCCTGGCGCAGTGGCAAGCCCTCGTAAATCTCCAGAGAACGACTGTACACGTGGGCGGGCAGCGCCCATTTCACCCCTTCAAACTTGCTCCGCACAAAGGTATCGAGCAGCACCAGCCCGATGACGCCCACCAGGGCACTGACAAGCAGCAGAAAAACAACACAACGCCGCAGCGCAGATCTAAATGTCGATTTCCTGGGAGGTGTTTTACGGCGGGGCTTTTTCGCCCGCTTGCGAGTAGCCAAGAGAGGTTCCTGTGGGTCAACTAACAGATTGGCAGGCATTGTCCCCTGCCTCGCGGCCGCTGACAACAGCCGCTGGCACTGAGCTATTTGCCCATATCGCTCACTGAAGCCTCGCTAAACCGGTTCAAGACCCTCAAGGGCCTGAACTTCCATGCCCACAAGCCCGCTACTGCCAAGGTGCACAGGCTACCGCCCACCGCGGCACCCACCACCCCGAACCAGGCAGCGCTGGTGCCTGCTCGAAACTCGCCCAGCTCATTGGACGAGCCGATGAACAGCATGTTCACAGCATTGACTCGCCCGCGCATATAGTCTGGTGTGGACAGCTGAACCAGTGTGCCCCGGATATACATGCTGACCATATCGGCCCCGCCAGCCACCATCAGCGCCAGGCACGACAGCCAGAACAGGCTGGAGAGAGAAAACACCAGGTTGGCGATGCCGAACAGGGCCACAGCGATGAACATCACCGGACCCACGTTGCGATCGAAGGGACGTACACTGAGATAGAGGCCCACCCCCACCTCACCGATGGCCATTGCGCTGCGCAGAGCGCCGAGCCCCGCGGGTCCCACCTGCAAAACTTCATGGGCGTAGATCGGCAGCAATGCCACCACTCCGCCGAGCAATACCGCAAACAGGTCAAGAGAGATGGTGCCCAATACGATGGGGCTGCGGCGGATAAAAGCGATGCCAGCGGCGAAGCGCGTCAGAGGATTGCTCTCTGCGACACTTGTCGTACGCGGTTCGGCAAAGCGCACTGGCACCCGTGGCAGCAAGACCAGTCCAAGCAAAAAGCTAGCCAGACAGACGGAGTAGGTCACTCCACCGCCCTGCCAGGCGTACAAAACTCCCCCCAGCAATGGGCCGAGAATAGTGGCGCTGCGCATGATCATGACATTGGCGGCAATCGCTGGTGCCAGGCGCTCACGGGGTACAATTTGGGGAAGCAGGCTCTGGAGCGCGGGGCTGGCAAAAGCCCTGCTACAGCCGAACAGGACTAACACTCCGTAGATACCCAGTGGCGTTTCTGCACCACCGAAGGCCAACCACGCCAGCAGTCCACTGCACAGGGCACCCACCGCCCAGCTGAGACCGAGAATCAGTTTGCGATCGAAGCGATCAATCAGATCTCCAGCAGGTACCAGTAACAATACCATGGGAAGAAACTGAGCCAAGCCAACATACGCCAGTGACATTGGGTCACGCGTCATGTCATAGACCTGCCAGGCGACGACCACAGCCTGGATCTGCATGGCCCCCACAGTGGCGACGCGGCTCACCAAGAACGCCAGGAAGCCCGGATAGCGATAGATGCTGGGTTGTGACACAAATGTGACCGCTGATGGCAAGGGGCGTCGATGGTAAAGTGGGCGGAGAGGAAAAGCCAGATGGCAAAGAACTCAGCTGATATCTTCTGAAAAAGCCAGTAGCTATCTGCCCAAGCCTGGATTACTACGCCTCAACCGCTTCGGTATACTTCACCGCTCACACGACATCGGACCCACATCACCTCCTATGACAGCTCAATCGTCTGCTCCCCCCTGTTTTGGCCTTGTCATCGTCGGCGATGAAATTTTGTCTGGCCGTCGACGCGATACCCACCTTGCCAAAGTCGTGGAGATGCTCAACCAGCGTGGCCTGCGCCTGAGCTGGGCTCACGTTCTCGGCGACGATATGGAGGCCCAGGTAGCGTGCTATCGCGATAGCTTCGCCAAAGGCCATATCGTGTTCAGCACCGGAGGCATCGGCGCAACACCGGATGACCTGACACGGGAGGCAGTGGCGCAGGCGCTGGACACTGTTACCGAACGCCACCCGGAAGGTGTCGAGCTGCTGAAGCAGTTTGTTCGTGAAACTGGCCGCGAACTGACGGAAGCTCGCTACCGGCTGGTAGAGTTCCCTCGTGGCTCGACTCTCATCCCCAACCCGGTCAACCGTATTCCCGGCTTCAGTATCCACCATCATCACTTCGTCCCTGGCTTCCCCCAGATGGCCTGGCCCATGCTGGAATGGGTGCTCGACACCTACTACCGTCACCATGGAGACCTCGACTATCGCGAGCACGCCCTGATGCTGATAAGCACTCATGAGAGTGTCATTATTCCTGTGATGGAAACCTTGTTGGCGCGCTATCCGGATGTGAAGGTGTTCAGCCTCCCTATCCTGGGTGAAGTGCCCCGCATTGAGCTGGGTGTAAAAGGACCGCAGGCGAGTGCAGATGCCGCTTTTGCAGACATGAAAGAACAGTTACAGACGCTGTCCCTTAGGTGGGAGCCCTATGAAGCTAACAGGGGGACGGCCTAGGAGCCCTATAGTCCACTTACCAAGGCAGGCACAGCGGCCCGACTCTCTGCTCCAAGCTTTTTAAGTACACTGGCAGCATGAACTTTTACTGTGGACTCGCTGATATCCAGTATCTGGGCAATATCCCAATTGGACTTGCCGTTAATCAGCCACTCGACAACATCCAGCTCCCGTGGCGTGAGATGGAAAGCCTCCACCAGCACACTCTCGATATGCTCTGAGCGAAAGCGCCAATGCATGCTCAAAAAGTCCTGAGCATGGCTGTGCAGAGCAGTCCAATCCACTTCATCAAGCGAAAAGAGAGGCCCCTGAACTCTGCGGCAAAACGTCATGCACGCGATAGGCTTGCCCTGCTTCCAGAAAACCAGGGCGACTTCGTCGCCGACATCGATCTGGACAAGGTAACGAGCATAGCGATGAGGCACTTCGAGACCGGCCCTACGCGAATAGCTCAGGGACGCTATATTCTGGCTGCCGGCACACAGTTTCGTGATGTGCAGTGGATCATCTCGCCCAATATCTTTTTGATAAAACTCCAGAAATTCGAGATTGGCCCCCTTACTCTGGAGATCAATCATTTCACCGTCGGGACCAATCCAAAAAAACAGGCTAGAATCCGCTTGCACCAGATTGGCGATGAAATCCATCGT
>JALNZZ010000199.1 GCA_023229065.1 Porticoccaceae bacterium
ATTCCCGAAGCTTACGAGCTCTATCGCCAGCGCGGCCCCGCCTCGGCTCCGGGGCAGGATAGAGCCAGCGAGTTTCGCCAGCGCTATGCGGTGGCGGAGACCACCAAAATTGAATTCGTCGGCGTCTGGGACACTGTGGGTGCGCTGGGCATACCGGCGCCGTTTCTCGGTACCTTGGGCACGGGGCGCTATTTATTTCATGATACCGAGCCCAGTAGCATCATTCGTCATGCCCGCCATGCTGTGGCCATCGATGAGAACCGGCAGGACTTCGAGCCGGCGCTGTGGACTGCCAAGCCGGGAGTCGATCTGGAGCAGGTGTGGTTTGCCGGGGTCCACACTGATATTGGCGGCGGCTACCGGGAGCGTGGATTGGGCGATCATGCCGGCAGGTGGCTGATAGCGGAAGCGGACAAGTGTGGCCTCGCTTTTGAGCCTCACTTGGTCGATGACCTGCAGCCGGACCATCTCGGCAAGCAGCACAACGAGTACACCGGCTTCTACAAGATCATGCGCCGCTCAGAAGTGCGCCGGGTAGAGCCGGTGTTGCACCGCAGCGTGTGGGAGCGCTGGCAGGCATTGGGCAGCAAGTACAGAAGCCCGGCGCTGCGCCAGTTACTGGACTCTGTGGATGGTGACTGGAGCAGGATCCGGCTGGTGGACTGAGCTCTTTACACTGAGCTTTACGTTGCCCGTCAGTGCCGACTTGTACACTGTCGATCCGGCTAGCCGGATTGTTACATCTTCTCCATGACCTCGATCCCCAGCAGGTCCAGCCCGCGCGCCAGGGTAGCGGCGGTGATGTCTGCCAGTTGCAGGCGGCTGGCCCGCACCTCGGTGTCGACACCATCCTTGAGGATGGGGCAGTGCTCGTAAAAGACCATGAAGGCGCTGGCGAGATCGTACAGGTAGTTGCAGAGGATGTGCGGGAAGGCTTCTGCAGCCACCTGCTGCAGGACGTCGTCAAATTGCAGCAGTTTCAGGGCCAGTTGTTTTTCCTGTCCCTCTGTAATCAGAATGGAAGTGTCCAGACTGTCTACTGTGACACCGGCGCGGCGGAAGATGCTGCGAATACGAGCGTAGGCGTACTGCAGGTAGGGCGCTGTATTACCTTCGAAGCTGAGCATGGCCTCCCAGTTGAAAATGTAATCGTTGGTGCGAGTCTTGGACAGGTCGGCGTACTTGATGGCGCCGATCCCCACCTTGCGCGCTACTTCTTCCTGCTCAGTGGCGGCCATATCGGGATTTTTGTCGGCCACCAGGTGCTTGGCGCGTTCAACCGCTTCCACCAACAGGTCTGCCAGCTTCACGGTGCCGCCAGTGCGGGTTTTAAAGGGTTTGCCATCCTCTCCCATCATGGTGCCGAAGGGGTGGTGCTCCAGACTTACACTGACGTCGACAAAGCCAGCCTTGCGGGCGATGGTGAACACCTGTTTCATGTGTAGCGATTGGCGGGCGTCGATAAAGTAGAGAATGCGATCGGCTTTCAGTTCTGCAGCGCGAAAGCGCAGGGCTGCCAGGTCTGTAGTTGCGTACAAATAGCCGCCGTCGGACTTTTGCACAATCACCGGGCTGGGGTTGCCGTTCTTGTCTGCCAGCTCATCGAGAAAGACGACCCGGGCACCCTGGTCTTCCACTGCCAGCCCTGCTTTTTCGAGAGCGGTGATCACCGGTGCAAGATCATCGTTGTAAGCGCTCTCGGGGCGAATATCGCCGTGGTGCAGCGTGACATTGAGGGCGCGATAGATCTCTTCGCTATGGGCGACGGAGATGTCGATGAACAGCTGCCACAGTTGGCGGCAGTGGCTGTCACCGGCCTGTAGTTTGACAACATAGTTGCGGGCCCGCGTGGCGAATTGCTCGTCCTCGTCAAAGTGTTTTTTGGCCTGCTGGTAGAAACCCTCCAGATCCTTGAGAGCCAGCTCCGGCTTTTCGCCGCTGCCCAGCTGCTCTTCCAGTTCGGCAATCAGCATGCCGAACTGGGTGCCCCAGTCCCCCATGTGGTTCTGGCGAATGACCTTGTGACCCTGATACTCCAGCACCCGAGCCACGGCGTCGCCGATGATGGTGCTGCGCAGGTGGCCGACGTGCATCTCCTTGGCTAGATTGGGAGAGGAATAATCGACCACCACGGTTTGCGGTGTGGCGTTGGGGCGCACGGATACTGCCAGTTGAGCTGTCTGATCTGCGACAGCGGCAGCCAGGAAGTTGGCGCTGAGGTGGATGTTGATAAAGCCGGGACCGGCGACTTCCAGCTTCTCGGCAATGCCGTCCAGATCCACATGGTCAACGATGCGCTGGGCCAACTCCCGGGGCGGCATCTTCAGCGCTTTGGCGGCAGCCATGGCACCGTTGGCTTGATAGTCACCGAAGCCTTCCCGGGTGCTGAGAGCAATGTTGGGGTTGCAGTCGCCGGTGATGCCTGCGGCGGCCATGGCAGCGCGGAAGCGGTCGTTGAGAAGAGTGCGGATGGACATTGGCTTTCCAAGGCTTATGAAGTGGGTCGGGGATTGTAGTGCACAGAGCGGGCTGTGTAACGTCTGCGCCGGGCAGCGGGTATCGCACTAAGGTGTTTTTGCTTCTCCGCCCGTCTTGCATTGATAATGCGGTCTCTCCTTTATGTGTCGCGAGCTCCGTGTCTGCCACCACTCCCTCCGTTCGCCTGTCGTCCTTCTACTTCTGGTATTACGGGCTGCTGGGAATCATGCATCCGTTCTGGCCGTTGTTTCTCAGCGACAGGCAGTTTACCGCCACGGAGATTGGCCAGCTGTTGGCGATCCAGGTAGGCACGCGGATCATCTCGCCGAATTTGTGGGGCTGGTTGGCAGATCGTGTCGATCGTATGACCACCATCCGTCTGGGAGCAGCGCTGGGAGCCGTGTTCTTTGCGGCCATTTTTGTTGCCGAGGGATTCTGGGCTCTGGCCCTGGTAATGGCGGGCTATAGCTTTTTCTGGAACGCGGTAATGCCCCAGTTTGAAGCGCTGACGCTCGACCATTTGCGCAGCGAGCCGCACCGCTACAGCGATATACGCCTGTGGGGCTCGGTGGGGTTTGTGCTCGCCGTGGTAGCTGGCGGCTACTGGTTCGAGGCACGTATCGACGATTTTCGTATTGCTGGCCTGGTGCTGCTGGGCATGATCTGGCTGTCGTCTTTGTGGGTGCCCCGGGCCGAGCGCCGATTCCGGCGTCCCCGCGCACGCGGGGTGCGGCGAGTGCTGCGACGGGGCAGTGTGCAGGCCTTTCTGCTGATGGCCTTCCTGCTGCAGGTGGCGCATGGCATTTACTATGCTTTTTTCAGCCTGCAACTGGAAGCGGTGGGCTACGGTCGCGGCGCCATCGGTTTGTTCTGGGCCCTCAGTGTGGTGGCGGAGATCGTGCTGTTCATGGT
>JALNZZ010000200.1 GCA_023229065.1 Porticoccaceae bacterium
TGTCTCTGCCCAGAGGCACAGGACGCCAGCTGCGCGCCGACATGCTGCACTGTGTGGAAGATCTGCTCGCCAGTATTCCTGCTACTTTTCAGAGTGATGAATACCAGAGCCGTCTGCAGGAGATGGGCGAACAGTACACCCGGCGCGAGCAAGAGGCCTTCCAGGCACTGGGGGAAAAGGCGCGAGCCGAGAGTATCGCACTGATTCAGACCCCGAACGGTTACACCCTGGCGCCAATGCGCGAGGACAAGATTCTGTCACCTCCCGATTTTGAGGCGCTGCCCGAAGAAGACAAAGAGCGCACCCTGGCGGTTATCGAGGAGCTGAAGGATGAGCTTAAAGTTATCGTCCGCCAGTTGCCCGTCTGGGTAAAGGAAGGGCGTGAAAAACTGCGTGAGCTGAATCGTGAGTTCAGCCGCCTGGCGGTAGATCAGTTGTTCGTCGAGTTGCGCAAGCGCTACAGCGAGCTGCCTCAGGTGCTGAATTACCTGGAAGCGGTACAAGCGGATGTCATCGACAATGTGGATGCTTTCCGAGCCCCTCAGGCTGAGGGCCCCGGTGAGCAGGAGCGCCCGCAGCTGCGAGCTGAGCACTTTACGCAATACTCTGTCAATGTGCTGGTGGACAACGGTCCTCTGCCGGAGTCCGAGCCGGTGGGTGCGCCTTTGGTGTGGGAGGACAATCCGTCGTTTATGAACCTGGTGGGCCGTATCGAACACAAGGCACAGATGGGCACGCTGTTTACCGATTTCACCATGATCAAGCCCGGTGCTCTGCACGCGGCTAACGGCGGTTATCTGGTGCTGGCGGCGGACAAGGTGCTGACCAACGCCTTTGCCTGGGAGGCGCTCAAGCGTATCGTGCGGGCGCGGGAGATTCGCGTCCAATCCCTGGAGCAGATGTTCAGCTTTGCCAGTACAGCGCAGCTGGAGCCGGAGCCGATTCCTCTCGACATCAAGATCATTCTCACCGGCGACCGCCACCTCTATTATTTACTGGAGCAGTACGATCCGGAGTTCTCTCAGCTCTTCAAGGTGGCGGCGGACATGGCAGAGGAGGTCAAGCGCACCCCCGAGACGATGCTGTTGTTTGCGCGCTTGGTAAAAGGCTTGCAGCAGCGCCACAAACTCAGGCCCCTGCGGAGCTGTGCGGTGGGGAAAGTCATCGAATACAGTGCCCGCCAGGTGGAGGACAGTTTGAAGCTGTCGCTGCACCACGGTCGCATTGCCGATCTGTTGTGCGAGAGCGATTATTGGGCCCGTCAGCGGGGCGCCGAGCTGATCGATGGTGAGGATGTAGAAAAGGCCATTGATGCCGCTATCCGCCGCATGGATCAATTTCGCGAGCGCTCCCATGAGAGCATTCTGCGCGAAGTGCAGCGGGTGGAAACCGAGGGCGCGCGGGTTGCCCAGGTTAACGGTCTGTCCGTCTATCAGCTGGGCCACTACGCCTTCGGCAAGCCGATGCGTATCACCGCGACGGCGCGGCTCGGTTCCGGTCGGGTGCTGGATATCGAGCGGGAAGTGCGGCTGGGCGGGAAAATCCATGCCAAGGGTGTGATGATCATCTCCTCTCTGTTGGCTGACCGCTATGCCCGCCACCAGCCGCTGCCTCTGTCGGCGACCCTCGCTTTCGAGCAGTCCTATGGCGGTATCGAGGGCGACAGCGCCTCGGTGGCGGAGTTGACCGCCCTGATCTCTGCACTGTCAGGGGTTGCTGTGCGACAGGATCTGGCAGTTACTGGCTCGCTGGACCAACACGGTCGGGTGCAGGCTATCGGCGGTGTCAACGAGAAGATTGAGGGCTTTTTCTCCATTTGCGAGCAGCGCGGACTCACTGGCCGGCAGGGGGTGGTGATTCCTCTCTCCAACCTCGACCACTTGATGCTGCGCCCCGCCGTGGTGGCGGCAATTGAGAAACAACGCTTCCACGTCTATGCCGTCGATACTCTGGACGAAGCCCTTACCCTGCTACTGGACAGAGAGGCGGGGGCAGCGGATGAGGAGGGCAACTATCCGCCAGATTCCATCAATGGGCTGGTGATGGCGCGGGTCGCTGAGCTGATTGCCCTGCATCGTCGCTTTGGTGGTGCCGCTGGGCGGGCTGGCAAGAGTGCAGACGAGACGGACAGTGAGGAGGGCGACGACAATGACAGCTGAACGAGCGGGCAACGGTGCCGAAACTCGGGCAGCCAGCGAGACGGGGACACCAGAGATCTATATTGCCATCGACGCACAGGGTATCAGCCGTGCCTCCCTGGAGGCTGCGGTGATGGTGGCAGAGCAAGTGCAGGCAGGGCTGTTGGGGCTGTTTATGGAAGACCTGTTACTGCAGAGCGTTGCCGAGCTGCCATTCACCACAGAAGTGGTGCGTTCCACTGGCGAGGAGCGCGATCTGTTTGCCGATCACCTGCGCTTGCGCCATCGCCAGCTGCTGGACAGGATGAGGCTATTGTTCGATGAGTGCGCCCTGGCGCGCCAGGTGCGTTTTCGTTTCGAGGTGAGTGAGCGCAAGCTGCCGATAGCTGCACCGCCCGGACAGGCGTCCGGCATTTATGTGCCGGGCCGGCGTCGCAGCGGTGTCAGCCAGCGCGCTGGTGCGGCGCTAAGTCGTATCAAGGTGCTGTACGACGGGTCTGAGCAATCGCTCCGGGCCTTCGATCTGGTGCTGTCTCTGGCCAGTGCTGGCCGCTGTCGGGAGGTTATGGTGGTCAACCTGCAGTCACTGCCCGCTCGCCTGCTGACGGAGCTCTCGCAGCGAGGTGTACGGGTCTACCTGCTCAATGAGGCGCCGACTCAACAGGCTGTGTTGAGACACATCGTCGATGGCCCTGTCGCCGACCTGGTGCTGGTGCCGCTAGTGCTGGCTGCAGGTGTAGACCAGACCGTGCTGCAGGCCAGCCTGGAGAATAGTACCTCGGTGGGTACCTTGTTAGTCGCTTGAGGGTTAGTTGCTTGAGACGGCGGTGCGGTGCCTAATCGCCGCTGTAGATACAGCCGCTGGTGCAAGTTTCGCGGATCATGACGCGGCACAGTGACGGTAGCAATGGCTTGAGCTCGCGCCAGACCCAGCGGGCGATATTTTCGCTGGTGGGGTTTTCCAGTCCCTCGATGTCGTTCAGGTAATGATGGTCGAGGCGATCGTAAATCGGCTTGAAGATGGCTTTGATATCGGCGAAATCCATCAGCCAGCCACTGGTTTCACCGGGTTCACCGCTGACGTACAAAGTCACATAAAAGGTGTGGCCGTGCAGCCGGCCACACTTGTGACCAGGGGGAACATTGGGCAGCAGGTGAGCGGCTTCGAAGCTGAACTCTTTGAAGATTTCCATGGTGTTGCCGGGCGGCTGATGGCTGGCGGGCCGCTATTCTAACAGTTTGGC
>JALNZZ010000023.1 GCA_023229065.1 Porticoccaceae bacterium
TAGGCGTTGCTCGTCTGCTGGACCTGTGGGCCGCGCCCCTCGTTGCCGGTCGGCTCGTAGCGCCGCAGCCAGTCGATGAAACCATGCGCCCGCAGGTTCTTCAGCGCCCGCACGATCGTATCGCGCGACCGGCCGAGCCGATCCATGATCGTGGTGATTGACGGCTCTAGCCGGCCGGTGCGGAAGTCGATGAGATTGACGAACAGCCGCAACACGTCGAGCGCGACCGACCCTAACGGGCCGCTGCGCTCGCCCTTCTGGCGCAAGCCGGCCTCGTTGTAGATTTCGGCCGCCTTCAAGATCGCCTGAACGTCCTTGCGCGTCGTCGGCCGCCATATGCGGCCCTCCGATCGCCCCCGGATATGACTATGCCGGCGAACCGGCGTCGGGCATCGCTCGGCCGGTGGGGGCATGACCAGGCCAAGCCCGACCTGTCCCGATCCCCGCCACGCCGCCCGGCGGCCCTCGGCAAGCGTCATAAGCTCGCCGGCCTCGTCGTCGGAGAGCTGGCCGGCACCGTAGCGCGTCCAGACTTCCCGCATGATTTCATCAAGCGCGTTCCCACGCGCGCAGCCGATCGCGGCCGCGTAATGCGTCCTCAACATATGCCTTCCGTCCTTCCATTCGGAGGACATGACGACTGTGGACGGCAGGCACGGCTTTCCCCGTTTCCGCAAGAATCAATCTTGCGGATTGGCGTGCTCTAGCGTAGATAAGGGGAGATTGGTTTGGCCCCGTCTCTACGGTGTGTCTGACGGCCCTAAAGCCCCTCGCCGCTGCTAACGGCGAGGGGCTTTGCCGTTATGTCCCTTGCTGCGTCTCGATATAGACCCTCAATGCTTCTTCGATGATCGGCGTACGTCCCCGCACGCCCCTGGCTTCCTTGAGTTGGTCGATAGCTTTGACCATCTCGGCAGGAAGGTCAGTGTTCACCAAAACCCGGCCAGCAGCTCGTCGCCGCTCCCGATGGGCGCGAACGAGTTCCTTACTTGGTGGCTTGGCTACACGACTCATATTTACATGTAATCCAGAAAATTGTTGATTCTGCAATGCCTTGAATCGAAACCCCTGAAATCCCGGGGTTTTCGCTGTCACAATTCGCGGCGATTCAAGTTATCTCGCCTCGTTAGAAGGTCGAATCGGCTGCCAAGGCATAGGAGTGCAGCATTGCACTTGTGCACAAATGCACATTATTTTGTTTCGTACGATACAAACGCCGCGCCGTCTAGCGCCCGATAGAGGGTCGCGCGATGCACACCCAGGAGGCGGGCGACTTCCGTAACCGGCTTGTTTTTCTCGTTGATGAGCTGGCGCGCGTGGGCGATCTGCTCGGCCGTGAGGGCAGGGGAGGGGCCGAACCGCACGCCTCGGGCCTTCGCTGCGATCCGGCCGGCGCTCGTGCGCTCCGCGATCAAGGCTCGCTCGAACTCGGCCATACCTGCGAACACGGTCAGCACCATGCGCCCGGCCGGCGTCGTCGTATCAGCCCAAGGCTCTGCCAGCGAGCGCAGGCCAGCGCCGGCCTCCTTGATCCGCTCCGCGATCGCCAGAAGGTCGGCTGTCGATCGGGCGAGGCGGTCTAGCCGGGTGATCGTCACCACGTCGCCGGCGCGCAAATGGTCGAGCATCCGCGCCAGCTCGGGCCGGTCCCGCTTCGCTCCGGATGCCTTTTCCTCAAAGATGCGGATGCAGCCGGCCGCGCCAAGGGCGGCCCGCTGCTGGTCGAGGTCCTGGCCGCGCGTCGAGACGCGGGCATAGCCGATGAACACCCGGCCGGTGTCGGAATCTGGTTGGCGGTTCACGGCCTTCTCCTGTCGCAAATCATGTCGCAGGTGTTTTAGCACTTGCGACAAAGACATGCGACAGTGACGGTTTCGCCTAAGTCACTGAACCACAAGGAATTCGGATTTTCCCGCCAAGGTGCTGCTTAACTTAGGATATTTGCGACCCATCCGCGACCGGGAGATGATCGAGCGGGAGGGGAGCCTGGGATTTGACGGTCTGGATCGCGAAATTGCTGCGTATGTCGCTGACACCGGGCAGCTTTAGAAGCGTATCGAGCAGGAAGCGTTCATAGGCCGCTAGGTCGGGAACGACGATCTGCAACAGAAAGTCGGCGTCCCCTGAAACCAAATGGCAGGATACGACTTCGGGCAACGCCCGAACGGCTTCCCTGAACGCCGCTGCCGGCTCGTCATGGTGCCGCTCGACCTTGATGCCGACGAAGACGGTCAGCCCAAGGCCCAGACCGGCCCGATCAAGGCTCGCATGATAGCCGCCGATCACGCCGGCCTTTTCCAGAATCCGCACACGCCGCAGGCAGGGCGACGGCGACAATCCGACTTCCTCCGCGAGCTGCACGTTGGTCAGGCGCGCGTCCCGCTGCAAGGCCGCGAGGATACGGCGGTCGATAGCATCCAGTTTCATTTTTGGCATCCCGGCGCATGAATTGCCCTGGTGATTAGCATAGTAGGCCAATATCGACGCTGATCGTAGCGCAATTCGCAAGGACATGCCCTTGGCAGTCTCGATAGTCTGAAACCGCAGCATCTTCATCGGTTGAACTGGTCATGGGCGATTTGGGAATGTTCATCGGGGCGCTGGTCATCGTCTATCTAGTGCCGGGGCCGGATATGGTGCTAATCCTGCAAACCGGCGCGACCAAGGGGAGGGGATCGGCTATCGCTACAGCGGTCGGGCTGGCGGTCGCGCGGGCGGCACATGTAACTCTGGCGGCGCTCGGACTGGCGGCCTTGCTCACCACAAGCCCGATAACATTCGAGGTCGTGCGCTTCGCCGGCGCGGCCTATCTCATATGGCTCGGAATCGAAATCCTGCGTGCCCGGTCCCTCCTGCCCGAAGCGACGGCAACGCAGAAGCCAAGCCGGCCGCACTCCTACGGATCGTGCTTCTATCGGGGGCTGCTGACGAACATCCTGAACCCCAAGGCCCTACTGTTTTGCTCGGTGCTACTGCCGCAGTTCGTCCGCCCCGGCCAAGAAACTGTAGCGGGGCAATTTCTGCTGTTGGGGGTAATCCTCGTCGGAGTGGGGTTCGCCTTCGATCTTATGTATGCGAGCGCTGGTTTCGTTCTCGGCCGATGGATCGCCCGGCATCCGCTGGTGCAGACGCTGCAACGATGGGTGTTCGCGGCGATGTTGATCGGCTTCGGGCTTCGATTGGCTTTGTCGCAACGGCCCCTCTGACTCTTATGAAGCAATTCCATAATCGAGCCGAGGATACAGTCGTGCAGAACCGTTCCGAACCTTCCGTTGCAGGCAAGCGTTACATGACCGGTGGCTGTCAGTGTGGAGCTGTTCGGTTTCGTATATCGGGGCCTATGAGGAAGCCGCACATTTGCCATTGCAGGATGTGCCAGAAGGCTGTGGGAGCACCCTTCATAGCGCTTGCGGAAACTGATGTGTCTTGCTTCGTCTGGACGCGAGGTAAGCCGTCATGGTTCCGGTCATCTGAAGCGGTCGAGCGCGGATTTTGCAGCGCCTGCGGGACTTCTTTGCATTTTCGCTACATCGGCTCCAACTGGATCGACGTCACCCTTTCAAGTCTTGATGACCCCAACGCGATTGCTCCTGAGCAGGAATTTGGCTGTGAAAGCCGATTGAAGTGGCTCGACAAACTCGGAAAACTGCCCCGCTCTACAACAGAAGCAACGACACCTCCCGCTGCCCTCAAAAAATACGCAAGCAGACAGCATCCCGATCATGACGGGCAGTAGCATACATCAGGATTTCCGCGACAACGGAAAGCAGCCCCGAAACAGGCTTGCGAATCGCATAAGTGCGTGCTTATGTGTTTCCATGATCGAGAATGACATTTTCCGAGCTTTGGCAGACCCGACCCGCCGCGCGATCTTCGAGAAGCTGGCGGCAGGGAGCATGAACGCCAGCACCTTGCGCAAGGGCATGGAGATCAGCCAACCGGCAATGTCGCAACACCTCTCGGTTCTGCGGAGCGCAAAGCTCGTGAGGGAAGAACGAGAGGGGCGTTTCGTGAATTACGAGGTCGATCCCGAAGGGCTGGCTCTCATCGCCCAATGGCTGGCGAAGTATCGCGCCTATTGGCCAGCGCGCATCGAAGCTCTCAAGGTCTTGCTGAGGGACATGGATCAATGAACGAAGAAAAGACCATGGAGCAGGATAGCGCCGTAGAGATGGAATTTGACCTGGGCGATCCGCCGCAAAAGGTCTGGCGCGCTATCACCATCCCCGAGCTTCGGGAAAGGTGGTTGCCACAAGAGGCATTGGCCGATCCCGATGCGATCACCGTCACTCCCGGCGAGGAAGTGCGCTACAAGCTGCGCGACGACGCTCCCCCTTTCCTTGAAAGCACCGTGACGTTCACGATCACCCCAAACGCGACGGGTGGAACCTGCCTTCGGATCGTCCACGAACTGACGGAAGCGAGATTCGATCGAATGGCGAGGGCGGCCGCGAACAGCAACAGCCCGCCTCTCATGCTCGCCGCCTGACGCGGCGAGCCTCATCCTAAAATTCTGGAAGTTTGGAGGTCGCCGATGCGCGAAGCGATGCAGCTCGTCCCTATGGTCATAGAACAGTCCAGCCGGGGGGAGAGGTCTTTTGATATTTATTCCCGGCTTCTGCGCGAGCGGATTATCTTCCTCAATGGCGAGGTGAACGACACCGTTTCGGCCCTCGTCTGCGCGCAGCTCCTGTTTCTGGAAGCGGAAAACCCGAAAAAGCCCATCAATCTCTATATTAATTCGCCGGGCGGCGTCGTGACCAGCGGCCTCGCCATGTACGACACCATGCGCTTTATCCGCGCGCCGGTTCATACGCTTTGCATGGGGACAGCCCGTTCAATGGGATCGTTCCTGCTGATGGCAGGCGAACCAGGCGAAAGAGCTGCACTGCCTAATGCCAGTATCCTCATTCACCAGCCCTCCGGTGGCTTCCAGGGGCAGGCGTCCGACATGCAAATTCACGCCGAGGAAATCCTGAAAACCAAGCAGCGCATGACGCGGCTCTATGCGGAGCACTGCGGACGCTCCTATGAAGACTTTGAGCGCGCGATGGATCGCGACCGCTTCATGACGGCGGAGGAAGCACTAGAATGGGGTCTTATCGACCGCATCTTGCAGGTTCGTGAAGATACGGCTGGACTATAAAGCGGGTCGCGATGTTGTAAAAATCCCGAAACGTGCGACAGCTTTTGCGCCTAGCTTCTGCGAACTAGCAAGTTCTACCTGCACGCTTGAAGTGCAAAAACAGTGGTTTATGATGCTCTCGGGCTTTCGAGTCTGGGGCGTGGAAACCTCTGGGATTAGATCAGGAGAATAGCAGGCGGCTTGCCCGAATGGCACGCCTGCCGACGCGGCGGCGTCATCTTGCCCCGCCCCTACGGGACCGATCTCGTTTCAGGCTCGATCCTCCCCACCAACAACGATTGGAAAACTGGGGGAGTGACCTTGATCCTATACACCTATAGCTGTGCTGACAGTGATGTTGCGGCCCGCTGGCGGGATACGGACCTTCGCAATGAATTTTTCCCCGATCTGGATGAGGTGAAGCAAGCCGTTCTCGAACTGCGCGATGAAGTCATGCGCTCGGACCCGGCAACGCCGTGGATGCCGGTTCGCATCGAGCGGATCGAGATCGCCCCGATTGAAGGGCCGGCCGTCCTGACGCTGCTCAATGAAGGCGTCGGGCCACTCGTGCGGGCATATGAGATCGTGGAAATGGTTGACTGACGGCCATGGCTCGAACCGCACCAAAGCCCAAGGCAAGAGGCCCGGACCCAATCGACGTTGCGGTAGGGGAGGGGATCAAAATCCGCCGCCGCCTGCTCGGCGTAAGCCAGATTGAGCTCGGGAAGGCCCTCGGCGTATCCTTCCAGCAAATCCAGAAATACGAGAAGGGAACGAACCGGGTCAGTGCAAGCGGACTTCTGCGGATGGCGGCGGTCCTCGGCGTGCAGCCAGCCTATTTTTTCCCCGAAGGGGGGAACGATGCTGCACCCGGTTCAACGCTGGCCGACGACGAACTATCCCGCTTCATCGCCAGCAATGAAGGCCAGGAGCTGAACATGGCCTTTGCCCGGATCGGCTCCCTGACCGTGCGCAGAAAGATCGTTGCCCTTGTCAAATCCATTGCCGGATAATCGGCCGGATCGAACAACGATCATTGCGCCGGCTGCGCCGGTGCTGCCACGGTGACGGTGCAGCGCTGATCCTCGTTCGCCGTGGCCGCCGCCTCGGCACATGCTGTCAGCGCCGCCCGATTGGCCCGCACAAGATCGCTGGCCGAAACCAGATTATTCCAGTCCCTCGGGCTTCCCGATCTCATCAGCGAGATTCCCGCGTTCCAGCGATCGGCGTTCATGGCGGTCGAGGCAACGGCCATGTCAACGGGACCGGGCAGCACGCGCGGGGCGAACAGCGTCAACAGGATGCCAAGGACCAGGCCAGCCCCGCCGACGATGCACAAATAACGATTCTGAACATGACGCTCGCGCGCGCTGGCGACATGCAGGGAAAGAACCCGGCCGGCGCGCTCGAGGTCGGATGCCTGGCGCTCGAGCTGCTGCGCGGCGGTGCGAACCAGGCCCTCGCCGCTGCGCTCGAGCGCAGCCGCATAGTGCTCCGCGCCTCGCTTGAGAATGGGCGACTGCTCGACGCCCTGCACGCGCTCACCGACATGGGCGAGCTGCTGCACGATCTGCGCCAGCTCGGGCTTGTAGTCCGCTGGTGGCCCCTGCCGGTCGAATTCGTCAAGGGCCATCTCCACGCCCTTGCGGATCGTCGTCATTTCCCGCCTGAGATCGCCGGCAAGGTCTTCCACCGTCAGCCGTAGCGCGTCGAAGGCTGCGGCCGGGTCGCCAGCGTCGTCGGCCAGTGCTTGCCGTGCGATACCTTCCCTGTCGTCGTGGTCGTCCAGTTCCGTCATGATCTGCCTGCCTACCTTCCTATGCCGATGCCCCGGCTAAGGCGCTGTCCGCGTGCCATTTCCTCTTGCAGCTCGTGGGCGATGCTCTGGCCCTTGCGCAGATGCTCACCGATTCCGAGTTCCCGGCGGCGGTTACGCAAGATGGAATCAACCTGCGGGTCACGTTCGAGGCTCTTTGTCAGGCCGGTCATCTGGTTTTCGACCTTGCCGCGCGCCTCGTCGTGCTGCCAGCCGCGTAGCTGCTTGTGCTGCGCCCTCAAATCCTGCCAGCGTTCAACGAACCGCTCGGCCCTGACATTCGGGTCTTGCAGGGCCGCGTTCTCACGCTTCATCCCCTCGATGACCTGGGCGACACGTTCCCGGCCGGAAAGCTCGGTCATGGCGCGCATCGTGTCCGGATCGTTTTGCAGCGTCGAGCGCATCAAATCTTTCATACCGTCCTGCACCTGGTCGAGCTGCTGGCCGGCCGCGCGCATTTCCTGCCGCTGCATGTCGAGCACCGGCAGGCCCTCGCGCCTGTGCTGGTCGATCGACTGATAGGCCCGCGCGTAGCGGTCAACGGCCGCCTCAAGCGGCGACTGCCGCCGCACCCGATCGGCCAGCCGGTCTTGCGCCGGCCCCTCTGGCGCCAACGATGCCCGCAAGCTCGCTTCCCTTTCCGGCTGTCGCTGCATCCGCAATGCCTCGCCGCGATCCTGGGAAGGCCCAGGACGCGCATTGAGTTTGAGGCCGGCGAACATACCGCGCCGCTGCTTCTCGGCCTGTTGCGGCCGCTTCTGGTCGATCTGCGGGCCGCTCTCGCCGGCGCGGTCCTGCTGCGGACGCTCGGCCGCCGCGCCGCGCCCGAGTTTCAGGCCCTCGAACGGATTGCGGCGCGGCTGCTCGTTAACTTTTTGTTGACCACGCTCGTTAACGGATTGGTCACCACGATCTTTAACCGCTCGTTCACCATGATCGCGGCTGCGAGCGCCGGCGAGATCCTCGCGAGGATCTGCACGAAGATCCTGCGTGAGATCTGCGCCAGCTTTTTGCGCGAGATCCTTACGCTTGTCTTTCTCGCCGCTGCTATGCAACTCTGTTCTGCTCGCGTAGCCGCTGCGAGCCCGGTCCCGGCCCTCACCCCCCTCAATGCCCAAAGAGGCCGGGACCGATTTTTCATCGAGCGATAGCTTTTCGGGTGTCTGCCGTTCCGACCGATCGGCGCTGACGCCATGCGGCGGCGCTGCATCAGGGCCGGCCTGCTGGCGAACATTATCCTCCGATTGATGCTCAAGCCTCGGCCGGCCCTGAGCCTCCCGTTCGGAAGGATGAAAAGCGTGCCCCTCTATAGCCGGCGAAGCAAGCGCGATCTCGCTGCGGACACCCAACGTTTCCGCGATCCCGCGCCGCTCGGCAAAGTCGCGGGTATAGTCGAGCGTCGTTTCCTTCACGCCCGACCGGGACAGGCGGCGTTCTAGCTGGTCATAGGCCAACTCGCCGGCGTCCTGAACCTTCCATGTGTTGCGGTGCGTCTGCGTCCCATCCGGCAAGGTGACGGGGGTGGCACCCTCATGCTGTAGGCCGATCTTGTCCCCGATCTCCGGCGCGGCCTCCTTCATGACCCGCTCAAGATCGACGCCCCATAGGGTGCGCTGCTGCCCTTGGTCAGTTTCCAGCGTCACGAAATAGCTGTCGGACTTCTGCGGATCATGCTCGAACGGCGCGGCTCCATGCTCGACCAGCCGGCCGGCATTGGTGAACTCGTCCTGGGCGGCGTAGAGCTGCACGCTGTCACGATGCCGGGTCATGGCGACATAGGTGAGATGCCGGTCCATCGTCCCCGACGCCAGCACATAGGAACGATCGACCGTCGCCCCCTGATTTTTGTGAATCGTCGTCGCATAACCGTGGTCGATCGCCTGATAGTCGCCCATCGGCACGGAAACGCTGTCGCCTCGGCCGTCCAAGGTAGCGATGATGCGGCCCGGTTCGACATGCTCGACGGTGCCAAGCATCCCGTTTTTCACGCCAAGGTCGCGGTTGTTCTCAAGGAACACGATGCGGTCGCCCGTCGCAAAGTCGCGCTTGCCGGCATTGGTCTGGAACGTCAGCGCCCGGCCCGGCCCCTCCCGGTCCTCGTCCACCCGCGCCAGCTCGCCCCGGTCCTGTAGCTCGGCCCGGATCGCGTCATTGATGGCGCGAACATCGGCCCGCCGATGCGCCATCGCAACTCGGGTACCGTCCGGACGCTGATCGCGATCGGCAAGGTAATCGCGCACGATCTCCCCCCGCGCGTCCGCGCCTGTCTCGGCAAAGCTGATATTGCCGCGATCCCGATAGGCCGCCAGCCCCTCGGCCGTCCGGTGCGTGGCGAAGTCAACGGAAGCCTCCCGCTGCCAGTCCACGCGCTGCCGGCGTATCTCCGAAAGCTCGGCATGGCCGATTTCCTCCGTGATCGCCCGGAACGGTGCGCCGGCCCCGATCGCCTGTAGCTGCTCGTGATCCCCGACAAGGACGATCTTCGCCCCGCGCGCCTCGGCCTCGTTGACGAACCGGGCGAGCTGGCGGCTCCCGACCATCCCGGCCTCGTCGATGACAAACACGTCGCCGCGGCCGAGCTGGCCGCGGTCGTTGTCCCAACCGCGGGACCATGACGCCAGCGTGCGGCTCTGGATGCCGGACGATTCCTCCAACCCCTCGGCCGCCTTGCCCGACAGGGCCGCGCCGTGGACCTGATAGCCCTCGGCCTCCCACGCCTCACGCGCGGCGGCGAGCATGGTGGACTTGCCAGCGCCGGCATAACCGACAACCGCCGCGATTCGCTCCGGCCCGGTGATATGCTCGATCGCCCCGCGCTGCTCATCCGACAAGCCGGCAGACGCATCGCCGGCCCTGAGCTGAATGGCGGCATCCTGTGCCCCGATCGCCCGTTCGACATGCCGGCGATCGACGCCATGCGATTGCACTTCGTGCATCCGCTCGGCCGCCGCGACCATGCCGGATTCGATCTCGACCATTTCGCGGGTCGAATAGCGCGCAAGCCCGATCTCGCCCGTCGCCGGGTCGATCGTCTCCGACTGAAGCTCGACCAGCGCCGGCGATGCCATCACCGTCGCAAAGGCGTTCTGGAACTCCTGAGGATCGTCGTTGATGTAGCGATGCAGCGCCCGCGCCACGTCGCGCCGGTCGAACACACTCTTCTCGCCGGTGATGATCGTTAGAACCTGTTCCGGCTTCTCCCGGATCAGCTCGGCGTTGCGCTGCGCCGCTTCCTCGTCCAGCCGCGACCGCGACACGTCCAGGCCCTTACGCTGCATCTGCGTGGCATGGACGCCCATATGCTCGGTCGGCGCGATCTCAAGCCCGCGCTCCATATGCGAACGATGGTCGATGCGAATATCATGACCGGCCATCGCCAACCGCTCGTTGGCGATCCCCTCCCACCGCTGGCGGATATCGCGAAGCTGCATATCGGTTGTCGGTAGATCGTTCGCCAGCAGCCATTTATTCTCGCGCTCAAGATAGGTCTTTTCGCCTAAGCCGTTCTCCATCACCTGCCGCGTGGTCATAAGGATATGGGCATGGTGATTGCGAACGTCGCTCGCCTCGTGCGGCGCATGAATGGCGAAGTCCACGGCCGCGCCGTAACGGTCGGCCAGCTCCTGCGCCATCTCCCGCGCCGCCTCTAGCCGCTGCTCGGCCGAAAGCTCATGCGGCAAGGCAACCTCGAACTCGCGGGCAACGCGGGCGTCCTTCCGCTTCTCGGCAAACTCGGCGGCGTTCCACAAGTCCGACCGATCCCGCGCCCAATCGGCGTTGACGCCTTCCGGCAAGACGATCTCGGCATGTTCAACGCCCTGCTTGGCCGTGTAGTCGTGCGTGATCCCGTCGCGCTCGTTGGTCAGCTTCTCCCCGGCACGATAAGCCATTGAGGCGACGGCGCTACGGCCCTTCGCCCGCGAAACTGGCTTCATGCTGAAATGGTAGATCGCCAACCCGTTGCCTCGATCCCGTTTCCGCCTTTCCCGCCACCCTCCAAGCTGGCGGAGCACTGAGTTACGTAGTAACTCGTAAGTGCGCCCTTCTCAACTCATTCGCTACGCTTTTTCGTCGCTCGGTGTGGCGCTTGCGGCAAGGTCGATGCGATGAACTGAGGCCCGGATTGTGCTGCAAAGCCGCCGAAAACTCAAGCGCAACGGGCAAATGCTGGAAAAGATGGCCGGGAATGATAGTCTAGGCGAACAACCGGAAAAGGAGATTTGAGGAATGGCGCGCAAAACGATCGAACAACGCTTGGCCGAACTGGATGCGCAGCGCGCCACGCTCAAGGCCCGGCTCTCGAAACAGGAACGCGCTAACGATACGCGCCGCAAGGTGCTGCTCGGTGCGCTCGTCCTGCATCGGCTCGAAAACGGCAAGGATGAGGAATTTTCCCGGCGCTTGGGCGAATGGCTCAAGCGTGAGCTGCCCGACTTCCTGACGCGCCCCGGTGACAAGGAACTGTTTGCCGATCTGCTCAAGCCTGCCGCCGAGCCGGGCGGGACCGACAAGGGGGTGTCCGATGCCTGACGCCATGCAGCTCTATCGCGAATTCCTCGCCGGCAAGCCGGGAACCTGCATCTTTACTGGCGTGGAGGGTTGCCACGCCTTCGTCACAGAGGATGAGATTGAGGCGACATACGGCTCCCGCCATGACGGGCATCATTTCGTCTGGCTCGATAGAAAGCCTGGCGAGGTCGGCCCCGAAGGGATCGGCTTTGTCAGTGACGACTATATTGACGTGCTGCTCGCCCGGCATCGCATCGCCTTCACCTACAGCGACATGGGCGGCCCGCTTGGCGAAACCCATGAAGGCGTCAAGGCGGCTTTCCTGCTTGGGGCCGCCCGCATGAGCCGCGTTCTCGCCCTACCCGTCGATGCCGAAAAGCGCGTTCCGGCCGACGCCATCGACACCCTGCCGCTCGGTCGGCGTATCCGGATCGAAAGGCTCGCCCTGCCCTCCCCAATCCCCCTGGCCCGGATTGTCGAAAAGATGATCCCGCTCGGAGCCACCATCGAGGACGGCGAGGCGCGCGGCCGCCTCGTTGTCCTCTCAAGGATCGCGGCCGGCGCGGACCTGGCCGATATCGAGGATGAGGCGGAACGCTTTGCTGCCTGGGTTGCCGATCGTGTCGCACGCGAGGAAGCCACCGACGAAATAACCCGCCAGATGCTCGAACAGCTCACGTCCGACCGGCCGCAGGGCAAGGGCAAGCTCCAATGAACCAGGCAACGCTTGCATGGACCGCTTTCAAGAACATGCTGCGCGCGGCCGCCCACGATCCGCTATGGGCGTTCCTCTCTCTGCTCGCCGCACCCTTTCGCATCTGGCAAACGCTGCTCCGCGTCCTGTTCATCCTCATCGTCGCGCTTTTCGTCGTCGGCTTCGGCGGCCGGTTCGCCCTCCAGCAAGCCGGCTACGGCCCCGGCACGATCCCGTTCATCGCGCTCGATCTCGTCACGCTGCTGGTGCTGGCCGCGCTCACCTTCCGGCTCGTCACCAATCCGCTGATTATCCATTTCGGGGATATGGACGGCGAAACCCACGGCTCGGCCCGCTTCGCCACGACCAAGGAAACCGCCGCCCTCGCCCGCGCCCATTCCGGCCTGCTGATCGGCCGCGATCCGAAATCCGCGAAGCTGCTGCGCTATGACGGCCCCGCCCATCTGCTGACGATGGCACCGACGCGCACCGGCAAGGGGGTGGGAACCATCATCCCGAACCTGCTCACCGCCGACCGCTCCGTGATCTGCATCGACCCCAAGGGCGAAAATGCCAGGATCGCCGGCCGCGCCCGTGAAAAATTCGGGCCGGTCCACGTCCTCGACCCCTTCGGCGTCACCGCAAAACCCTCGGCGGCCTTCAATCCCCTCGACCAGCTCGACCCGGCCGGCCTCGATGTCGCGGAAGATGCCAGCACCTTGGCCGACGCCCTCGTGTTCGATGAACCGGGCATGGCCGGCGAGGCGCATTGGAACGAGGAAGCCAAGGCGCTCATTGCCGGCCTGATCCTCCATATCGCCGCCCAGGAGCCGCGTGAGCGCCGAAGCCTTGCCACCCTGCGCGAATATCTCACCCTTGCCCCGGAAGCCTTCGCCGCGCTCCTGAAGGACATGCAGGCATCCCCTGAAGCGGCCGGCCTGGTCGCTCGCGCCGCGAACCGCCACCTCGGCAAATCCGACCGGGAGGCGGCCGGCGTGCTGTCGGCCGCGCAACGCCATACCCATTTCCTCGATAGCCCCCGCATGACTGCCGTGCTCGGCCGATCTGATTTCGGCTTTGCCGATCTCAAGCGCCGCAACGCCTCGGTGTTCCTCGTCCTGCCGCCCGATCGCCTTTCGACCTATTCGCGCTGGCTGCGCCTGCTCGTCGCGCAAAGCCTCACCGACATGGCCCGCGATCCCGCCAAGCCCGCCGTGCCGGTCCTCTACCTGCTCGATGAGTTCGCCGCCCTCGGCCATCTGGCCCCCGTCGAGCGCGCCATGGGCCTCATGGCCGGCTATGGCGTCCAGCTCTGGCCCATCCTGCAGGACGTTCACCAGCTCCGCGCCACCTACGGGCAGCGCGCCGGCACATTCCTGTCGAATGCCGGCGTCCTGCAGGTGTTCGGGGTCAACGATCACGACAGCGCCCGGCTCGTCTCCGATCTGTTGGGCCAAGAAACCGTGGTGTTCCAGACCATGAGCCGCGCCCTCGATTCCGAAAAGTCGGGGATCTCCTACGGCGAGCAACACACCGCCCGTCCGCTGCTGACCCCCGATGAGGTCCGCAACCTGCCACAGAATGTCGAATTGCTGTTCCTGGCCGGGCAACGGCCGATCGTCGCCGGCAAGCTCGCCTATTACGCCGATGCAGAGTTCCGGGGGCTGTATGACGCTCCCTGAACGCCTCACCCATCTGCCCGACAGGAAGCGCCGCGAGCTGGAGCGCGCGGCGCAAATCCTGTTCGGTGAATTTGACGAATCCCTGAAAACCAAGCTCTCCGAAAAGGGCAGGCGCGGCCGCATCCTCAAGCTGATCCTGTTCGGTTCCTATGCGCGCGGCGATTGGGTCGAGGATCGCAAGAGCGGCTATCGCTCCGACTATGATTTGCTCGTCGTCGTCAACTACGGCGGCTTTGCCGAACAATATGAGGCATGGGAAAAGGCGGCCGAACGGTTCCTGCAAGAACTGACCATCACGCGCCAGCTCTCCACGCCGGTCAACTTCATCGTTCACACCCTCACGGATTTCAACGACCAGCTCACCCACGGCCGCCCCTTCTTCGTGGACATAGCCCGCGACGGAATCGTGCTCTATGAGCTTCCGGGCTATCCCCTCGCCTCCCCCAAAACCCTCGCGCCGGAGGAAGCTCGCGCCGAAGCGCAACGGCATTTCGGCCATTGGTTTCCGAACGCCGCCCGCCGCTTCGAGCTGGCGCAGGAAGCCATGAGACGGGGCTACGAGAAGGAAGCCGCTTTCGATCTGCATCAGACCGTCGAACGCCTCTATCATTGCGTCCTGACCGTCCTGACGCTCTACAGCCCCAAATCGCACCGCCTGTCCGTCCTGCGTTCCCATGCCGAGCGGATCGCCCCGCAGCTCATCGCCGTGTGGCCGCGCGATACCCGTTTCGCCAAGCGATGCTTTACCCGCCTCGATCGCGCCTATGTCGGCGCGCGCTATTCCCCGGCCTACGAAATCACCGGCGAGGAACTGGCGTGGCTGGTCGATCGTGTGACGGCGCTGCAAGAGGCCGTCGCCGCGATCTGCGCCGAACGGCTCGCCGGTCCCGCAGGGGCATGAGAAACGGTCCCGGCGCTATCGCACCGGGGCTTTGTCACTGACGGCCCTCCGGCTCACTTCGGCGCTAAATGGGGAGCGCGTTCGCCTACGGGCCGGATCGTCATCGCCTCGGCCAAGGCTTGCAACCATGCCGCCGACACGACAGGCTTAGGGCAAACAGGACGCATTTGGTAAAGCACCGGGATCAGCTCCGGCGTGCCCGTCGCGAAGACGAACGGAATATACAGCCTGTCCAGCTCCTCCGCGATCCGGATGGACGTATCACCGGCAAGAAGGTTGAAGTCGAGGGACGCAACATCGGGAAGCTGGTCGGGCGTGTTGAGTATGTTCAAGGCTTCTCGCACGCTCGGCACTGGCCCCAGGACGATCGCCCCAGCCGTTTCCAGATGCCACGCGAGATCGTCAGCGATGAACCATTCGTCCTCGACGACCAGAACCCGGAATCCGGTGAGAATCGTTGCCGTCATCCCCCCTGTGACCTTCCTCCACTGTAGCGCTTGCCCTGGATCAACTCGCCAATGCCGCCCAAAGGTAGCATCCGGCGCGCTGCTTTTGAGAAACCCAGATCGGCCGGGCCGCTACGGGAGCAGGCAACGCAATCTAATCTAACGAGGTTTCCACGCCTCGGCGGCAATTCACGCCAACATGCAAGTAACGCCCTGACGCGGCTTTTGTTTCAATGGAATGCTGTTTTTTTCGGCCGGGGCAGCTCGCGCACCGCAACGTCAACGATCTTCCTCAGCTTTCGCCAATAGGGGAGATCGCGCTCGGCCACGCGCTCCTGAATCGCGGTCAGCATCCAGCCGGCCGCCGCGACGTCGCCGGCGTCCTTGTAGGCACTGAACCGCTCTAAACAGGCGACGATGCGCGGCCGCGCCGAGCCTTCGTCGTCAAGGCCGATCGTCGCCGCCAGCCGGCGCGCATCCTGATAGGCGTTTGCGATCCGCTGCTTGTCGTCGGGGCCGCTCGTGGCGATCACCTTGACCGTGTAAAGCAGCGTGTCCAGCAGATCGGCCGTTTCATCGTGCGGCCCCTTCATGCGTTGCCGGCGGCCTCCGGTGCATCGCTGAACCGGGTGGCGAGGATCGGCCGGGGCGAGGGCTTGCCCAGGTTGGCGAACAACGGCAATTCCACGTCGAGCGACGGCGCGGCCGTGGCGAAGCGCAAGCCGTTCTTGCCACCATTTTTGGCCGCATACATCAGCCGGTCGGCCTTGCGCAGCAGCTCGTCCAGGTAAGCCCCGTCATCGGGCGCGATCGTGTGCGCTCCCATGCTGCATGTCACCTTATGCGCCGTATCCGCCAGCGCCTCCGAAAACCGCCTGTGCAGCCGCTCGGCCGTCTCCTGGGCGTCCTCGATCGACGGCAGCGACACCAGCAAGGCGAACTCGTCACCACCCATGCGGCCGAAACAATCCTCGCGCCGCAGCGCCGCCCGCGCCGCGATCCCGAAACGCTTGAGCACCTGGTCGCCGGCCTCGTGGCCGTAACGATCGTTCACGATCTTGAAGCCGTCGAGGTCGAGATAGGCCAGCAGCAGCGGCCGGCCTTGTTCGGCGGCCGCCTCTATCATTGTTTCCGCCTGTTGCTCGAATGCCTGCCGTGTCAACGCGCCGGTGATCCCGTCCCGGCGCGCAAAAACGCGCTCTTGCTCTACGCTTCGGCGGAAACTCGCCACGATCCCGCCCAGGACACCGATTGCCGAAACGTTCATCGTCAGATTGCCAAGGGCGGTGCCGGTGGATCGGCCGGTAATCGCGATCTCCATAATCGCCGCAAGGATCGCAGCCACGACGCCAAGGGACAACCCGGCCCGGAAACTGAGCCGCCAGCAGGCAAGGCAGATCGGCAGCAGGTAGAACGGCCCCAGGCGCAGCCCCCTTCCGGCCAATAGACAATCCAGAAGGAAGACCAGGGCCATGCCCAGGATTACCACCCGCCAGACGGCAGGGCTAGGCAGGGCTTCCAGCCAGTTTTTCAAAGGGTCGAACGCCACCCCGAAGGGCCCGCCCCATGCGCTGCGTCGTTCATCCGGCATCCGATCGCGCCTCCCTGCCCTGTGCGAACACTATTCGCGGGAGACAGCGGGGACCGGGATGTTGGAAAACCTGAGATTAGACAGGCACGAACGCCTTTAGCCGGAGCCTGGACATACACGTCCGTCACCCGGTCGCCACCAGCTCCATTTACCGCTAACCTTGCGAGGTTTCCAAGCCTCGGCCTGCGTCTCCACAAGCAAACGGCAGTTTACCCCGTAGCGTTTAACGGTCGACCGCGAAAATTGGTAAAATCTTAATTAACCGGCCGAGACGCTAGCCCCCGGCCGGCCCGCTCTCATCATCCAGGGCCGTAGGGACGGCCGGGGGCGGGTTGCAGACATGCACCTGTGCAGGTGTGCACTATTGCCCTGCCCGCTCATCAAGGTAACGCGAATGCAGCCGGGTCAGCTCGATCCCATCAACGAGGTTTCCCCGGCGCAAGCCAACTATCAGTTCCTCGACGGAATCGAGGGTGACGGCATCACCGGAAAGCCGCGTCACATCATCAGCCCAACCGTCCAGCGCCGTGCGCTGCGCTTCGGCCCCATGCCGTGCCGCAAGCTCGCGGATGATGGTTTCGGCCGTCTTCTGCATCATCCTTCGCCGCCTGATTTTGCTAGGGCCATTTCTGCGCGCCATGTAGAAGCCGCAAAATCTCAACACGCTTCGCTCTCGATCGCACGCGGTAAACGAGAATGAACGGGGTCCGATTGATAACCAACTCCCGCGTGCCGCGCCGGCGTCCGACACGGCCGATTTCGGGATGATCCGCCAACATGTCACTCTGCTGCTCGATCTCCCCGAGCTGATCGAGCGCCGCGCGGGGATTCTCCTTCGCGATATAGTCTATGGCGTGGGTGCGATTGGCCTGCGCCCTCGGTAGCCAAACGATATTCACTCACGGCCGCCCTTGATACGGGCCAGCAACTCGGCCCTTTGCCGGGCCATGTCCTGCTTGACGACTTCGTGCGGCACCCATTCGGTGTTCGGGTCGTCGGCTTCCTTTATGGCTTCCTCGATCTGATCGCGGAACCATTTGTCATGCGCGGCCGCCTCATGCGCGCGGCGCATCGCCTCGGCCCGATCTGGTCGAGTCTTTCCACCCTCGGCCTGATAGTCGGCCGCGTCCACGTCGAAATGCTCGATTCCCACGTCCTTGAGATAGGAAACCAAGGTTTCAATGCGCCGGAAAACACGCACCTGTCGGCTGCGTTGCGCTGCAAGCGCACGCTCCGCAGCCCCATATTTTACCCGAAGCGACCAACCGCCCGGCTGGCCGACGACATGCGCGCCGCGCAACGCGCCGGCCTCTACAAGCTCCGTAAGCGTGCTGTGGTCTATCGTTTCTGCTGCCATGACCTGGTTCCTTGCAATCTTCTATCGGTAGAGTATGCGATTTATTATAGATTGCAATCCCGCTTGTACTGAGTGCACAAATGCAGTTCTGCACAAGTGCACTATCGGTCACCAAACTTCCGGGCGGCCCCTTCCCTGCTGTAAAGCTCATCAATGGCACGCTTGATGAGCTGCGAATTGTCGAGGCCGAGACGCGCCCGCAATAGCGCCACCTTCTCAACCGTGTCCTGATCGCAATAGCCGCCGATATGCTTGCGGCCGGCCCTGCCCGCCGTGCGGCGCGGCTCGATCTGCGCCCCCTCGGCCGCGATCGGGGCGGATTCCTCGCTCTCCTGCTCGGGAAGCTTCATTTTCGACAGGAAATCCTGCGCGGTTGCCTTTGTCTTCGCCATATCGTTCCTCATGCTCTCTTGTGCACAACTGCGTTTGTGCTCAATTGCAATTCTGCACTCACCCAATCCCATAAAGCTTGCAGCTCGGCGGCGGCTTTGCCTTCGGGGTCGATCTCAAAGGCCGTCAGCCCCTCCCGGCTAGCGTCCCGATGCACTTTGAATCGATGGATGACGGCCGGAACCATCGGGAGCTTGACCGTCTCGAAGACCTGGCGGGCAATATCTTCCTCGGCGCGGCTATTCGGCTGCGCCATCGTCAGGACGGCAGCAGCCGGCTTTTCGCTCGAACGCGCAAGGCGCGCGGTCCTGGGAAGCTGCTCATACGCCTCTATGTCAGGCGTGCACGGCACAAGCACGAGGTCGGAATATTCGACGGCGGCCGGGGCCTCAGTGCTTCGGGCGGGGGGCGTGTCGATAACAACGAGGTCGCAACCGGCTTCCTCGGCCTGGCTCAAGAGCTTCGGCAAGTCGATCTCGGTCGCAAACCGCACAACGGGCAGGGCGTCCTTGCGCCGCTCGGCCCATTGGGTGGTCGATTGCTGCGCGTCCATGTCCAGCACGAGGACATTGAGGCCGGATTTTGCGCCGGCAACGCCAAGGGCCTTCGTGAGCGTCGATTTTCCGACGCCGCCCTTTTGCATGGCGATAGCTAGAGTTTTCATGTGCAACACCGCATTTTTGCAAAAGCTCCTTTGTGCACAATTGCAGGATTGAAATATGCCACGCGACCGGCTCCGGGGTCAATGGAAAACTGTGCACCTAGCCAAAAGTGCAATTGTGCACATTTGCACGAGTAGTCACTAACCTTTCCGCCTGCTTTCTCTCGAAAGCCCATAGGAGGCTGGCCGCAGGCGCGAGGCTGGCGGTTTTGCTGTGAGGTATCCGCTTCCCGATCCGCCTATGCGCGGATCGGAACCGCCGCAGGGCTGCGAAAGCAGCCCGAACAGCGGCGACCGCTTATGTTTGCGCTTTTAGATATAGATTAGATTGGGATTCAGTCTGGTTATCGGACTCACGTTTCTGGATAGCTTTCCCAAGGGCCACCAACGCCCGACCTAGCGCGGTATCGCCGGCCTCGGACAGCGCCAGCTCATCGAGGGGCAGGGCCTTCTTGTAGGCGTCCACCTCGGCCGCGCGGGCTTCCTGTGCGGCGCTATGGTCGTCGGGCGGGGGCGGGGCCTTGGCAAACCGCCCAAGGAACTGCCGGGCCTTCTCCGGCAGGGACAGGCGGTAGGCGTTGCTCGTCTGCTGGACCTGTGGGCCGCGCCCCTCGTTGCCGGTCGGCTCGTAGCGCCGCAGCCAGTCGATGAAACCATGCGCCCGCAGGTTCTTCAGCGCCCGCACGATCGTATCGCGCG
>JALNZZ010000201.1 GCA_023229065.1 Porticoccaceae bacterium
GCCCAGGTAGGGCGCATTGACCGCCATGGAAACCAGGGCGGTGAAGGTGCTGAACAGGACGGTCAGGCCCAGCAGGGCATAGGTGTTGCGCAGCACCTTGCTGGCTTCGGCGGACAGCGCCGTGGACTGAACGGATTTAGTCTGTTCGATCATTCAAAATGTTCCTTTAGCTATGAGGACAGGTTTCCATGGTACGCGATGTCAGAGTCAATGCAAAGACAATAGGTTAGCTGTTTATACCGTCTTGGCCACGCGCTCGAGGCTGCTCTCATCAATTGGCAGTAAGGTGGCCCTCGGGTAAACTCTGCGCCCCGAGTCACCCTTGAGAACCCGCCATAATGACAAACACTGCTCCCAGCGCCACCATCGATATGGGCCAGTTCCTGGCTATCTCCATCAATACACTGCGCAACTACTTTTTTGATGTGCCGCGCGCCAAATCCCGGCGCCTGTACAAGGAAATCGCCGCTGGCGACCAGGTCACCATTGCGACGCTGACCAGAAACAACGACAAAAGCACCGGCATCAAGCTGAAGCTTGCTCTCGATCACACCGAGTTCAAGGGGCACCTGACCTTTCACCTGTTTCAGCAAGTACTGGGAGCCATGCTGCGCCACGTGGCAAACTATGTGCAGCGCAAGGAAGATCTCAATATCTTCACCAGCGAAGAAACCGGTGAAATACTGGTTTTCCGTCCCGGCCTGATCGAGGACAAAGGACAGCTGAACGTATTGGTGCTGGGCATCGCCCCGACCAAGGGCGGCGCCCTGATCAAGCTGCAGTTTCTCGACCCGGAACAGTTCCGCCGCGACAACCCCGATGCACGGGGCGAGCAGGCCAAGCCCGCTGCAAACCCAAACGGCTCAGACGAGAACTAAAGCAGGGCGCTGCTGTGCTCTGGCACCAGTGCCCCGGTCGTCATCAGACCGGGTCCACGGGTGCCACTTGGGCGAGGATATCCGCCTCCGACAACTCCGCCGAGCACAGCTCGATAAAGCGATAGGCGTAGCGCCGTAACAGATGTCCGCGACGCACGGCGATACGGCTGACACTGGCCTCGAAGAGCTGGCTGCCACCCAGCTTTACCAGGCCCTGGTCGCGTTGCGGTGCAAAAGCCACCGAAGCGATGATGCCCACCCCCATCCCCAGCTCCACATAGGATTTGATCACGTCTGCGTCCAGCGCCGACAGCACGATGTCCGGCACCAGACTCGCATCGCTAAAGGCCTTCTCCACCCTGGCGCGCCCCGTAAATCCTTCGTGATAGGTGATGATCGGGTGTTCAGCCAGGTGCGCTAGCGTCACGGTCTCCAATCCGGTCAGGGGATGCCCCTCGGGCACCACAATATCGTGGTGCCAGCGATAGTAGGGAAAAGACGCCAGCTCAGGAATCTGGCCCAGGGTTTCAGTGGCAATCCCAATGTCCGCCTCACCATCCAGCAACGCCTGGGCGATTTCAGCGGGGCTGCCCTGGTGCAGTTTGAGGTGCACCTTGGGGTACAGTTTCTTGAAAGCCGTCACCACCTGGGGCAGGGCATAGCGCGCCTGGGTGTGGGTGGTGGCGAGGGTCAGCTGTCCGCTGTCCTGCTGGCTGAATTGCTCCACCAGGTTGCGGATATTGCTGGCATCCAACAGCATGCGCGAAACAATGGGGATCATGGCCTTGCCCGGCTCGGTCAGGCCCAGCAGCCTTTTACCCTTGCGGATATAGAGCTCGACCCCCAGCTCATCCTCCAGGTCCTTGATATGCTTGGAAACACCCGACTGCGAGGTGTAGAGAGCGTTGGCAACCTCGGTCAGGTTAAAATTGCGTCGCACGGTTTCACGCACGATGCGCAGTTGCTGGAAATTCATGGGCCTGGGTTCCTTGTCTGTTCTGCTTCTAATAGCAAAAAATTATATCCCCGGACTTGGTTATGCAAAAATAACAAATTGTTAAATGCTTATTCCTCTGGCTGCGAAGGCAGCAAGGCGCTGTCTGCAAAACGGCGGTTGACGCGCCATTCCACCAGCGCCTTCACCACCAGCGTCACCAGTGCCAGACCCGCCAGCAGCGAGGCACTGACAAAAGCACCCACGGTATTGTAGTCCTGAGCCAACAGTTCGACATGCAGCGACAGGGTATTGGTCTGGCCGCGAATCGAGCCCGACACCACGGACACCGCGCCGAACTCGCCCATGGCGCGGGCATTGGTGAGGATCACGCCATACAGCAGGGCCCAGCGGATATTGGGCAGAGTGATGGTGCGGAAGATCTGCCAGCCGCTGGCGCCGAGGGTAAGGGCCGCTTCTTCTTCACTGCTGCCCTGGTGCTGCATCAGCGGAATCAGCTCCCGCGCCACAAAGGGACAGGTGACAAAGATCGTCACCATAATCAGACCCGGCCAGGCAAACATCAGTTGAATGTCATGGCCATCCAGCCAGCGCCCGATCCAGCCCTGATTGCCGTAGAGCAACAGATAGACCAGCCCGGCAATCACCGGCGAGATGGCAAAAGGAATATCGATGATGGTGATCAATACCTTGCGACCGAAGAACTCGAAGCGGGTCACCAGCCAGGCCAGAAACACCCCAAACACCAGATTGACGGGAATCGTCACCGCCGCCACCAACAGCGTCAGGCCAATGGCATGGCGGGTGTAGGGGTCCAGCAGATTCTGCACATAGACAGCGGGGCCACCCGCAAGCGCATTAACGAAAATAAACACCAAAGGACCCAGCAAAAACAACACGCTGATGGCCACGCCCAAAGCGATCAGGGAGCGGCGGACAAGGGGCCGGGAGCCGACCCGGCCCTGATAGGCTTCACTCATGACGTCACCTGTGTCCCTGAATGCGGCGGATGTAGTGCGCCTGCCACACATTGATGGCCAGCAGCAACAGCAGCGATACCACCAGCACCACCGAGGCGATAGCGCTAGCCGCGGCCAGGTCGTACTCCTGCAGGCGGACAAAGATCATCAGCGAAGTCACTTCGCTGATATAAGGCATATTGCCGGCGATAAAGATAATGGCCCCAAACTCGCCGAGACTGCGGGTCAGCGACAGCGCCATCCCTGTCATCCAGGCCGGCCAGATCGCCGGCATAATCACCGAGCGAAATATCTTCCAGTCAGAGGCCCCGAGGCTGGCCGCTGCCTCCTCGCTCTCCGCCGGCAGATCCTCCAGCACCGGCTGCACGGTGCGCACCACAAAGGGCACACTGGTAAAGGCCATGGCGACAACGATACCGAGCGGCGTATAGGACACCTTGATGCCAAACACTTCCAGCGCCCCGCCGTACCAGCCGTTGCTGGCAAACAGCGCCGACAGGGAAATCCCCGCCACGGCGGTGGGGAGGGCGA
>JALNZZ010000202.1 GCA_023229065.1 Porticoccaceae bacterium
CAGATGACTATTATCGAAGGTAATGTCGATACCATCGCCCTCGATTTCCACTTCGATTGCCGGTGGTGGGTCGCGGGTCTCACAGTAGTCGCGCACATAATTGCGCAGCCAGCTGCCCAGCTCGATCCGGGTCAGGGCATGGGAGTGGGGGCGGGATAACTCCATTACATTCTCGACAATCTGATTCATGCGGCGCACCTGCTTGGTGATGATGGCGGTAAGCCGGGTGGTGGCATGGTCGTCGCGGAGCTGCTCCTCCAGCAGCTGTGAGGCGTGGCTGATAGCGCCCAGGGGGTTGCGTATTTCGTGGGCAATACTGCCGGCCAGCCGCCCCAGGGCAGCTAACTTAAGCTGCTGGGCCTGCTGTGCGGCAGCGCGAAAATCCTCGAGAAATATCAGGGTGCGCCCGCTCGCCTGGTCGAGTGGCTTGAAGCTGGCCTGCACCTGGGTGTTGCCAAAGCGGGGCGTGAAGGGGGGCAGACGGCGTCCAGGCGTGGTGCGCCACAGCCTCAATTGATTGTTGAGAGTCGCTTCCCTGGCCAGTTTGTCACCCTGATGAAAGGGAGGAGTATCGCTGCTCCCCCCCAGCAGCTGTGCCGCTGCCTGATTGATCAGCTCGATGGTGCCGCCGCTGTCCACGACGACGACACCAGTGAGCATGCGGGTGATGATGCGCTCATTGAGCTTCTGGAGGTGGGCGGCTTGCTCTGCTTCCTGATCAGCGGTTTTTTCGGCACGGCGCAGGGCGCGGTTAAGACCCTGAAACAGCAAGGCCGTGATAAACAGCAGAATACCAAGTAGCCCCGCCGGGAAAAGCGAATCCCTGCCGGTACCGAGAAACAATTGGCTGACACTTTCGATAATGATACCGATGCTGGCGATAGCAGCAATCAACACGGCGAGCTGGCCGGTGAAAAAAATCGAGCCCGCAGCAACTGTTACCAGCATCAGGTAGCCGATGCCGCTGGCCAGGCCGCCACTGGTGTTCATCAGCACTGTATTGGCAAAGATATCCACCAGAAGCATGCAAAACAGGTGGCTTGGGTGCAGGCGGTAGCGGCGCAGGAGACAGACCACAGCATCCGCCATAGTGACCAGCAGATAGGCGCTGGCGGTGTAAAGGTAGGCGCTGGGGTTGAGGGAGCCGATGATGCCTGAGGCCAGTTGGGCGACGAAGCTGACGAGCAATAGCAGCGACAGCAGCAGGCGATAAGACAGGTATAGAGGTAGTAGTCGGACCGACAGCGTATCCGTGGTGTGGCCCGGACTCAGTGCCGGTGGGTTGCCGGTTTTTGCCATGTCCTTGCCGGTTCCAGTGCTTTGCTATTGCTGCCATTTTATCTGAAAATGCCAGCCCTGTTCATTGCGGTGGCTTTCCCCATGACGACAATCACCGTTGCCCTGGCCCAGGTCAACCCTTTGGTGGGAGACATTCCCGGCAATACCCGCATCACTGTTGAAGCTCTGGATGCTGCTCGTGCAGCGGGTGCACGCTTGGTGTTGCTTCCCGAGCTGATGCTGACTGGCTATCCACCAGAGGATCTTTTGTTGCGCTCAAGCCTCGACAGACGCATCGAGGCTGCGCTTGCTGAGGTAGCGGCGGCAAGCGAGGGCATCACTGCGGTAGTGGGTTATCCCCGCCGCCGCGATGGCCAGCTGTTTAACATGGCCGGTGTGTTCAGCGACGGGCGGTTGGTGGCGGAATATGCCAAACAGCTGCTGCCCAACTACCAGGTCTTTGACGAAAAGCGCTATTTCGGCCAGGGCACTGCACCTTGTGTCATTGATATCGACGGCACTCCGATGGCCATCGCCATCTGCGAAGATATCTGGCAACCGGGGCCGATGGCTGCAGCCCGCGATGCCGGTGCCCGGGTGCTGCTTGCCATCAATGCCTCGCCTTTCCACCGCGGCAAACAGGATGAGCGCGAGGCCGTGGTGGCGCAACGTGCCCGCGAGGCCGCCATGCCGGTGGTCTATCTCAACCAGGTGGGCGGTCAGGATGAGCTGGTCTTCGATGGTGGCTCCATGGCCGTCGACGCCGATGGCGAGGTGTGCTGGCGTGCGCCGCTATTTGAGCAGGGCCTGCACTATTGCCAGCTTCACCTCGCTGCAGAGGCGGTCACTATTGTGCCTGGAGAGCTGGCGCCTGTTCCCGATTTGCTGCCATCAGTGTACCAGGCGCTGGTGGTCGGGGTGCGCGACTATATCAACAAGAACCGTTTTAAAGGCGTAGTGCTGGGGTTGTCCGGCGGTATCGATTCTGCGCTCACCCTGGCGGTGGCGGTGGATGCTCTGGGGCCCGAGCGGGTGAAGGCGGTAATGATGCCCTTCCGATACACATCACAACTGAGCCGCGACGATGCTGCCGAGCAGGCGAAGCGTATGGGAGTGTCTTATCAGTCCCTCAGCATTGAGCCTATGTATGAGGCTTTTATGGCGACGCTGGCCGAGGAGTTTGAAGGTCTGCCGGTGGATCTTGCCGAGCAGAATATTCAGGCCCGGGTGCGCGGTATCCTGCTGATGGCAATTTCCAACAAGAAGGGATTGTTGGTGCTGACCACCAGCAACAAGAGCGAAGTGGCGGTGGGCTACAGTACCCTGTACGGCGATATGGCAGGGGGCTTCGATGTACTCAAAGATGTCCCCAAGACCCTGGTGTTCGAGCTCAGCCGCTACCGCAATACCCTGTCGCCGGTGATTCCCGAGTCGGTGATCAGCCGTCCCCCGTCGGCGGAGCTGGCGCCGGATCAGAAGGACGAAGATAGTTTGCCCCCCTATCCGGTGCTGGACAGAATCCTCGAACTCTATATTGAGGAAGACTGGAGCGCCGAAGCCATAGTTGGCGAAGGTTTTGAGCGCGATGACGTCTACAAGGTGGTCCGCCTGGTGGATCTCAACGAATACAAACGCCGCCAGGCGCCAATCGGGGTGCGTATCACCCGGCGCGGTTTCGGGCGTGACCGCCGCTACCCGGTGACCAACGGCTGGCGAGCGGGCGAGTGATTGGCATTGGGTAGAATTCGCGCCTGTATCTCCCCTTTGTGCCACACCAGCAACTCTCCCGGTACCATGGCGGTCCACTGCTCGTTGCCGGTCAGCGGCTCAGTGGCAATGACTGAGACCACGTCATTTGGCGTGGTGTGTTCGCTAAAGTCCACGGTCAGCTCGGTGTCCGTCAGCTGGGCCTGCCCAAAGGGTGCACGGCGGGTGATGTGAGTAAGCTTGGTGCTGCAATAGGTGTAGAGGTAGTCGCCGTCGGACAGCAACAGGTTGAAAACGCCCAGTGCCCGGAGCTGCTCACAGCAG
>JALNZZ010000203.1 GCA_023229065.1 Porticoccaceae bacterium
CTGTCATTTCGACCAGCGGGAGAAATCTTGATACCACGGTTTCAAAGCGCAGCGCGATAAAGTGCAGTGATATGACAGAAGCCCAAGGGGCGGTAAAAAGGTGCTGGAGGACGACAGAACCGCGTGAGGTGTTAAGCAGTGTGTAACTCAAGTAGAATCCTGCGCCAGCTGCCAAACATCGAAAATCATGCCTTTATCACCTCTCGACGAAATCCGCGCCTTTCTCCATTGCCCAACGCCCGATGCCTGGATTGAGGCTGCTCTCGGTCAGCAGGAGTTATTGCTGATCGATCACGCCAACTGTGAAAAGAAAGCCGCCAGTACCGCGCTGTCGCTGATGTACCGCTATGTTGACAGCCTGGAGCTGCTGCATTTGATGTCGCGGCTGGCGCGGGAGGAGCTGCGCCATTTTGAGCAGGTGCTGGACATTATGGCACAGCGCGGGGTTGTCTATCGGCAGATTACGGCCAGTCGCTATGCGGCCGGCTTGCGGGAGCAGGTGCGCAGCTCAGAGCCAGCTAAACTCGTGGACACTTTGATTGTCGGTGCCTTTATCGAGGCGCGCTCCTGTGAGCGGTTTGCGCGACTGGCGCCTTTGCTCGATGCCGAACTGGGCAAGTTTTATACGTCCCTGCTCAAGTCAGAGGGGCGCCATTACCGGGATTACCTGGGGCTGGCGAAGGCCGCAGCCAAGGGGGCGGATATCGCCGACCGCATCGCTGCCATCGGTGCGGCCGAACGGGAGCTGATCGAGACACCGGATACAGAGTTTCGCTTCCATTCGGGGCCAGTGCCTCTCTAACTTGAGGTGGCGGCTAGAGATCCAGAGAGAGCTGGATCTCTTCCCCTCGCTGGTGTTTTTTCTGGCGGGTCGGACGCTCTTTTGAGGGAACAGACTGCGAGAGGATAGCCTGCGGTGCCGCTGGCGGCGGTGAGGCGGGTACCAGCTGGTCGCCAGTTTCGACTGCACCCTGCTTGATCGGTGTGGATGGAGGTCCGCTCGGGTCGGCATCGGTTGGCGCGATTTGTGGGGCTATAGTCGGCTCTGTAGATGTCTCTGGGGTGACGACGGGTTCCTCCTTTTGCAGCGGCTCATTCCCGATAGGGAAGTCATTTAAATCAAGGGTTTCCCCTTCAATCCTCACGTACCATCCAAGGTCTCCCCAGTCGCCCAATACTACCCGGTCACCGTTATCGTGGTGGTGGATGCCGGGGCGATGGGTGTGGCCGTGAATCAGCACTGCGGCACTGTGGGCGGCCAGCTGACGCTCCACTTCGGCGGGGGCGACATCCATGATGTTGTCGGGCTTGTTGCTGTTGGCGGCCATGCTGCGGGCGCGCCACTCAGCGGCGATCTTGAGGCGCCTGTTGAGGGGCAGGTGGGAGAGTACCCAGCGAACCAGCGGATTGCGCACGCGGCGGCGATAGCGCTGATATTCCCTGTCGTCAGTGCACAAGGTGTCGCCGTGGCACAGTAGCAATGTCTGGTTACCGCTGGTGATGCAGTGGTAGGTGGGCAGCAGGGTGCAACCGGTTTGTCGCGCAAAGCGCCGGCCCACCAGAAAATCCCGGTTGCCGTGCATAAAGTACACCCGGGTGCCGCTGTCACTCAGCTTGCGCAGCCCGGCAATGACGGCGCGAGCCAACGCCCCCGGATCGTCATCGCCGACCCAGGCTTCGAACAAATCGCCGAGGATGTAAAGCTCGTCGGCTTGGGTGGCCTCGCGCTCCATAAAGCGAAAAAACGCCCGGGTAATAGCCGGGCGTTCCTTTGCAAGGTGCAGGTCCGAGATAAGGAGGCGAATCATTGCATCCCGGTTATTTGTCTGCGTAAGCGGGAGAAACGGTGACGCGCTCAATCACCACTGTTTCGCGGGGCACGTCCTGATGGAAGCCATTGCTGCCGGTGGGCACCGCTTTGATGCGGGTAACGGTATCCATGCCCTCGGTTACCTTGCCGAATACGGCATAGCCCCAGCCTTGGGGGTTCTTGCCCTTATGGTTGAGAAAGTGGTTGTCTGCCACATTGATAAAGAACTGGGCGGAGGCGGAGTGAGGGTCCTGGGTGCGGGCCATGGCCAGGGTGCCGGTATCGTTGGAAAGACCGTTGTCCGCTTCATTCTGGATTGGAGCGCGGGTCGTTTTTTCTTTCATGTCGGCATCCATACCGCCGCCCTGGACCATAAAGCCATCGATGACCCGGTGAAAGATAACGCCATCATAGAAGCCATCCCGACAGTATTGCAGGAAGTTGGCCGCGGTAATGGGGGCTTTGTCGAAGTTCAGCTCCAGGGAGATGTCGCCGTAGTTAGTGTGCAGAGTGATCATTGAGTAGTCCTTCATGAAACAGGTGGCCATGATAAGGAGTTTGAGGGGGAATTTGAATGGAAACTTGGTGAAGGGTGCTTTGAGAGTTGTTGCAATGCACAGTACAGCGATGCCAGAGGCTGGCGGTCCTTTATAACAGCGCGGCGATCGCTATAATGGCTGGCTTTAATTCTTCGCCCTCGCGGCGTGTCTACGGGATCCCAATGGACGAGTCCAAGCCTCAGCATTTTATTCAGCAAATCATCAGCCGCGACCTGGCGGACGGAGTGGTCAAGTCGGTCTTGACCCGTTTCCCACCAGAGCCCAATGGCTATCTGCATATCGGTCACGCCAAGTCTATCTGTGTCAACTTTGGCCTTGCCCGGCAGTACGGTGGCCAGTGCAACCTGCGCTTCGACGATACCAACCCCGAGAAGGAGGAGGACGAATACGTCCAGGCCATCCAGCACGATGTCCAGTGGCTGGGATTCCAGTGGAACGGCGAAGTGCGCTACGCCTCTGATTATTTCGACCAGTTCTACGACTGGGCTGTGCATCTGATCAACGCTGGCAAGGCGTACATCTGTGAGCTGTCTGCCGAAGAAACCCGTGAATACCGTGGCACCCTGACAGAGGCGGGCAAAAACAGTCCATGGCGCGAGCGCCCCGCCGCCGAGAGCCTGGCCCTGCTGGAGCAGATGCGCAAGGGTGAGATTGCCGAGGGCAAAATGACCCTGCGCGCCAAGATCGACATGGCCGCTGCCAATATCAATTTACGGGATCCGGTGCTCTACCGCGTCAAGCGGATGCCGCACCACCGCACCGGGGATGCCTGGAATATTTATCCCTCCTACGACTTTGCCCACGGGCAGGGGGATGCCATCGAGGGGATAACGCACTCCATTTGTACTTTGGAGTTTGAAGATCATCGCCCTCTCTACGACTGGTTCCTCGACAACTTGCCGGTGCCGGCCAGGCCGCGCCAGTACGAGTT